>JAITOD010000009.1 GCA_031290105.1 Oscillospiraceae bacterium
CGCTTTTTAACCTTATTATATCCGCTCTTTTTTCTTCTGAAATCGGTCTCATATCTCTCATCCCCTTTGAGTATATTATACCACTTATCAATCCTAATGTCAAGTTAAGTTGCTATATATTCGCTGTCGGCGCAATCATCTATTTGATTGCAAGTAATACATAGGGGAAAAAAATATATGTTTTGTTACAAATGCGGCAAGCAAATCCCTGACAATTCAGCGTTCTGCGATGCAGGCGGTGCAAAGACCAACATCGGACAGAGCCAGACGCCACAGGCGGTGCATTCTGTTGCACCTGTTTCCAGCACCCCGCTTTAACTGCAATGCCTGTCCGAATTATCAAAGCGGTCAGTGTTCAGCGATTGAAAATGCATTTTGCATTTATGACGGTTATACTCGTATCAGTTTAGCTTATGGGCTTCTTCCCATAACGCCTAAGATTGATATGTCATGTTATAAATTTAACCTTGCTAAAGCCAATGGAGAATCTGTATACCCAAATTTGACTGTAGAAGAAGCTAAGAATATTGTCAGAGAAACAGCAGGCTGGATGGATAAAAGGGATGGCTTGTTTCCGGAAGAGCGATTGGCATGGAACAAAAAGAGCAGGCACAGGACAAATATGGTGAATCTCATCCTTGGGATACCATTTTCGATTGTAATCGTTGGTTTCTTCATATGGATACCAAGCATAATTAAACTGGCGAAATCCAATAAAATCGATGAAGAAGACCGCCAAAAAATATATGAGGAATTAGCAGACGATAACCCGGAAACTACGCTTTACTCTATTTCTAAAAGGAGCTTAAATGATTTTACAAAAGCATTGCAATCCGCTTGTGAGAATGGAGGTAAGCTATAATGTTCTGTTCATCATGTGGAAATCAGCTTCCCGACGACGCAAGGTTCTGCGACAAGTGCGGTGTAGCCGTAACCATCGAGCCTGCTCAGGTTCACCAACCGCAACCTGCGCCACAAATGCCAATATTCCCATCCTTTCGTATCTCAGCATTTATATCCGAAAGGCAGATGCAATCAAGCCTTGAAATGGGTTCCTCTGTCGCACATAAAATTGGTCAGCAAACCTACCTTACCAATGACGACGGCACGGATATTAAGAGTTTTATTGCAAATGGAGCAGTCCGGCAAGCTGGCGGTTCGCTGCGCCCTTATGTTTTATTTTGCTTTTGCATAGCGGAATACGCAGTAAAAACTTGCATTACCGCCAATATTCTGCTATACTTCCAATATAATCACAGCAAAATAACATCAACGCAGGGGGAAGCATGTCGTTCTTTGACAGAAAAATCGTCACGTCTGACACAGGGGAAGAAACCTACCTCACCTGGAAAGAAACCATAGGCTATGCCCTGGGCAAGGGCGGGCAGGGCATGTCCACCGCCATAATGAGCTCCACCTACGTCAACTACTTCATGACGAATATTTTCTCAATCCCGACGGCGGTTGCGTCGCGAATCCGCCTTTTCTGCGGGCTGTGGGACGCGATCAACGACCCTATACTTGGCGTTATGGTGGACAAAACCCGCACTAAATACGGCAAAATGCGCCCGTATATCAAGTGGGCGCCGTTTATTTCCGCGCTGTTTACTCTCATGTTTTTCCTTGGGCAATCAAGCTGGAACTATGGCGTCAAGCTCGTCTTCATGATTGTCGCGTATGTTGGCTGGGACATGGCTTACACCGCCGTGGACGTGCCAATCGGCGCGCTGGCGTTCTCAATCACGCCAAACGGTATTGAGCGCACAAAGCTTTTCGGCGTATCGGCAATCACGCGGGCGGTGTTGGGCGCGCTCGCGGGCGGAATAGTCCCCGTGGCGCTGATGGTACCCTACTTCAAGGAAAACACCGCGCCCGCCTACACGGTTTCCGCGATAGTCGCCTGCGCCGGGATGATAATCTTCACACGCCCGGCATTTTATTGGACAAAAGAACGCGCGCCCTACTCCGAGGACGTTCCCGGCGTTGGGGAGTCCGTCAAATTGCTCATTCAGAACAAGCCGCTGCTTATGCTGGTGATTTCCAACATACTCTTCACCCTTGCGACTCTGCCCGCCGCCGTGCGTATGTACTTCGCCGTTGACCTTATGGGCGACAGCAAATTCACGCTCCCGCTGGAGATTGCCGCTGCTCCCGCGCCGTTTTTGGCGGGCATTTTGGTGCCGATTATCGCGGAAAAAATGGGCAAACGCATGGATTTCAAAAAGTTTTACATGCGCTGCTGCGTCCTTGCGGCAGCAGTGCATCTGCTCCTCTTTGCCACCACACGCGGCGCCTTGCTGGGCGGAGAAGGCACGGCCGGGTGGGGACTTGCAATACTAATTATTGTGCAGCTTGCGCTCACGCTGATTCCGCTGGAGTTCAAAAACCTGTGCAGCAAGGAGATGGAAGCCCAGACTGTGGACTACATTGGGCACAAAACCGGGCACCGCGCCGAGGGCGTGATGTTGTCGGTGATTTCGTTCACAGGCAAGCTGCAGAATTCCGCGTCGTCGGCGGTTGCGCTGTGGTTGCTGGCGGTTTCCGGCTACGCCACGCACACCGACGCAATCCCCGCGCCGCAGACGGATAGCGCCAGATTTGCACTGTTTGCAATGTTTACGCTGATTCCCGCCGCCGCCTGGCTGCTGATGTTGATACCGATGAAATTTTATAACACCAAGCTTGACGGCGACAATAATATAACCGCAGAAGCTCCGCCGACTGCTTTGGCGGAGCGTGAGGCGGAGTTGGAGCGGCAAGTGCAGGGGTGAACGGGCTGTTTTTGCCTATAAATGGGAAAATGCATGTATGCTTTGCCGCCCCAAAAAGTTAATTGTTAATTGTTTTGTGGTATTGTCGACCGCTGCAGATCATTCGTGCGCGATAAATCTGTTCGAGTAACACAACCCGCGCAAGTTCATGTGGCAGCGTCATGGGGGAGAGTGAAAGCCGCCATGCCGCTTGCTTCTTAACGCTTTCTGCAAGCCCGTATGAGCTGCCGATGACGAACGCAATCCCGCCGGAAAGTGCGTATTTATCCAGCCGCACGGCAAAATCTTCAGTCGGGACGGCCGTGCCCTCAACGCACATTGCGCAGATTGCCGCGCCCTGCGGTATTGCCGAAAGCAGCGCCGCGCCTTCTTTTTCCAGCGCCGCGCGGATTTGCTTTTCGCCCGGATTTTGCGGCAAAAAGGCAGGCTCAAGCTCCCGAACCGAGAGCCGGCAAAGCCCGCCTAAGCGTTTTGTGTATTCCTCTGCCGCAAGCCGAAAATGCGGCTCCTTCAGCTTACCGAAGGCGATGATGTGAATCGGAATCAATATGAAACCTTTATAAAGAAGATTGGGGGCATAATTGCGGCGTGGAGGAACCGTATCAGGCAGCAGTCTTTCTAAAAAGCCCTACTTTTATTCAAGTATCATTTTGGGCTTTGCGGATTATCCCAATCGGCGTTTGCTGAGCGCTCTGACCGAGCGGGTTGTCGCGAATCATCTCCGCAACGGTGTCCTTGGGCGGCGCGTCGGGCGATGTGCCCAGAATGTTCACGCCAAGGTCATTTGCGTCCACAACGGCGAACGCCGTGCCCAACTGCTCCGCGCAGTTTGCGGCGACTTTCTCCGGGTCCTCCGGCGTGAGAACAACGTAGTGATTATAAGGAGGCAGCGTGCAGTCGCAAGGGCCGTCAATGCCCCGTGCTTTTTCTCCCGCAAGCTGATAAAACCAGCCGCGTTTGCCGATAATTTTGCCGATCACGCTGATAAACGCCGCAAAAAGTATCCGCAGTCTGCCGCACTCGTCCAGCGCGCACTGCATGGTTTCGGGTATGCTCAAACCGATGCCGAACGGGTTTTTGTAGACGAATTTGCAGAGCGTCCGCGCCAGCCATGTGGGGTGGATATCCTCCATGGGTATGGCGCGTTTTTGCGTGCAGGCGACTGCTTTTTCGCTGATGAACACGATGTCGCCCTCCTGCAAAAGCGGGCGCACATATTGCTCCAGCACGTCGGCGATGGTGTCCGCGTCGGTTATCACGTGGGTGCGCACGGGGATTCTGGCGTAGCTCACGCCGTCAATCTCGCGCTCAAGCAGCTTGCCCTCGTTTGCTGTCAAATCCATGTTTGCGTCCTCTCTGGAATAACAATCGTCTGTGATTATTCTTGCCCGTCTTCGGGCTTTTCTTGCGCCAAATCGTTGGTGTTGATAGTTTTGCCAAATACTACCAAACGCTGGTAGAGATATTCTGTCACAACGTTGGTCAGCATCATGCTCACCAGCACGATTTCCGCAATCAGCGGTACATTTGGCAAGCTGTGCACAAGCGCGTTGCCGCCAAACACAGTCAGCGGCGTGAATACTGCATAATAAGCGGCGACAAGAAGCATTGCCCGCGGGATGTTTGCCACGGATTTGAACGTGTAGCGGCGGTTGATGGTGAAGTTCCACAGCACACTGAGGATGAGCGCGATGAAATAGCTCCAGCCAAAGCTGTCCGCGCTTTCGTTAAACACAAAGCGTGAGAGTAGCTCGAATGAACCGGCTTGGATCGCCCCGGCCGACGCGGCGACCAATAAATATTTTGCAGTCAACCAGAAATTCTCTTTTGCAGTGAATTCAGTTTGACCTTGCGGCGTGTTACTTGCCATGATGATCGCTCCTTATCTTTATATATGTTCGCCGGATTTTTCAGAAATAACACGTTCCGCCAGCTCGAACAGCGCTTTGCGGCATGGCGGACTGATTTCCTCCGGCGGCGGCAGCTCGTCAAGCGCGAACCACCTCAGCTCCAGGACTTCCTCCCGCTGGAGCTTGATCTCGCCGGAGA
>JAITOD010000046.1 GCA_031290105.1 Oscillospiraceae bacterium
GATTTTGCGCTCATGAGTGTGCTCCTTAGAGATGTTTAGTGTTTATCATATCTGCGGATGCGTTAAGCTGACCTCACCCTTGCGCCTGATTACCGCCCAAACGTAAAGCGGGTCGTCGGCAAGGAAAACCGTTTCCGCGCGTTCAACGCGGTATAAATCGCCGCCGATTTCCAGCTCCTGCCCGTCGTCCTGCAAGGTATACGCCGCGGGACCCAGATACAGATAGTGCCCTTGGCTGTTGTAGCCGATTTCCGTGTGCACGCCGTAAAGATACAGCTTGTTTTTGTATCGCAGCGGCTGCACAAACGCGTGGTATTCGGCAAGCTGCTCGCCGCCGGGCGAAAAGAGCCGCGCGGCTCTGCCGAATTGCTTCAGCGCGGATTCAAATGCGGTTGAATGCATGTTGTTCACCTTCCCGGATATCAGACGTCAGACGCTGCCGCAGTCTGACACCTGATATCTAAATTCGGACGCCGTCCGTTCAGCAGCTTAAAAACACAAAATCCCCGTCGATGAACAGCGCCGCCGCCTCGCGGAAGCAGTCATCCCGCAGACGGGCGGCGGCGTCAAGCGGGTCCCCCGCGCTTTTGAGCACCACATCGCCCGCCTTAACGTCACAGAGCGCCGCGCCCGTAATGCGCCGCTTCAGCTGATATTGATAAAGCGCAAGCGCCGCCGCAGCGCGAACCGCCCGCAAGTCGTCCTCGTCCGCGGCGCCGCGCAGGCGCATCCGCACGGATTCAAGCCCCGAAAGGCATAACGGCAATAGCTCGCCGCTTGGCGCGGAAGCATCCGTCCATGTCAGCAATTGCGCCAAAACCGTGTTTTCGTTAGCCATGGTGTTCCCCCTTGTTTGGGCTTCAGGGAAGCGGAACTGAGCCGCTTCCCCTAATCACGCCTTCTGTTATATCAAAATCTTGCGCGCGTCCGGGAAGATTTTGGCAAAGCCCGCCAAGCATGTGATTGACGCGCTGTCAAGCTGGCGGTCAATGAGCTTGTTGCTTTCAAGCAAAACGCCGCCCGCCGTAACCATTTCCAACGCGCTGTCCTTATCCAGAGCCAGCGCGGAAGCCCCGGCAACAGCCGCAGACGAGAGCAGGGCCGCGCCGAGCGGTGTGATGATATTGCCTGTGCCGTGGAAGTTCAGCCCGCCGGCTGCGTCGCGGAATTGCGGAAGGTTCATCACCTCCGTCATGCTTTCAGGGCTGACAATCAGCGTGCTCAGCTTGAACGGACGCAGCTCTGCCCACAATTCCAGCAGGTCGGCATAAGCAATAGACGCGCCTGACATATCAAGTGCCGCCGCGCCTTCCAGCAGCACCTCAACGGCGTCGTTGAACTGTTCGCGGGCAAGCTGCGCGCCAAGCTGCTTCAGGAAGACCGTGAACAGGTCAAGGCGGTGGAAGCGCAGTGACTCATAGCTTGTGTTGATTGTGCGCCCGCGCTTTTGCAGCGTCACAAGTTCGCTTCCGTTTTTAAGCGAATACGCCGGGATTTGCGTGCCCTCGCCGATTACCGGGAAAGCGGAAGCGCCGCCGCCGCTGCAGTCCACAGTCAGCGGACGATAATCCGGCGCGTCCACCTGAGTTGTGGTTGCCACAATGTTTGCAAGCATATCCGCGTCCTTCATCCCCTGCTTAACCGCGCGGGCGATATACTCCGGAAAAAGCACGGAGGAATCGGCGGAGTTGAAGAATTTCTCAATTCTGTCGCTGTGTGTGCCGCTCACATGGATATCAAAGCGCTTAAGCTGACGCTGGAAAGCGTCCATACCCTCAAGGGGCGTTTCGCGATAGTTTTCGCTGGGGTCTTGTTTTTCCAGCGCGGCGGTAAAATCTCCCGCATACATGCCTTTTTCAAGGCGGATTGTCTCAAAATCAGACATAGTCTCTTCCTTTCCTAAATGCAAAATTCTGTGTTGAGTTCATGAAGCTCCGCACGATTCACGCTCAGCTGCGGCGTGCGCGGACGCGCAAGGGTCTGCTTCTCGCGCAGCGCGTCGGAAAAATCGCGGCATTGCTTGAACGAAAGCCGTGCGCATATTGCTTGGGCGGTTTCCTCGCCGATAGCGGGCAATGCCGCCAGCGCAAGCCGCAACGTCTCCTCGCGCATAGCCGTGCGGATTTGCTCCGCCTCCTCAAGCTCCGTGCCGCTTGCAGGGGTGATTGTTCCGCCTGACGCGGTATAATTTTCCTCAATTGAACGCACGGTTTTCTCCGAATGCACGGACTTGGATACCCCTGCGGCAAGCTGTGCCGGCACCGCCACAAACGACCATTCATAAGCGTCCGTCGGTTCCCGCAACACCGTGTGGCAAAGTTTCCCGTTGTATTCCCGCCCGCGCTTGTGAACGCACGTGCCGGAGCGCAGCTCCTCGCCGCACACCGAGCAAAGCGCCTTGCCCATTGCGCAGCCCACGCTGACCTCCTTTTTAATGCCGCTCTCAATCTCCTCAATCAGCGCGGCATTCGCCTCTGTCCGCGGGATATATGCCTTTGCCTTCACGCAGCGGTATTCCTCGCCCGCCTGTGTTTTGCGCAGCGGGTCCGTCACGCATTCGGCGGCAAAAATACGCGCGTGTTGATTTTCGGCGCTGGGGCAATGGTCAAAAATGCCCGTTTTGCCAACAAACATCTCTGCCAAGATTGGCAAGGCGGCACTGTCAAAACGCTCAAGGTCGCGGTCAATTTCGTTGGCGCACAGCACGACGTTCACGGTGTAGACATTCTCCGCCGTCAGCGCGCGCCGCGTGTAGCGGTTGATTGCCGCCAAATCCTCTTCAGTGACGTTTTCAGTTGTTGCTTCCATATTTTTCACCTCTTTTGTTCAGATTTGCGGCGCCGTCAGCTTCTCGTCAGCCAGCAGCTTTGCCGCCTGTGCCGCATACAGCGCCGCACGCGCAAGCTCCACTTGGTCTTGCAAAGTGATGTCGTCCCAAGCAATTTCCAGCGGGCAGTCAAGTGCGCGCCGCGCCAGCACTGTGTGGCAGATTTTCTCAATGATCGGCGCCAAAATGCGGCGGTAGGCTTCCAGCTCGCTTGTCAGCAAATCCGCCTGCTGAGTGCTCATGCGCTCCGTGGCGCTCCATGAAAAGCCCAGCAAAAACGGCGGCAAGCCCGTCTTCGCCACAATCTGCTCCAAGATTTGCCGCACAGGGGTTTCGCTGTCCAGCACCTGATTCTCCGCCCCAATCACGCGGATTTGCACGTCGCCCACAGCTACAAAATCCTTCACAGTGCCGCCGCGCATTGCCTCGCCCCACTGCTGAGCAATCTGCTCCGCGCGCTCCTTTGCCAAAGCGCGGTCCAGAGTGTCGTTCTGCGGCTTATACGTCACCGCAAAGCGCACGTTGCCCAAACGCTCCCAGTTTGTGCCGATTGTGCGGAGAATCTGCATGAGAATCCCGCTCACAAAAGGCAAACCCCTCAGCAGTGACTTGCCGTAAAGCTCCCCCGGCGCGGGATTCAGCACGCTCAGCAGCAGCAGCTCCGGCTCGCGCGGAGAGCGCACTTCGCCGTTGCCCGTGCGCTGAAGAATTTCAACGTCCAGCCCGTTTTTGGCGCGCCGCAGGGTGATTGCCGAAAGCGGCGGAATATACAGCGCGGCGGCCTCGTCCGCGTCGTCCGTCACAATTTCGCCAATCGCTGTGCCGCAGGTGAGCAGCTGGTCAAAATAGGTGGAAACAAACGCCGTCAGCCCCACCTGATTTCCGCTCACCGGAACAGCCCGTGCAAAGCGGTCAAGCTCACGCTGTGCGCGCGCGTCCCGGCACTCAACCCTGAAACCGCCCGTCAAGCGCACCAGCTTGCTGATTGCCGCGTCCAGCACCGGCACGTTCTCGCGCAGCGCGTAATACAGCCGGGCCTGCGGGATTTCGCCCTCCAACGGACCGTCCGCCGCCGCCCATGAAAAGTCTGTCCGCGCAGCGGTCTGCGGAACGGCAAGCGCGGTTTTGGCCTTGTCTTTTTTCTTGCGCATAATAACACCCCAAACTAATTGATAATGGAGAATTGATAGTGGATAATGTCGCCGCTTGTCAATTATCCATTCTCCACTATTCACTATCCATTAATTGCCCTTTCACCCATAGCGCGGAAAACGGGGTTCCGCAACCGCTTTTGGGTGCGGAGGCGGCAAATTGTAACTTGTTGCTTATAATAAAGCCTGCTGAAATCCGCCGCCCACAGCCGCCGCAAAAAACGCCTCTCCGCCCGCCGCTTCGTCCGCAGTGGATAGCAGATAGCGAATGTCGTCCATGGCGTGGTCGTTTTCTTTGCGCGGAGTGTCTCGCCCGGAGTTTTCGTCCCAGCGATAGAGTGAAAACTCGCGCAAGCTGTCCTTGCACCGCGGCGAAAAATACAGCTCGCCGTTTTTGAGCGCGCCCGCCACGCGCCGAACCCCGTCTGTTACCTCATTGCGGGCGCGGATTGCCCGAAATCGCCCGCGCTTGCGAATCACCGCAAAAAAGCTTGCCGCGCTCGGGTCGGCAATCACGCAGTCAATGGGCAACTCCCCGGCAAGCTCCTCCAGCGCGGCGCAGTGCTCCTCGTCCGTGCGCTGCGTTTGCTCTCGGCGGCTGTCAAAATAATATTCACGCACACGGTACCACGCGCCGGCATACCGTGCCCATAACCCAAAGCTCGCCGGGTTTACCGTACCGTAATCGCAAGAAATCACCCACTTCTCGGCGATTGCCCCACTCGGCAGCTCACGGATATGCACCGCAGGGTCAAACATGGGATAGACCAGCCCCTCCGCCGCAACCCACTTGCCCAGCACAAAGCGCTCATAAAACGCGCCGCTGTAGAGCTTCTCATACCGCCGGCGGATTTCCGGCGTCAGCGCGGGGTTGTCGTCCATGGTGAAGTGCAGATGCAGCGCGTTTTTCTCTTCGGATTTGTCCAGCCACTCGCGGCGGAACCAGTGCATGGGGTTTTCGGGGTTGCAGTTGAACCAATACCGCGAACCGGGCAGCGAACACCGCGCCAGCGCCTGCTCCACAAAGGAGCGCGGCATAAGCGCCGCCTCGTCAAACATTACGCCGCCAAGAGTTATGCCTTGTATCAGCGCCGCGCTGCCCTCGTCTTTGCCGCCAAAAAAATAGTAACGGTTTGTGTGACCGTCAATGGAAAGCTCCGCCCAGTTTGCGGAGATTTTTTCCTTTACGCCAAATCCGATTGACTTGAGAAAAGGCAGAATCGGTGTGAGAACGTTGCGCCGCAGCGACGTAATGGTCTTGCCGCACAGCGCAAACGACGTGCCGTTAAACACAATCGACGACCACAGAAAAAATGACAGCGCCATGCAGACCGTTTTGCCGGAGCGCACCGCCCCGTCGCAAATTACCGCGTCACGCGCGCAGTCGGGTGAAGCCGGCGTCCACCATGTCAGCAAGCGCCGCTGTTTAGGCGAAAATTCGGTGAATTGTGCTGTTTTTTTCACTGTCTATCATCCTTTTGGCAATACGTCTGATTTCCTTTGAGCGCCTTCAAAAAGCCGCCCAGCGCACCGTCTTCTTCCGCCGAATGCGCCGCCAGAAGCTCCAGCGCCTTCAGGCGGTCAAAAAACTTGATTTCCAAACCTCCGCCCTTGGGACGTTTGATTTCGCTGACGTTGAATAGGTCCATACGCTCCAGCTCCTCCGTTGCGGGCACTTCCTGAGCAAGCAAAAGCCGCACTGCGTCCGTCACAGAGCCAAATGCCAGACGGCGGAAGCCCGCCACGATTTCAGCCTCGCGTGCCCGGCGAAGCTTCTCCCAGCGCGTAACCTCGCGGCGAATGTCAGCGCGCTCAAGCAGCGCCAGCGCCGCCGTTTCGCAGTCACACTCCGCTCCCGCCGTTAAGCACGAGCGCGAAAAAGCCGCCCTTAGGTCGTGTGTTTCAGCAAAAATTTGGCAAAAAAGCTTCTCCGCGCCCGTCAATACAAACATATTGCACCTCTTAATAAAAATACATCATCATAAATAGCGCAAAAAACGCCCAATCGCAACCGATTTCGGGTGCGCTTTTGAGCGTTTGTAACCAAACTGTAACCTTTTGCCCTCTTCAAGCTTGAAAATGCTTGGCGGTTTGGGCGAATGCTGCCCGCCATGCCGCACCGTTTCGATATTGAAAGCCCCGCAGAACAAAACCGTTCCGCGGAGCTTTTCCTCTCCTGCGCCTGCAATATATAAAGCTAGCGGCCCAAATATTCCTCCAGACAAACGCCCGCCGCCATGATTTTCTTTGCGTCATCCGTGCCAACATAGCGCCAGTGCCACGGCTAAAAACTCACGCCGGTGATTGCGGTTTTGTCTTTGGGATAGCGCAGAATGAAGCCGTAGTCCGCGCCGTGCTCCATCAGCCACGCGAACGCCGCTGTTTTCTCGAAGTGCGCGTTCGGGTCCCAGGTGACGATATCCATCGCCAGCCCGGCATTGTGCTCGCTGCAGCCGGGCAGCATAATCAGCTCCAGCGCCTTGCGCGTTGCGTCAACCTTGCTGTAGCCTTGATTCTGCCAGCTTGCAATGCTCGCATCCAGGTTGGATGTCTGGCGGCTCAGGCGGCGCCATCCGCTTTGCGGCGTTAGGGTATGCCCTGCTGCCTTTGCTGCGGCGTACATCTTATCAAATGCCGGCACAACGCGCCTGTCCAAATACGTGCCATTACCCGCCTCTGCCGTGTTGACCTCATATCCCTCCGGCAGACAATATTTGCCATTGAGCAGCATTAGGTACCACGGCTGCGTTTTCGTCTGCATGGGCGTGTAGCCCGCGTAGGCATATTTTTGCGCATATGGCGGATAAACAGCGCCGTCGGATTTTGCCGTTGACGTCACAGGAGCTTTAGTGCTCGTCACGGGCGGCTTAGTTGATGTTGGCGGCGGGATGGTTTCGGTACTGTCGCCGCCGACGGGCAGGGATTCTGGCGGCGGCTCGGTATCGGACGCAGTGGCGCTCGGTTGGGTATCTTGAGTGGACGCGGGGAGAGTTTGGGCGTCTCCGAGCGTGGTGAATGACGGCTCGTCGTCCTCGGGCAGCGGTTGATTATCGTCCCCGCACGCGGCAAAAAGTGCCAGCGCGCACATGCAAATTATTGCCAATATGGTTTTGCTTGATTTCATGTGGCAGACCTTTCTTTCGGGACGATTTTGTGTCAGCTGTCTTCTTCCGCAGATTCCCTCAAAAGAATTTTCTACGGCTGATTGAGCGGTGCGGGCAATGCTTTAAGGAGCGTTTTCATCTCCTCAACGCCCGGATTTTTGTCCATACAAAAATCTCCTCAGCAGCAAAATTATATCCCATTTTTGCCCTGCTGTCAACCGCAAAAAGCCATGCCTACAGCATTTTGACTTTTGATAGGCTTGAAGTTCGTCAAAAGCTCGCTCACTGCGCAGCGGGAAAACAAGCAAGGCTCTCAGGGCAGGCAAGACCCTCGGGGCATGTTCTGCCCTCGGGGCATGTTCTGCCTGCCGAAGATGTTCTGAAGCTGCACGCGGCGGAAGGTACGTTCTCGGTAACAAAATGCTGCAGGTATAGCCCCGGTATAATATAATATATACAGTGCGGTTAACAGTACTGCTAACCGTGCATGTTACCGCACTGTTAACCTTGATGTATATATTATATATATCAAATCCCGCAAACACACGCTTTTCTGCGCAGCGGAAAACAAGCCGTGCTCGTTTTCATAAGCAGAACAATTAAAAATCGTCCTGCTATATATATTCTCCCGCGTCCAAAATTCAAAATCTAAAGTCAATATCTAAAAAGCCCTTGATTTTTCCGCCAAACCCTGTTATAATATATTTTGGCACTCAGAGCTAACGAGTGCCAAAATTACACACAGGAGGGATTCATCATGACTCTCAAACCCTTGGCAGACCGTGTTGTGGTCAAACTGACGGAGGCGGAAGAAACCACCGCAAGCGGCATCATCCTTTCCGCGTCCGCACAGGAAAAACCCCAGGTTGCCGAAGTAATCGCGGTTGGCCCCGGCGGGCTTGTGGACGGCAAGGAAGTTACCATGTACGTTCAGGTGGGGCAAAAGGTCATCACCGGCAAGTATTCCGGCACAGAGGTCAAGCTGGGCAATGACGAATACACCATCGTCAAACAGGGCGACATTCTCGCCGTTGTTGAAGACTAAGAAGGAGGAAGAACACTATGGCAAAGCAGATTCTTTTTGGTGAGGACGCGCGTAAGGCGCTCCAGGCGGGCATAGATAAACTGGCGCGTACCGTCATCATCACCCTGGGACCCAAGGGGCGCAACGTGGTGCTGGACAAAAAATACGGCTCCCCGCTCATCACCAACGACGGCGTGACAATCGCCAAGGAAATTGAGCTTGAGGACGCGTTCGAGAACATGGGCGCGCAGCTTATCCGCGAAGTGGCCACAAAAACCAACGACGTCGCCGGCGACGGCACCACCACCGCCACACTCCTGGCTCAGGCGCTTGTGCGCGAGGGCATGAAGAACGTCACCAGCGGCGCAAACCCAATGAGTGTCAAGCGCGGAATCCAAAAGGCCGTTGACGCGGCTGTGGCAAAGCTTGCGGAAATCAGCAAGCCGGTCAGCTCCGCGGACGACATTGCGCGCATTGCAACCATCTCCAGCAGCGACGAGGAGCTTGGTAAAATCATCGCCGAGGCAATGTCCAAGGTCACTGCGGACGGCGTTATCACAGTTGAGGAAAACCAGACCGGCTCCACTCAGGTTGACGTGGTTGAGGGTATGCAGTTTGACCGCGGCTATATTTCACCGTATATGGTCACCGACACGGACAAGATGGAGGCCATTGTTGACGAGCCGCTGATTCTCATCACCGATAAGAAAATCGGCAATATCCAGGAGATTCTTCCCCTGCTGGAGAAGGTGATTCAGAGCGGCAAAAAGCTCATCATCATCGCCGAGGACGTTGAGGGTGAGGCGCTCTCCACAATCCTGCTCAACAAGCTGCGCGGCACTTTCGTTTGCGTATGCGTAAAGGCTCCGGGCTTTGGCGACCGCCGCAAGGATATGCTGCGCGATATTGCCGTGCTCACGGGCGGCGAGGTAATCACAAGCGAGCTTGGGCTGGAGCTGAAAGACGCACAGCTATATCAACTGGGCACGGCGCGGCAGGTTAAAGTACAGAAAGAAAACACCATTATTGTTGACGGCAACGGCGACAAAATCGCAATCACCGAGCGCATATCCCAGCTGCGTGTGCAGATAGAGGACAGCAGCAGCGACTTTGACCGCGAAAAGCTCCAGGAGCGCCTGGCGAAGCTTTCGGGCGGTGTGGCGGTCATCAAAGTCGGCGCCACCACCGAAACCGAGACCAAGGAGAAGAAGCTCCGTGTTGAGGACGCGCTTGCCGCCGCAAAGGCCGCGTATGAAGAGGGCTGCGTAGCGGGGGGCGGCGTGGCGCTGCTCAACGCGATTCCGGCTGTGCGTGATTTGCTCGCCGCCGCGGCAGACGCGGACGAGAAGACCGGCATATCCATTGTCCTTAAGGCGCTTGAAGAGCCTGTCCGCCAGATTGCCGCAAACGCCGGACTTGAGGGCTCGGTTATCCTGAACCGGATTCTGGAGAACGGCAGCATTGGCTGGGGCTACGACTTCGGCAAGGACGCATACGTTGACATGGCGTCCGCCGGCATTGTTGACCCCACCAAGGTGACGCGTTCCGCGCTGCAAAACGCGGCCTCCGTCGCCGGCATGGTTCTGACCACGGAGACACTCGTCACCGACAAGCCCGACCCTGCCGCCGACGCTGCCAACGCCGCAGCTATGGCCGGGGCCGGCGGCGGAATGTACTAAATCAGATCTTAGGCTTTATACGCGGAGCGAACAGCTATGTGTCTGAAATCAGAGTTGACAGCAAGCCTTCCCCGTCATTGCGGCGGGGGAGGCTTTTTGCACAAGCGGATATTAAACGAATCAGCGCAAACAGCCGCTGCTCAATTTGCAAGGCGCTTTACAAATCCGCGCAAAAAGTATATAATATTCATTCTGAAGCGCGCAGTCCGGCGCGTTAAAATATTCCTTAGCAAGGGGCAGGACTGTGGATTCATTTACCGAAATCTGGGAAATGGTGCGTCAGGCGCTTAAAGAGAGCGTCAGCGAGATTACCTACAACGTCTGGCTGGCGGATCTGGAGCTGGCGGAATTTGATGAGGACCACGCGGTTCTTTTGGCGAGCGCGTTCAAAAAGCCTCTGCTGGAGAAAAAATTCATGGATATCCTGGAGGCGGCGTTCCGGCGGGTGCTGGGATTCTCCGTGCCGATTACAATCGTTGTGGACGGCGCGGACGCACAGGCCAAGGCTCCGCAGCTGCACACGAATACTTCACCGCTGATTTTACAGACCTTCGATACCTTCGTCGTCGGCTCATCAAACAAATTTGCGCACGCGGCGGCGGTTTCGGTTGCGGAAAAGCCGGGCAAGGTCTACAATCCGCTGTTTATATACGGCAACTCCGGGCTCGGCAAAACGCACCTTATGCAGGCAATACTGTTTCAGATTCAGTCCGCCAAGCCGAATGTCCGCGCGATTGCAACCAGCGGCGAGGCATTCGCCAACGAGCTTATCCGCCACATTTATCAGCAAAATATGGATACTTTTCACAACAAATACCGCAGTTTGGATGTGCTGCTGGTGGACGACGTACAGTTCATTGGCGGCAAGGAATCAACGCAGGAGGAGTTTTTTCATACCTTTAACGAGGTGACAAACAGCGGCGGGCAGATTGTTTTGGTATCAGACCGACCGCCCAAGGAGATTGCCACACTGGACGAACGTTTGCGCACTCGCTTTGAGATGGGCTTAATCGCCGACATTCAGCCGCCGGATTTTGAAACGCGCGTTGCGATAGTTAAACGCAAGGCCGCTGATTTGAACACGTGCTTCCCGGAGGAGATTGCCAGCTTTATTGCCGATAAGCTGCGCAATAATGTCCGTCAGCTGGAGGGCGCGGCGCGGCGTTTGCAGGCATATATTGTCCTGAACGGAATGGAACCGACCCGCGCGGCGGCGGAGCTTGCCATTCGCGACATCTTGGAGGAATACGCGCCGCCCGCAGTGACGCTTGAACGCATTGTGGAGGAGATATCCCGCGCGTTTGCCGGCTCGGCGGAGGATATCCGCGGCAAAAAGCGCGACGCCAAGACCGTTATGATGCGTCAGGCGGCGATATACTGCGCACGCCAGGTGACGAGTCTTTCTATGCAGCAGATTGGTAAGGAATTCGGGCGTGACCACAGCACGGTGATGTACTCGCTCAAGCAGATGGACACGGAAATGAAGCGCAACGCTCAGGTGCGGGCGATTATCAACGATGTGCTGAGCAATATCCGCGATTGATGTTTTGCGGCTTGCTTTATTATTCTGTAACTTTTTTGTAAGTCATTTTTTTATTCAAGATAAACAAAATCACTGTCAGATGAAGCGATTTCAACAGAAAAGCGCCTTGATTTCTTAGCAATAGGCGCTTGTCAAGATGATTTCTGATGCGTTATCGTTCTCTGCGATGCAATAAACGTCTTCTTGCGGGCGTTACCCGCTGGTCGGGATGACAAGATTCGAACTTGCGGCCCCCTGCTCCCAAAGCAGGTGCGCTACCAAACTGCGCTACATCCCGATGTATTAAATTGTGTGTTCCAGCTATGGTCAAAACTGTGGTCGGACCGCTTTTTTGACAGGGTTTTCGGTTTTGCAAAGTGCGGAAATTGGCGGTGTGTCAAGGCTTTTGCACTGTGTTAGCTTTGTAATCTGAAACTGGTGCCACGCTACCAAAGCACGTGCGCTACCAAGCTGCGCCCCGCCAGAGGAAAAACTATTGTAGGTATTTTACCACTTTTCATGTACCTCCGCAACTGTTTTTTTCGGCCGCTGCCCGCACTCCGAACAGTAAGCCCATGCCGCGTGTATCCCACTTCCAATCCCCGTTACTGTTCGAATGCTTACCAATCCCATTTCCCGCATAAGCTCCAACACTTTTTCAGAGCAAATCTTGTAGACTTCGTTTTTCATTACCGCCGCGATGAACAAGTTTTTACGACTTGTTTTATTGCGAGAATTGTCAAACTGTGTTATAATGCTCTACAAGCAGCCCCGTAGCAGAAATATGATCAAGTTTTTCGGGGTAATAAGGATGGAGCAAATGTCAATGAAAAGTGGAAAAACAATTTTTATTGCGGATGTTTATGGCAGGGGAAAGCACACTATGCGCGAAACTATCTGAAAAACATACTTTATTTTTATATTCCGGCGGATAAATTGTATAAACTAGATTGAAGTTGCGCCTCACACTTGTGGGGTACGGATTACTTTCCCGTGCCAATCGAATATCCCTTTTGGAGGTTGACCTTATACGTACCGTGGTGGCAGTTGGCTCGCCACGGTTTTTTAGAAAAGATACGCCTGTCATAATGTGAGTTATAAAGGAAAGGCAATTTTACGGCAAAGGAGAAATATTGAAAAAAGACATTCAGGTAGGAATCGGCTTTGCAACCGGCAGAAAAAGCTTCCAAAAGATTCTTGAGACAAACGTTTACAACTGGCGGGAATGCGGTTTGACAGATAAGGAAAAAATCCATCTAAACCTGTTTGTAGCCTACGATCTAAAATATTCCAACACAAAATCAGCGGACTATACCAATGTGAGCGCTCATGTGCTGGATTTGATTGACAGCACTTGTTTTATCGGCGGCAAATTGATTCAAACAGAGATGGATTATCTGATACGGGAAACGGTTCTTACCCCTGAGGAGACCAAATTGTTTTTTCGCGGCGGATATGCCGCGAAGCGTAACGCGATTCTCTACATGGCGCTGAAAAATCATATCGATTATTTGATCTTTCTTGATGATGATGAATATCCCATGGCGGTTAC
>JAITOD010000079.1 GCA_031290105.1 Oscillospiraceae bacterium
TTATCTTCTCGATTGTGCGGTATAAATCCTGCGTCGCCATGGGGTCAAGCCCGGCAACCGGTTCGTCCAGCAGCAGGATTTTGTCCGTTGCGCACAGTGCCCGCGCCAACAGCACCCGCTGCTGCTGACCGCCGGACAGCTCACGGTAGCATCGGTTCCTCAGGTTCACGATGGCAAGGCGCTCCAAGTTTTCCTCCGCCACAGCCTTGTCGGCTTTTGAGTAGAACGGGTACAGCGGACGTTTACTCAGCCGCCCGGAAAGGACCACCTCATACACGCCGGCGGGGAAATCCTTCTGGGCGGCGGTTTGCTGGGGCAGATATCCGATTTCGTCGGCGCGAAGTCCGTCACCCGTAAAGACGCTTCCGCTTTGCGGCTGTTTTAGCCGCAGCAGGCCCTTGATGAGCGTACTTTTGCCGGAGCCGTTCTCTCCCACAATACACAGGTAGTCGCCGCTGTTCACCGCGAAGTTAAGCCCGCTGACAGCGGTAAAGCCATCGTAGGCGAAAGAAGCGTCAATACAGGTGATTAATGCCATATCAGTTCAGTGCCTCCTTTAGGGTTTCCACGTTTCGGTTCATCAGGCTGAGGTAGCTCTCGCCGTTCAGGAAGTCGTCCCGTGAAACGTTGTGGCAAGAGTGCAGCAGCAGTACCTTAGCTCCGGTGGCCTCGCTGATAGTGTTTGCCATCTTCTCGTTTGAAAGCTCAATGTGGAAGACCACGGGAATCTTTTCAGCGTTGATTTTGTCAATCAGGAATTGGATGGTCTTTGCGCTGGGCTCGGTTTCCGTTGAGCAGCCGGGGAAGGCGGCGAAGCACTCAAGCCCATAGGCGTCCGCAAAGTAGCGGAACGGGAAGCGGTCGCCAAAGACGAGTGTTTTCCGCGCCGCGCCGTCCACTGCCGCCTGAAAGGCAGCGTCCAATTCGTCCAGCTTGGCAAGATATTCGGTTTCGTTTTGCTTGTAGAAATCGGCGTCTGCGGTGTCAAGCTCTTGAAGTGCGGCGGAGATTTTTTGAACAATCAGCTTTGTGTTTTTGGGTGAAGTCCAAACGTGTTCGTCGTATTCCGGCTCCTCAGGCTCATCGCCTTCTTCCTCTTCCATTCCCGGGAGGAGCTCTTCCTCAACCGTGTCAACGCAATCCATGAGGGTGATAATCGTCATGTTGCCGGTGTCCATTGAGTCCAGCAGCTTATCGACCCACGCGTCAGAATCGCCGCCAACATAGATGAATACGTCGCAATTCTGAATCTTAATTGTGTCCTGAGGCGTTGGCTCGAAGGAGTGGCTTTCGGAAGCCGGCGGCAGCAGCATGGAAGTGTTTGCCCTGCCGCCCGCAATCTGGCGCACAAGGTCATACGGCGCGAATGTTGTTGCAACAACGCTGAGCTTGCCGTCATCCGTTTTTTCGACCGGTCCGCAGGCGGTAAACAGCGCGGCGGCAATCAGCACAGCAAGGAATATAGGTATTATTCGTTTCATTACAGAAACTCCTTAATAGCAATTTTTAGCACAAAATCACAATGGAATGCCCCATAAACGGGTATAGCATTCCTGCGATTGCGTTAAATATTGAGCTTTACCTTCAGCATAACCGGTGTGGAGCGCTCAGCGCAAGCCCGCGCGGATTTCGTTACCGCCTGAACCGCAAACAGCGCGGCGGTGATGAGCGCGGCGCCGCTTAACGCCGTGAAAAGCTGCTTGAGTATTCTTTCTGCGGCAGCCATACGGAAGCAAACGTTACAGCTGCCGTCCGCGCCGTTGTGGTCATGCGTGTGGTTGGCTTGAGTCAGGATAAAGGCGGCCGAAAGAATGGAAACGGCGACGAAGCAGACACACAGCGTCAGCGCAAGCAGACGCAGCACGGAGCGGTTTACGTTGGGTTTTGTGCTTGAGCGCTTGGGCATTTTGCCGCCTCCTTTCTGCAAAACTGCGTCAGTTGTTTTCGCCCTGCAGCTTTTGACTTCTTCTATGGTGTATTGTTCCGGTCTTCTTGAGTGTTATTATCTTTCACAAAAATCAATCACCGTGCCGGCAAGCCTTGCACTTGCCATAAAATACAGTCTTCATGGCGTTAATTTGGAATTCGTGCTCCTCAAAAACATGTTTCTGAAGCGCGCTCAGTGAATCACACTGCTGGTGGAGCAGGGCGCCGCACTCCTCGCACCTGAAATGAAAATGCTCACGGCAGTTCTCCGGAGTTTCTATATATTGGTAACATGCGCCGGATATCCCGTCTATGGCGTATCGCCGCACCATGCCGTCCGCCGTCAGCTTGTCCAAGTGGCGGTATATTGTGGTGAGCCCGATGGGAGTTTCCTTGTTTTCAAAATGCTCCAGTATTTGTGAAACCGTAACGTGGCTGCCGCGTGTGGACGAAATATACGCAAGAACCGCATCGCGCTGTTTTGTATTATACCGTTCCGGGCGATTCATGCCGCACCTCCCCGCGCAAATTGAAAACCATTTTCATTTTAGCACATTTCACACAAAAAGTCAACAGGTCCCCTGCGGACAATCCCGCAAGAGACCTGTTAAATTCCGGCAGGTGAATTTGCCGTCAGCCTATTTCAGAGTTTCAATCCCCAGAATATGCCGCAAAATCTTCATGCTGTCCACGCTGTTGACCTTGCCGTCGCCGTTGATATCCGCCGCGTTGAAGGCATCGCCGCTTAGGGTAGCTATCCCCAGAATATGCCGCTTAACGAGCAGCAAATCCAGGGAGTTGACCTTCTTGTCGTTGTTCACGTCGCCCTTAAGCCATGCGGTGCTTGGTTTGACGATACTTACCTCAAACTGCGTGGTGAAGCTCTGCCCGCTGTAGGTGTATTTCACGTTGAGCATTCGTTTGCCGGCGGCGGTTGAAGCGAAGTTGGATACCGTAACGAATTCGTTTGCGCTGGTAAGCGTGAGCGGCGTAGTGGTGGTGCGGGTGCCGTTATCATATCGGATTTCCAGCATACCGCCGCGCAAATCAAGCTTTTCGCCTATCAGATAGGTCGTCTTTGCGGGCTTTACCGCAATGGCGACACTGATTGGGCGGCGCGGCGTAACCTGCACCTTGAGCTTGCAGGATGCGCTCTCGCCGTCGGAGGTTTTGTAAGTGATAGTGATTTCCGGTGAGCCGGCCGTTGTGAAGGTCTGCGGCGTGTAGGTGACGGATTTATTCTTGAGCAGCGCCAGGATATCCAGTACCTGTTCCTTGATGCCGTTGTCGTATTCCGCATAGACAACCAGCCCCGCCGCGCCCAAATCGATCACCGAGCCTTGGCTGAACGTTGTGCCGCTTGGCAGTGTTGCGGTGATTTTTTGCAGCTTGCGCGCGCTGTATTGCGCTTTAATGACGATATTATAGCCGTTAACTCCGGCGTTGGGGGTAGTTGTTGTTCCGGGCACAATGGTTGTGGAGCCGAATTTCCAGCCGGTGAATTTGTGGGTTGTGGTGTCTAATGAGCTTGGCACGCCGCTTGGCAGCAGGATTTTCTTTCCATATACATATTCTTCCTTTGCGGTTGTAACAGTTTTGCCGTCGCTGCCGGTGTATTCAAACTGAACGGTGAAGGTTTTAATTTGGTTATAGCCTGTGATGGTGAGTTTTTTGCGCGGCATTAGCGCGAACCCAAAATCGCCTTCCGTCCAGCCCTCAAAGTACGATCCTGTGGGCGGTGTGGGCGTGATGTGCTCGATTGTGCTGCCCTGAGTGAGCTGCACCGTTTGGTAAACACTGCCGCCAATGCGGTATTCGATGGGGCAAACGAACTTGGCATAAAACGTCATGCCCTCAGCCGCCATGAGCACTTCAGTGTCGTCAACATAAGCCAGGGGGTTGCCGCTGAAGGCTTCACCGGCATACCAACCCGTGAAATATTGCGTTGGAGACGGATTTTCGGGTAATTTAATGCCGCTGCCAAACTCAACATTGTCGACGGATTTCCAGGGTTCCCAGGTTTGATGGTGCAGCTCGCCCGTATCGTCGTAGTAGTCGGTGAGCAGATAGAAATCGGCATTCCAGCTGCGCGCATGGTCGTCCGCGTTAAATTCGCGGCGTTCGTCTAATATTGTGCCCATCACTTGATAGTCGCCGTCAGGCACACCGTCCTTGCGGTTTTCTTTCCAGCCGTCGATGGAGTAGCCCGTGCGCTTTGCTTTAATGGTGGCTTTTTCATAGTCGGCAGTGTTGCTCTGCGTGTCGTTATCCCCCCAAGTGCGTAGCCACACAAAACCGGCATCCTTGATTGCGTCGTCGATGGATGTGCCGTAATCAACACCGATTGTCTGCGTGCCGCCAACCCAGGTGAACACTGCCGGGTATTGGTTGACAGGCTGATTGGCGGTGAGCACCATGCCGCCTTCAAGCAACATTTTGGGGCGGGGGTCCGGCTCGTCACTGTCCACGGCGGAGTGATCTTTTAAGTCGTCGTCCGTCCATGTCCAGTCTTCCAGCCGATGCCCGCGCAAAACGCGCCCGGTTTCCTGATCCCATGCGGTAGCGGTGTTGGCGATGTGGGGGTCCTCAACCGGCTCCGGCAGGTCGAAAGCGTCGTCAAATTCAACGTTGGGGATGGTAATGGATATTGCCGTTGTCGTTTCAGCAGATCCCTCACCTATTGTTTTATAATAGTTGAACGTCACGTCATAGGTGTTAGGTTCCCACACCGCCGTGAAGGAGCGCCCTTCCTCGTTCATCACCATCAGCGCCAGCTCGTCCGGCTTGTATTGCGCCTTGCTGCTGTCGTCCTCCCAATGGGCAAGGCTGTAGCCATAGCGGCGAATGCTTGGCGGCGTTATTTGCGCGCCAAAATCAACTTCATATTCATAACTCTCGTCGCTCACCGCGTCAGAATATTCCTCGCGGGCGGTGTAGCTGAACGCCGCAGGCCACGCCGCTGTTGTGTAGCGCGCGCAGAGCGTCAAGCCGCCGACTGGCAGCGTCACATCCGCGGTGTTGTATTCGTTGCTGTCGGAATCCAGCCAGCAGTCAAATTTGTGCCCGTATTTGTGTTCCATTGTGTTTGTGCTGTTTTCACTCAAGTTCTCAAAGTCTGCCAAAAGCGCAGCGATCGGCGTACCCCAGCGGACGGAAAACGCCTGTCCTTTGCTTGGATCGCCCTCCTGAACAAGGCGTAGGGAGTAGTTAAGGCGCGTGAAGCGCACGATGAATTCCGTTGAGCCGTCCGCCGCGATCGTTTGCGA
>JAITOD010000042.1 GCA_031290105.1 Oscillospiraceae bacterium
GGAGCATAATCTCGCGCAGAACCCACACCGACCGCTGGCACTTTGAGCCGGATCAGAGCTGGATGCCGCTGTGGAAAAAGCCGTTTATCGCTGCGAGCGCCCCGCAGTACCTTGCGCGGAACATCGGCCCGCCGATTGTATCCGAAAGCAACCGTAAGCCCAAAAAGCACGGCGATGGGCAGCCATATATCGTCAGTTCGCGCAACCCGAACGGCGCGTGTGCGCTTGCCACACTTGGGCGGGTTACTGTGGAGGACGGCTACACGGCGCCGCGTGTTCGCGTGGAGTTGAACGTCGGCAAAAACACCGGGCACATTGCGGTTTTCGGCTATTATCGCTCACTCACGCTGCAGTTTGATGAATCACTTGAGGGCAAGCAAATCTACGCCAAGGATCTGCTGGCGGACAATTTTACAGACATCACCGAGATGCTGTCAGGCGAACACACACACTGCGTTGCGCTTCCCGGCGAGCTGATAGAGCGCCTGGGGCTTGCCGCCGCAGCGCCGGGCGAGCAATCCGAGCCGGGGCTTGTGCTGCGCATCGGCGAGGTCAAGGACTTTGAGGCGTTCGAAAATTCGCCCAATTTACCGGTCTGTCACCCCCGCTCCAAATTCCGGCGACTCTTTGGCGATAGACTGCAAACGTCGCCGAGAACCCCGCCGCTGTATCACCTCTCATGCGCACTGCTCTCACTGATTGGCTCTGTGCGGACGGCGCAGGTTGAGCTTGTACGCTTTTGGCGTAAGCGCAAACGCCGCTGAATCACCTCTCCCGCGTCTGCGGCAATGCATAATTAACAGCCCGCTAATTGTTAATTGCTTTCACACTCGTGAGGATAGCCGCGTCTGCACAGCCGCCTTGAATGCCGCAAAAGTTCCCGCGTCCAGTTCATCTCTAATACGCGTCATCAGTTGATTATAAAACCACATATTGTGCCCCACTGCAAGGCGCATACCCAACATTTCGTCCGCCTTCAGCAGGTGACGTATATAGGCGCGGCTATGCCCGCCCGCGCATGACGGACAGCCGCAGCCCTCTTCAATGGGCAGGGGGTCGGCTTTGTATTTGGCGTTGTTCAGGTTGCGAATGCCTTCCCGGGTGAAGACGTGCCCATGACGCGCGTTGCGGCTGGGCATGACGCAGTCAAACAAATCTACGCCAAGGCTTACCGCCTCCAGTATGTTCGCGGGAGTGCCCACGCCCATCAGATAGCGGATTTTGCCGCGCGGCATATGCGGCTCCACAGCGGCAATCACGCGGTACATCTCCTCCGCCGGCTCGCCCACAGCCAAGCCGCCGATTGCGTAGCCGTCCAAATTCAGCTCCGCGATTTCTTGCATATGACTCACGCGCAAATCGTCAAAGGTGCAGCCCTGATTGATGCCGAAAAGCATTTGTTCTTTGTTGAGCGTAGAGGGCAGCGTGCGCAGACGCGTCATTTCGTCACGGCAGCGGACGAGCCAGCGTGTCGTCCTTTCACAGGAAAGCCGCGCATAGTCGTATGACGCGGGATTCTCCACACACTCGTCAAACGCCATAGCTACTGTTGATCCAAGCGCACACTGGATTTGCATACTCTCCTCAGGCCCCATGAAGAGCCGCCGCCCGTCGATATGTGAGTTGAAGCGCACGCCCTCCTCACTGATTTTGCGCAGCGCGGCAAGGCTGAACACCTGGAATCCGCCGGAGTCCGTCAGCGTGGGGCCTTGCCACCCCGTAAAGCCTTGCAGACCGCCCAAGGAGCGGATAATGTCGTCTCCCGGGCGCAGGTGCAGGTGGTATGTGTTGCACAGCATTATTTGGCAGCCCAGTGCCGCCAAGTCCTGAGCGCCAAGCCCGCCGCGTATTGCCGCCGCCGTTGCAACGTTCATGAAAGCGGGGGTTTCGGCGGTGCCGTGGGGCGTGATAAAGCGTCCGCGGCGTGCGCGGGATTCTTGCCTCAGCAGTGTGTATGACATAATTACTCCACGAATAAAATTGATAGTTGATAATGAACGTTGGCGGCCAGTCTGTTAATTGCTAAGTGATCAGCATACAGTCCCCGAAACTGAAGAAGCGATACTCTTCCCGCACAGCTTCGGCGTACGCGGCAAGCGTCTGCTCCCTGCCAAGGAGCGCGGAAACCAGCATTATCAGTGTGCTCTGCGGCAAATGAAAGTTGGTCAGCAATCCGTCAATCACGCGGAATTTGCAGCCCGGGTATATGAAAATATCCGTTTCGCCGCCTCCCGCCTTGCCGCCGGAAGCCTCCAGCGTGCGGCAGCAGGTCGTTCCAACGGCGATTACGCGTCCGCCATTTGCCTTTGTCCGCGCGATAAGTTCCGCGCTCTGCGGCGAAATATGGTAGCGCTCACTGTGCATGTGATGCTCCTCAACGCGCTCCGCCTTGACCGGGCGGAACGTCCCCAAGCCCACGTGCAGCGTGATTGGCGCAACCGCCGCTCCCAGTGCGCGGACCTCATCAAGCAGTTCGGGCGTGAAGTGCAGGCCGGCGGTGGGCGCGGCGGCGGAGCCCGGCTCCCTTGCGTAGACCGTTTGGTAGCGGGATTTATCCGTCAGCTTTTCCGTGATGTACGGCGGCAATGGCATTTCGCCAAGCGCGTCCAGGATTTCCATGAATGCGCCCTCATATGTGAAGCAGATTTCGCGGTTGCCGTCCTCACGCACCTTAACCACCTCACCGTGCAGCAGCCCGTCGCCAAACACAAATCGCGCACCTTCTCTCGCGCGCTTGCCGGGGCGGGTCAGGCACTCCCAATATGCAACATTTTGCGGACTATCCGCGCCATTGTTCCCCAAATCATTCAGCAAAAGCAGCTCTATCGGCGCACCGTTTGCGGAATTGTTAAGGGTCAATTGCCCATGCAGCCGCGCGGGCAGTACCTTGCTGTCGTTAATGACAAGGCAGTCGCCCGGGCGCAGGACGGTCAGGATATCGCGGAAATGTCTGTGCTGCAGCGCGCCGCTCGCCTTGTCAATGCACATCATGCGGGATTCGTCGCGGCGTTCACTTGGGTGCTGGGCAATCAGCGCGGGAGGGAGAAAGTAATCAAAATCTTTGGTGTTCATCAAAAAATCCTCTATTTTTGTCTTGACGTTTGCTGCGGAAACTGGTATGATAGTATAACTCGAATTTTGCGGGAATACAAGTGCGGCGCTTGACATAATATGCCGCAAGGGGGAAAACGACGTGAAACAGTTCAAAGTTGGTATTATCGGCGCAACGGGCATGGTGGGGCAGCGATTTGCCACGCTGCTGGCAGAGCACCCATGGTTCAAGGTAGTTTTGCTGGCGGCAAGTCCGCGCTCAAAGGGCAAAACATATCGCGAAGCGTTGGGAAGCCGCTGGAGCATGACCACGGCGCTGCCCGAAAACTTGGCAGATTTGGTGCTGTATGACGCCGGCGCCGACCTTGGCGAAATCACCGCTCAGGTAGATTTTGTTTTCTGCGCGGTGGATATGCCCAAGGACGAAATTAAAAAGCTGGAGACCGCCTATGCACAGGCGGAATGCCCTGTAATCAGCAACAACAGCGCCCACCGCTTCACGCCGGACGTGCCGATGATCGTGCCGGAGCTCAACCCCGGGCACGCGGATATTATCCCGGTGCAGAGGGCACGGCTGGGCACAAAGCGCGGTTTTGTGGCGGTCAAGTCAAACTGTTCCTTACAAAGCTATGTACCCGCGCTGTTTCCGCTGCATGAGGAATTCGGCGTAGAGGATGTGCTGGTGTGCACATACCAGGCAATCTCCGGCGCGGGCAAAACCTTCGAGACCTGGCCCGAAATGAACGATAACGTCATTCCGTTCATTGGCGGCGAGGAAGAAAAGAGCGAGCAGGAGCCTTTGAAAATATTCGGCTCCCTCCGGGACGGCGCGATTATATCGGCGAGTGAGCCGAGGTTCACGGCGCAGTGTCTTCGCGTCCCGGTTAGCAATGGTCACATGGCGGCGGTTTTTGCGCGGTTTAAGAATAAACCCACCAAAGAGCAGATTCTGGAAAAGTGGCGCACATTCTCCTCCATCCCGCAGAGCGCTAAGCTGCCCAACGCGCCAAAGCAGTTTCTCCACTATTTTGAGGAGGACAATATGCCCCAAACGCGGCTTCAGCGCGATTTAGAGGGCGGCATGGCCGTCAGCGTGGGGCGTCTGCGCGAGGACACGCAGTACGACTATAAATTCGTGTGCCTGAGCCACAACACCCTTCGCGGTGCGGCCGGCGGCGCCGTGCTTATGGCTGAGCTTCTTGCACACCAAGGCTATTTAGACAATTAACAATGAACAATTAAAAGTTACGGACCGCATATAGGGTCAACACACAGCAGATTTAGGAGCTAATCATGAAAAAGCCAATTTTTACCGGAGCGGGCGTTGCAATCGTCACACCGTTCGGCGCAGACGGCAAAATCAACTATCCACTGTTTGCCAAGCTGATTGACTTCCAGATTAGCGGCGGCACGGACGCAGTGATAGTTTGCGGCACCACGGGCGAAAGTCCAGCGCTTAACCATGCGGAGCACTCAGAACTGATACGCTTTTGTGTAGAACACGTTAGCGGACGCGTACCCGTTATTGCCGGCACCGGCAGCAACGACACCGCCTTTTGCCTAAAGCTCTCCAACGAGGCGGAAAAAAGCGGCGCAAACGGCTTGCTCATGGTCACGCCATACTACAACAAAACCAGCCAGCAAGGCTTGATTGACCACTTCACATACCTTGCGGACAGGGTCAGTACGCCCATCATACTCTATAACGTACCATCGCGCACAGGGCTGAATATTCTCCCGGCAACCTACAAAGCGCTGAGCGCACATCCGCTCATCAACGCCGCCAAGGAAGCCAACGGCGACGTTTCCGCCCTTGCGCAAACTGCCGCTCTTTGCGGCGACGATCTTGTGCTATACAGCGGCAACGACGACCAGATTGTGCCGTTTATGTCACTTGGCGCGGTAGGCGTAATTTCCGTGCTCTCCAACATCTGCCCAAAATTGGCGCACGATATTGCCGCCGCCTGCCTTGCGGGTGATTTTGCCGAGGGTGCGCGGCTCCAGCTGGAGCACCTTGACCTGTGCAACGACCTTTTTGCGGACGTGAACCCAATCCCCGTAAAAGAGGCGTTAAAGCTTATGGGTTGGGACGCAGGTCCCTGCCGTCTGCCGCTGACCGGAATCAACGCCGCCGCGCGGGAGAAGCTCGTTCGGGCATTGAAAAACCACGGACTAATCTAGGTTGTGCTGATACTAAGCTGCCAAAAGCTATAAGGACTTGCAAAAAGGAGAACGCCCAATGCTTAATATCCTGCTTTCGGGGTGCTCGGGGCAGATGGGGCGCGTCATAGCAGCCCTTGCCGCACAGCGTGAGGGTATGCGCATTCTCGCGGGGATTGATGTTAACGCCGAAGCGCAATTGGGCTTCACGGTTTTCAAGTCCCCGGCGGATTTTGGCGGCGATGCGGACGTAATCATCGATTTTTCGCACCCAAACGCCCTTGCCGGCCTGCTGGAATACGCTGTTTCGCACGGCACCCCGGCTGTAATCTGCACAACGGGGCTTGCGGATTCGCAGATTAGCCTTGTTAAGCGCAGCGCGGAGAGAATCCCGGTGTTTTTCAGCGCAAACATGAGCCTTGGAGTCAACCTGCTTAAAGTGTTGGCACAGCGGGCGGCGCAGGTTTTGGGTCAGGCGTTCGACGTTGAGATTGTGGAAGCACACCACAACCAAAAGGTGGACGCGCCCAGCGGCACAGCCCTTATGCTCGCGGACGCGATTCACGAGGTACTGCCAAATACGCACTACGTCTACGACCGCTCACAAACACGCGAAAAGCGCGGGAAACGTGAGATTGGCGTATCGGCGATACGCGGCGGAACAATCGTCGGCGAGCACGAGGTTATTTTCGCCGGGCACAGCGAGGTTTTGCGGCTCTCACACAGCGCCCAAAGCAAGGAGCTTTTTGCCGCGGGTGCCCTAAACGCCGCCGCATTTATTGCGGACAAGCCCGCCGGACTTTATGATATGCAGAGCTTGATTGCGTTTTAATACCTACCCAAAAGGAGTTTAGAATGGCTTGCGATTTCACGATTGATATCCAAGAGAACGTTGCCCTCATTTCGCTTGGGGACTGCCCCTCCGGCGCGGCATTTTTGGCGGACGTCCTGCGCCGCATTGCCGAAACCGGCACCGATGTGGACATGATTGCCCTTGCCCCGGGTTCGTCCGGCCGCGCGGCGCTCTCGTTCACGGTCAGTGACGATGATTTTGCCCGTGTGCTTGGGGTAACGGGCTCTCTGCAGAAGGAGAACCCCGCGCTCAAGGTGAGCGTCAGCAACGGCTACGCGAAAATCACCGTTGGCGGCGAACCCATGGACGGTGCACCGGGCGTTGCGGCAAAGGTCTTCGCGGCAATCAAAAACGCTGCGGATTTGCGCATGGTTACCACAGCACTGACGGAAATCAGTCTGCTTGTGCCCGTATCCGACGGGAGGATACACTGGCGGCATTGCGCGGAAGCTTCACGGCGTGAACCAATATTTGCTTGCGCTGTGCTTTGACGGCACTGATTTCCACGGCTGGCAGCTTCAGCCCAACGCCGTGACGGTACAGGCAGTTTTGCGTGACGCGCTGCGGGTTCTTGACGGCGGTTGTATGCAGCCGCTTGGTTGCTCGCGCACGGACGCGGGCGTGCACGCAGAGGTTTTTTGCTGCACGGTGCGCACGCAAAAGCTGTGGGATTGTGCCGTTCTGCTGCGCGCCATCAACGGCAACCTGCCGCACACAGTGCGCGTGCTCTCCTGCGAGGAAGTGCCCGAAGCCTTTCATCCGCGCTATGATTGCGTGGGCAAGCGGTACCGCTACCAAATATGGAACGCCCCGCAGGAAAATCCTTTCCTGCTGCGCTATGCCCATTGGGAACGCGCCGCGCCGGATGCGGACAAGCTCAATGAGCTGGCAAAACCGCTCCTCGGCACACACGATTTTGCGGCGTTTTGCGCATCCGGCGCGGGCACCAAAACCTCCGTCCGCACGCTTAAACGGGCAGATTTTGAACGGCGCGGCAAGCTGCTGATTTTCCGTGCGGAAGCGGACGGCTTTCTTTACAACATGGTGCGGATTTTGGCGGGGACGCTGCTGCAGTGCGCAAAAAGCCCTCAAAAGCTGCCGCCCATCGCCGAAATTCTCGCTTCGCGCGATAGGACACAGGCGGGCGAAACCCTCCCTCCGCAAGGGTTGTTTTTAGAAAAAGTGGAGTATCCTCACAAAATTTTCTACGGAGAAAGCATATGAGCACACAGCCCGCCAAAAATACCAAGACCAAACGTATGCGCGCACTGTTGCTTGCCGCGGGCGCACTGCTTTTTTGCGCACTGGCCGTACTGACTGTGCTCTCCGGCCCAAACGGCGGACTTGCCGCGCTGTTTGCCCATTCATCAAGCGAGGGCTATCCATACAGTCCGGAGGAGCAGTCGGTGATGATGATGCTCCCGGCGGAAGACGGCGTTGAAATCCTCAGCCCGGACGGTGTGACACAGCTGGGCAAAAAAGCACGCGAGCTATACTCCCGCAAACTTGATTACGCCGACCCAATCGCCGTGGCGGGCTTTGGGCGCACCCTTGTTGCCAACCGTGCGGACGGGCGTTATTTTATGCACGGCAAGGACGGCGTTATCTTTGAGGGCAATGCACATAGCCCCATCACGCTGGCAGTTGTCGGCAAAAAGAACTCCGCGATTGTCAGCCAAACTGCCGCCGGGCAGACACAGCTTGATGTGCTGAACACGCGCGGTGAGAGCGTTTTCAGCTGGTCAAATGCCGGTGAGCGCATTGTTTCCGCCGCGCTCTCACAGAACGGACGCTGCGCCGCCGCCGCGCTGCTTCGCATGGATGAGGGAGAGCGTTACAGCCGCGTGCTGCTGTTCGACGTCAAAAAATCACAGATCATCGGCGAGGTTGATTTTGGGCAAAGCACACTCCTGCGCGTGTGTTTCACTAAGGAAAACAACGTTTATGTTTTGGGCGAAACCATTTTGGCTGCCCTGAAAACTGATGGCAGCCGCATCGTTTCAGACACTGAGTTTATCGCAGGACAGCTGGAACGCTTCGCCTTTTCGCCCGAGGGCAGGGCGGCGCTTGTGCTGCGCGGCGAGGGCAACGAATCCGCTCTGCGCCTGCTTGACGGGAAGGGAGCTCTTGCGTACGAAAAAAGCATGGACGGCACAGTCGCCGCGCTGGCATTGGATGGTAAAAATCTTGCGGTACTGCAAAATGACGGCTTATTGGAGCTGCTCGACAAAAAAGGCAATATTGCCGGAACTGCAGACACAGGCAGCGACCCCGTCAGCGACATTGTTTTGGACGGCAAAACAGTCTACGCTCGCACGAACAAAAGCATTGAGCGGTTTACTTTCCGGTGAAAACATGTTATAATTACCGCATCTGTATGATGGAGTAGTTTTAATGCAAAACCTTGGTGAAATCCGCGCAAAGCAGGGCTTTTTGTGCGATATGGACGGCGTTGTTTACCACGGCACACAATTGGTGGACGGCGCGAAAGCGTTTGTTGATTGGCTGGAACGCACCGACAAGCGTTACCTTTTTTTGACTAACTCAAGTGAACGCTCGCCCGCCCAACTGCGCGAAAAGCTCTTGGGCATGGGGCTGAATGTGGACGAAAGTCACTTTTACACAAGCGGACAGGCAACGGCGCGCTTCCTCTCCTCGCAATCGCCGGGCTGCAGCGTTTACGTTATTGGCGGGGACGGCTTGCGGCAGTCGCTCTACGAAGAGGGCATAACCCTGACGGAATCCGCGCCCGACTACGTTGTTGTGGGCGAAACGCCGTATTATCACTACGCCATGGTCAAGCACGCGCTGCAGCTGGTCATTGGCGGGGCAAAGCTAATCGGCACCAACCCCGACCTGACCGGGAGGGACGAAACGGGCATTATTCCCACCTGCCAGGCACTCATTGCGCCGATTGCGCTGGCCGGCGGCAAACGCCCGTATTACATTGGCAAGCCCAACGCGCTGATGATGCGCACAGGGCTGCGTATGCTTGGTGTTCACTCCGACGAGGCGGCGATGATTGGCGACCGCATGGACACCGACATAATCGCCGGCATTGAAACCGGGCTTGATACCGTACTTGCGCTCTCAGGCGTGACGACCCGCGCGGACATCTCCGAGTTCCCTTACCGCCCAAAATACATCATCGAACACATCGGCGAGCTGGCGGAAGAAAATACGCCATGAGCTACGCACGAAAAATCACGGCGGGTTCGGTTTCCTGCTACGACAAATCGCTGGATTTGCTTGCCCGCCGCATGCATTCACGCGCGGAACTGGAACGCAAGCTTTTGGATCGCGGCTACGTCGAGGACGAGGTTGAGCTGACGCTTGATCGCTTGACAGACTGCCGCCTGCTGGACGACGACGCCTTCGCCCGCCGCCAAGCCGAACGCATGATGCAGGGCAAGGGCTTTGCCCCGCGGCGGATTGCACAGGAGCTGCGGCAGCGCGGCGTTGACGGCGAAACAATTGACGCGGCGGTGAATTCGCTGGAGGACTACGACCCGTGCGCGGCTATATCAACGCTGCTGGAGCGCAAGTTTTCCCGCTTTCTTACCACCGAGCAGGGGCGGCGACGCACGGTGAACGCGCTGGTTCGCTTGGGATACGGCTGGCAGGATATTCGCAAAGTAATGCAGAATTTTGACGATACGGAGGATTTTTGTGATGAGTGAGAAAATCGGATTTGTGTCACTTGGCTGCCCCAAAAATCAAGTGGACGGCGAAAGAATGCTGGCGCAGCTGGAGGACGCGGGCATGGAAATCGTGGACGCGCTGATTGACGGCGCGGACGCTGTGATTGTCAACACATGCGGATTTATCGACTCCGCAAAGCAGGAATCAATCGACGCTGTTTTGGAGATGGCGCAGCTGAAGGCTGAGGGCAAAATCCGCAAGATAATTGTGGTGGGCTGCATGGCGCAAAAATACCACCAGGAGATTTTGGAGCAGCTGCCGGAGGCGGACGCTGTTGCGGGGCTTGGCGCGGCGGGCGACATTGCACAGCTTGTGCGCGATACGCTGACGGGCGCTGCATCGGACGCCTCCACGGACGCGGACGAATCTCCCGAAGCTCTGCCGCTGACCGGCAAACGCCTGCTGACCACGCCCGCTCATTGGGCATACCTGAAGATTGCTGACGGCTGTTCCAACCGCTGTGCATATTGCTCAATCCCGTCCATTCGCGGTGATTTTCGCTCCGTGCCAATGGAGGACGTGCTGAGTGAAGCGCTTGATCTGGTCGAGGGCGGCGCACGCGAACTGATACTCATTGCGCAGGACACCACGAGCTACGGGCTGGACCTCTACGGCGAACTCCGTCTGCCCGAATTGCTGCGCGAGATGTGCAAAATCGACGATTTGCGCCGGCTCCGTCTGCTATACTGCTACCCGGATAGGGTCACGCCGGAGCTGCTGAGCGTCATGGCGGAAGAACCGAAAATTCTGCACTACATGGATCTGCCGCTCCAACATATCAGCGACCCGGTGCTGGGCCGCATGAACCGCCGCGGCACTTCTGCGGATCTTCGCCGTGTGCTCTCAGAAATACGCGCCGCGTTGCCCGATATTGCGCTGCGCACCACGTTCATCACAGGACTTCCGGGCGAGAGCAATGACGATTTCGAGGAACTACATCGTTTCATAAAAGAGCAGAAATTCGCGCGGCTGGGCGTGTTTGCGTATTCGCCGCAGGAGGGCACTCCCGCCGCCGAAATGCCCGATCAAATCCCCGCAGAGCTTGCCGAGGAGCGGCTGGATATCCTCATGCGCACGCAGAATGACATTGCCCGCGTGAACGCGGAAGCTTTGGTGGGCACTGTGCTGGAGGTAGTGTGCGAGGACTATGACGGCTACACGGACATGAACATTGGGCGCGCATATTTGGACGCACCGGAGATTGACGCGTGCGTGTATTTCAGCGGCGCCGCGGAGGACGGGCAATATTACAGCGTGAAAATTCTTGGCGTAAGCGACGACGGATATGACTTGATTGGGAAGCGAACATGAATCTGCCAAACAAATTGACCTTGCTGCGCGTACTGATGGCGCCGCTGTTTATCCTTGCCGCGCTTTGGCAGGGCTTTGAGTGGAGCTATCTGCTGGCGGCAGTGATTTTTGCGCTGGCGGCGGCAACCGATGCGGCGGACGGCGCAATTGCGCGGAAATACGGGCTTATCACAACATTCGGCAAGTTCCTTGACCCCGTCGCCGATAAGCTTGTCACAACCGCCGCGTTGCTGTTATTTGTACATTGGGGCTGGTGCTCGTATTGGGTGCCGGTGCTGATTCTCACACGGGAATATTGTATGGTCTGCCTGCGCCTGACAGCCGCCCGCGCGGGCACAGTGCTCCCCGCGAGCATCTGGGGCAAGGTCAAAACCGTGCTGCAAATGGTTTCGGTGCTGGTGCTGCTGATTGTTGCCCAGTTGCGGCAAAGCAGCGCTGTCGCCATGAACGATCAAGCGTTTGCCATACTCTCGGGCATCCTGCTTTGGGGGACTGCCGCAGCCGCCGCGCTCTCAGGTCTGACGTACTTTGCCGCACTCTGGCGCAAGGGCACGCCCGACACCCTGCGCCCGGATATACACATCGACATCCTCAGCATACCCAAGCCAACCCCCGACATGAAGCTGCGCGAATGGCTGCCCGCCGCCGCGCTTGCGTTGCATATTGAGGAACCAAAAATGCTCCGTCATTTGCGTGCCCTTGCGTTGGAGGAAATCGCGTGTTCGGCGGTGACGGCAATGGCGGTGCTGTTCTTTTTGGAGCGGGGAATGCTAATCCCATGGCCGGCGTTTTTGCTGTTTGGGCTGGAGTTTTCAGTGGCGTCCTTCCGTCTGCTTGCCGCAGCGCAAAACAAAGAACCCCCCGCTCGCCCGTGGACAATCGCCCGCGTGTGCGCCCTTTTTGTGACGATCGCGCTCTATATAACCGCAATTTTCGGCGTTCGGGTATTTGACTCATGGCAGCTGTCCATACTCACAAACGCGCTGTTTTCGGCGCTGTGCGTGGCATATGGGCTCTTCGGCTTCTTGACGGTGAAGCTCGGGCGCAAATTTGAAATAAGCTACTGATACAACTAACAGTAACCAATTTTATTGTTCATTATAGTCTAAACGCTGTGCACATCATTTCAGCAATATTCACTCCAAGGTCGTCGCGCACGTGCACGCGATAGACGCTGATTTTCCGACCGGTGCTCACAACCGCGGATTCGGCGTAGAGCACCTTGCCGCGCGTCCCCTTGAGGTAGCTGATGGAGCAGTTTTGCCCCACGGACATGGTTTCGGCTCGCCCCAGCACGTAGTCACTGTTGCATGCAACAGCAAAAGTGAAGTCCGCCAGCGTGAAGATTGCGCCGCCCTGCACGCCGCCGCCGGCGTTTCGGTGAATATCGCCGAGAGCCATTGAGCACTCGACCCGTTTGTCGGACACGGATTCAATCACCGCACCAACTGAAGCGGCAAACTTATCCTCTGCAAAAAAATCCCGAAATCGCTGAACATCATGTTGCATTTTATTTCCTCACGCCTTCAAAGCAATGCCGATTGTTTGCAGTTTTCCGACCAGTAAATCAAGCGCGGGCTGGATTTCCGCGCGGGCAAGCGTTTTCTCGTTGGACGCAAATGAGAGCCGTACGGTCACGCTGGTTTTGCCATCGTCCGGCTCAAAAACGTCCGCAAGGCTGTAGGCGCTGAGCAAATCGCAACCAAGCGCGGCAATCGCGTCCGCAATCTGCGCGAAAATGCCGCCGGAACCGAGGACAAACGACAGGTCCACGTCAATGCCCGGGTATTTTGACGGCTCGCGGTATTTGATGGGCGCGGCGGCAAGCTCCGCCAGCGTGTGCATATCAATTTCCGCGAAGACAATCGCAGCTTTTTTGTCGATCTTGCGAGCATTGGCAGGGTGCAGGGTGCCAAAAGTTCCAACGCGTATGTTGCTTAAAATCACGCCGAACGTGTTGACCGGGTGCTGCCAAGCGTGCGTTGGCTCCTCCTTGAGGAACACCGGGCGCAGACGTTTGATCTCCAGCAGCAGGTCGCTGAGCCGGTCGCGCAGGCGGAAGAAGAGCGTCTCCTCGTCTGCGTCGCGGCTGAAGAGCGCGATTCCCAAGGTCTTGCGCTCGCGGCAAAGCCCGTCTTCGTCCGTGCCCGCAATGACGCGCCCAATCTCAAAGACGCCAAAATCGCCCGCATAACCGCGGTTTTCCTGCAAAAACGAGAGCAGGGTCGGCACCATTGAACCGCGCAAAACCTCGTGATTCGGGTTGACAGAGTTGATCAGACGGATATTTTCCTCCACATCCAGGCCCAATGCGGCAAATTTTTCCTTATCGCACCACAGGTATGAATGCACCTCGTGCAAATTTGCGCGGGCAACCAGAAAATCGCGTGCAATGGTGTCCTGCGTCTTGCCAATATCTTCCCGCACGGGGTAAAGCACGGAGCGCGTGGAGTGGATTTCGAAGTTGTCGTAGCCATAAACACGCGTGATTTCTTCAATGAGGTCGGCGGGTATTGTGACATCTTTCGTCGCACGCCACGAGGGCACCTGCACGGTGAAAGTTTCGCCGCTTTGTATCACGCCAAATCCCAGTGATGTGAGTATTTTTAGAATCTGCGAGTCGTCTATCGGAATGCCCGTGTAGCGGTTGATGAAGTGTTTTTCCAGCGTGAGTGTGAGTGGCGGGTATGCAAAATTGCGTGCGTCAGAAAGGCGGCTACTGACGCGAACGCCCGGGTCAATCGCCTGCAAAAGCTTGAGAAAACGGGCGATTGCGTTCACTGTCATTTCCGGGTCGAGCGCCTTTTCGTAGCGTGCAGAGGCGTCCGTGCGCAAACCCAACCGCGACGAACTTTTGCGGCTGCTCACCGGGTCAAAAGTTGCGCTTTCCAGCAGCAGGCTGTCCGTGTCGTCCTTAATTTCCGAATCCAAACCACCCATAATCCCTGCAATTGCAACAGGTCGCGCAGTGTCGTTGCTCGTTGTTTCAGCGCATATCATCAGCGTGTCGGTGTAAATATTGCGCTCCTGCCCATCCAATGTTTGGAAAGTGAACGGCGCGTCGAAGGTCTTGACGCGCACCGCCGATACCCGCCGTTGGTCAAATGCGTGCATGGGCTGCCCCATCTCCAGCATAAGGTAATTGGTTAAATCTGCCAGCAAATTGATGCCGCGCATGCCGCAGCGTGAAAGGCGGGTGCGCATGTTCAGCGGGCTTTGGCTCACGCTGATTCCCTCCACCTTGAGTGCGCTGTAACGTTGACACAGCGGGCTTTCCAGCGTGATTTTTACTCCTGGCAGATCGTTATAATCCGCCAAATTCGCCCGATCGATTGGCTGCAACTCACGCCCGGCAAGTGCCGCAAACTCGCGTGCAATGCCATAAATTCCCCACAAATCCGGGCGATTGGTTAGTGATTTGTTGTCCAGCTCAAACACGGTGTCGCTCAGCTCGGCAATGTTTTCCAGCGGAGTGCCGAGTGCGCCGTCGAAATCCAGGTCCAGAATGCCATCATTCTCGTCGCTCAAGCCAAGTTCTGCCTCGGAGCAGCACATTCCGTTGGATTTATGACCCGCCAGCTGCGCCACGCCGATATCATGCCCGCCAACGCTGCTGCCCGCCGGAGCAAACGCCACTCTCATGCCCTCGCGGACGTTTGGCGCGCCGCAAACAACGTCCACAACTGCGTCGCCTTTATCCACCTTGAGCAGGTGTAGCTTGCGTGACTCGGGGTGCTTCTGCACACTCAAAATCTGTGCGGCAACGATCCCCCGCGTGCCCTCACCGTAGCGAATAACGTCCTCCACCTCGGCAGTGGAGAGCGTGAAGCGGCGGATTAGGTCGTCCAAATCCAGCCCATCAAGGTTAACAAAATCGCGGACCCAGTTCATTGATACCAGCATATTTTTTCTCCGTTAATTGTTAATTGTTCTAGTTGTTTATTGTGTAAATTGCGCAAGAGCTTTGAGGTTGCCGCTGTTAAAGTCGCGAATATCCTTCACTCCGTAGCGCATCATGGCAAGGCGCGTCAAGCCCAAACCGAACGCAAAACCCGTGTATTCGTCCGGATCAATGCCGCCCATCTCCAGCACGCGCGGATGAATCATGCCGCAGGGGCACAGCTCCAGCCAACCGCTGTTTTTGCAGGAGGGGCAGCCCACGCCGCCGCAGTTCAGGCAGGAAATATCCAGCTCAAAGCCCGGCTCAACAAACGGGAAAAAGCCCGGACGCAGCCGCACCTTCACGTCCCGCTGGAAGACCTCAGAAAGCATTGTTTTCATGAAGTAAATCAGGTTGGCGATTGAAATATCGCGGTCAATCATAATGCCTTCCATCTGGAAAAATGTGTTTTCATGGCATGCGTCGGTGGATTCATTGCGGAAGCAGCGGCCGGGGAAAATCACCCGCAGCGGTGCGCCATATTTGCGCATAATTGCGTTCTGTGCGGCGGAAGTGTGCGTCTTGAGCAACTGTCCGTTGCTGAGGTAATATGTGTCCTGCATATCACGCGCGGGGTGGTGTTTGGGTATGTTGAGAGCCTCGAAGCAGTGATAATCATCCACAACTTCCGGGTATTCCTCCACCGTAAAACCCATCGTAACAAAAATGCGCTCCACCTCACGCTGAACCAGCGAGATTGGGTGATATGAGCCGTGCTCAGTGCGTTCGGGCAATGTCACATCATAGCGTTTTGCGCTGTTGATTTGGCGTTTCTGCTCCTCTTTTTGCAGAGTTTCCGCCGCTGCGCGAACAAGCCCGTCCACCTCGTTTTTTAGGGTATTGATCAGCTGCCCCGCCTGTTTTTTTTCATCGCCCGAGAGCGTGCGCAGCGACTGCATCAGCTCCGCCAGCAGACCTTTTTTGCCAAGATATTCCACGCGCAAAGCCTCCAGCGCGGCGGCAGAAGCGGCGTTATTCAGCGCGAGTGTGAATTGTTCGCGCAAGGATGTGATTTTCTGTTCCACAACGTCTCCAATTAACAATTAGCGATTAACAATTAACAGCGCACAATTGTTTTTTGTTCATTGTTAATTATTCGCCGTTAATTATAGCACATTTGCGGGTTAGTAGTCAAACGCGCACGCCAAGCCCTCGTTAATTGTTCATTGTTACAGCATTTTAACTTTTAATAGGCATAAAGTTCATCAAAAGTTTGCTCACTACGCGGCGGAAACCGGGCTATGCTCGTTTTCATAGCAGGAGCATTAAAATCGTCTTGATATAATATATGCATTGCGGTTAACCGTGCATGTTACCGCACTGTTAACCGCAATGTTAATTTAAGCCCACAAACACACACTTTCCCCCTTGCTTTTCGCTACGCAACGGAAACCGGGCTATGCTTGTTTTCATAGCAGGGCAATTAAAATCATCTTGCCGTGATTATTAATTGCGATAATTGCGCTCGTATTTGCTGATGAAGCGCAGGAAATTGCCGCCCAAAATGCCGTCGCGCTCAGAGTCGCTCAGCGGCAAAAGGCTAATGTATTCCAGCTCTTTTTTTGCCCGCCACATTGGATAATCCGTGCCGAAGAAGACCCGATCCGCGCCGTAGGTATCAATCAGCAGCTTGGCAAAACGCGGCTTGATTGCGTAGAGCGACGAGCAGGTGTCGATGTAAACGCCCAGCTCCGCCAGCTCCAGCGCATGGGATCCCCACTCGCTCCAGCCGCCAAAATGCGCCGCGATAATGTCCAGCTTGGGGAACGCGCGCGCGATGTTTGCCACACGCTCCGGTTTGGTGTATTCCGTACGGTAGTCTCCGCTGTGGAGCAGCAACGGCAGCCGCCCCTCAATCACCTCATAGATTTTCATTGCGGCGGGCGAATCGATCATGAACTTTTGAAAATCGCCGTGAAGCTTGACCCCCACCAACCCCTGCGCGATAATTTCGTCCACAAGCGCGGGGATGTCCGTACAGTCCGGGTGCAGCGTCCCATACCCCCACCAGGCAGTATCCGGAAGAAGACGCTGCGCGCTGACCGTCCGGGCGATGAAGCGGTTGGCAGGGCGCACCTGTTCCGGCGTTGTAGCCAC
>JAITOD010000075.1 GCA_031290105.1 Oscillospiraceae bacterium
ACCTTGCTGCCGTCGGGGAATTCGCCCTTCTCCATGCGCAAAAACAGGTCAAGGTTCTCCGCAATGCCGCGATCGCGCCACGGTGAGTTTTTGCCCGGCTCGGTGAGCGTGCCGCGGTAGGCGCGGATCTCCTCAGCGGAAAGCTCGTCCACATAAGCCAGACCCTTGTTTATGAGCTTCACGGCGCACTCGAACAGAAAGTCGAAATAGCTTGAGGCATAGTACATCTCGTTCCAGTCAAAGCCAAGCCAGCGGATATCCTCCCGGATTGCGTCAATGTACTCCTCGTCCTCCTTGGCGGGATTGGTGTCGTCCATGCGCAGATTGCAGACAGCGTTGTATTTTTGTGCAATTGTGAAATTGATTGCGATTGCCTTGGCGTGCCCGATGTGCAGGTAGCCGTTCGGTTCCGGCGGGAATCGGGTTTGAACGCGCGAAGCCACGCCGTTTGCCAAATCCTCATCAATGAATCCGGTGATGAAGTTATCGGTCAGAGCGCTGATGTTTTCCGCCGGAATGGACATGGGGTGCTCCTTAATGTTTGTGATTCCGCAGGACTTGAAAAATCGCTTAACGCCGCATTATAACGCAAGGCTTAGGTATATCCATGGTATCTGCTTCCTTTCCCAAAGGACAGGAGCTCGTGCAAACCGTCCGCGAACAAGCCGCAAAGCAGAACCTTACGGCTTTGCCGAAATTGCGCGGTATTATTTTACCACATTACTGCGCCGGGCGCAAGCTATTATTCAATCGGCAGCGGCTTGCCGGGCGGACGGTTGAAGCGTCCCAATCGCATAAGCGCGTCTGTGTCGCCCGCGCGCAGGATATTCACACGGCTGTCGCACTGAAACGCCGCGCGGATTCCCAAGGAGCGCAAAATCTCCGCGCTGTCGGGGCTGAACGCCCCATAAGGGTAAACAAACACAGGAACATCCGGCAGCTTGGCGCGCTCAAACGCCTTGTGCATATACTCCATATCTTCAGCAAGCGCCGCTCGGTAATCCTCTATGCTCTCGCCTTTTTTCTGTGCAGCGCCGTTGCGCCCCTTTTCCATGGTGTGCAAATCCCAAGAGTGGCTCAGAACCTCCGCCGTGCCGTCCTCCGCCATCTCCCGCAGCTGCTCCCATGTGCAGCAGGAATACTTCAGGCGGTGGTCGCTCACCTTGCTGAAGCGGTCCGCTACCCAGCCGATAACCGCCAGTGTTGCGTGCATCTTACGCTCTTTCAAAAGAGGGTAGGCATAAACATAAAAGCTCTCGTAGCCATCGTCAAAGCTCAGAACAATGGGCTTGGGCGGCAGCGGCTTTCCCTGCTCGCAGAAGTCAATAACCTGCGCCATGCTGACCGGAGTATAGCCCTTTTTCTCGATTTCGTCCAAATCCTGCTTAAAAAGCTCCAACGTAATGCAAAGCTCATGTGTGCGCTCCGGCTTTGTGGTGAGCTGATGATACATCAAAATGGGCAGACGAAGCTCCTGCACCGCAGTTGTGCCGGGAACAGCGGTCGGCTTTGCGGCGGTTGATGCGGCAGTCTGTTCCGCAGTTATTGAGGCGGCGCCGAGCTCCGCCGGCAGGGTCGGAGATAAATCCCGCACGCATCCGGCACTCAGCAAAAGCAGAATAACCAGCAGCGGTGGAATGGTTTTTCTCATGCTGAGTCCCCCCTCTTTTCCGCTCGGATACAACAAATTCGTGCAGGATTTCTGTTAAGGCATAAGCCTTTACACCAACCGCGCCGCCGCCAAAGCAATCCGCGCGCGCACACGTTCTTCTCCCAGCACGCGGCAGATGCTCCACAAGTCCGGCGTATTCAGCCGCCCCGTTACCGCCGCGCGGATAACCGCCGAAACATCGCCCACATGACCCTTAAAAGCCGCAGGGGTTTCTTTGTATTCACGCGGCGCCGCGGCATAGCCAAGGCGGACGGCTAAATCGCGTATGCGCCCAAACCACGCGTCCTTGCCGTCCTCAGCGGAGTAATCATACTCACCAAGAATTGCCGCCGCGTCTGCGTTTGTTACGCTGTCAGGCAGCGGGAGCTCAGGCGTAAACAGCTCATCGAAAAAATATGACGCATACTCCCGCACCTCGCCATAGCGGCTGATATCCTTCCGCGGCTTCTTTGCTCCGTCGCGGTCAATCGCAAGTATTTGCGCCAGATATCCGGGCCGCGCCGCGAGTATATCCGCAAGCTGCCGGTCAAACTCGCGTGCCCAATCGCCCGCACGAGCCGCCAATTCCGCGCCCGGCATTGGCGCAATCACGCCCTTGCTGACGTCAATCAGCTTGACCGGGTCAAATAACGCACCTGACGCGCTCATTTTCTTCAGCGTGAACGGGAACGCTTCATGCAGAGCTGCGGGGTTTGCCCTGCGCCAATCTTCAAACTGCGAGCTGATTAGGCACATCAGGTATTCCAATACCGCGTATGAAGGGTAGCCCTGCCGCGTGAACCAGCTGACCGCCGCTTCCGGGTCCTTGCGCTTGGAGAGCTTCCGTTTATTTCCGTCTTCCTGCTTCATCAGCGCGGAAATGTGAGCGTATTTTGGTGCCTTGAACCCGCAGGCGCTGAAAAGCTGCAGATGCAGAGGTACAGACGCAAGCCACTCCTCAGAGCGGATGACGTGTGTTGTGCGCATAAGGTGGTCGTCCACGGCGTGGGCAAAGTGATATGTGGGCACGCCGTCCGTTTTGAGCAGAACGGCGTCGAGCATATTCTCCGGCATCTCAATTTTGCCGCGGACCTCATCTGTAAAGGCTATGCGCTTGTCAGCAACGCCTGACGAACGCAAACGCAGCACCCACGCTTCGCCGTTTGCGGCGCGCCGTATTGCCTCGTCAGCCGGCAAATCACGGCAGCGCGCCCATTTTCCCCAGTAGCCCTTTTGGACGGCTCCCTCATGCTCCTGCTCTTCGCGCAGGTCTGATAGCTCGTCCTCAGTGCAAAAGCACGGGTACGCCAAACCGCGCAGCAGCAAATCCTTGGCGAACGCTTGGTAAATATCGCGGCGGCGGCTTTGGGTATACGGACCGTAGGCACCCGTTTCCGCACCCATTGCTTGCCCCTCGTCGGGCACAATCCCGAACGCCGCAAGGCTTTTGAGCAGTGAGCCTACGCCGCCCTCCACCTCGCGCTTTTTGTCGGTGTCCTCAACGCGCAGGAAAAACACGCCGCCGGTTACCCTTGCTGTCAGTTGATTGACAAACGCGGTGTATAGGCTGCCGATATGCAAAAAGCCGGTGGGGCTTGGCGCAAAGCGTGTGACACGTGCTCCCTCGGGCAAATTTCTGGCAGGATAACGCGCTTCCAATTCCTCCGGCGTTGGCAGAGAGTTTGGAAACAGCGCGGCGGCAAGAGCAGTGTTAGGCATGGAGTTATCTCCTGAATTTTTTATAAGCTAAGTATACCACAATAAGCGGCAAGTTACAAGGAATTTTGCCGCAAATATCTTGTTTTCTGCCGATTGTGCGCCGCCCATATTTTGGGATTCCCGCCGGCTTAGCTGCACTTTTGCGGGAGCGGTCATTAAGTAAGAATGGGTTTTAACCGGCCGTAGGTTTCGGGCGTGCTGCAAAGCGGTTGAAAAAGCATATTCATGCGTTTCGCGGAAGGGTAACGCAAACCGCCCTTGCGCAACACCCCGTTTTTGTGGTATACTTTCCGCAAGAAATAGCCGTACACAAGAAAGGGAGTAACACCATGGATTACGCAAAGGAATCACTGCGCCTGCACTACGAATGGAAGGGCAAGCTGGAGCTCACACCGCGCGCCACCGTTTCCAACAAAGAGGAGCTATCGCTTGCGTATACCCCCGGCGTAGCGCAGCCCTGCCTGGAAATTCAGCGCGACCCTGACCTGAGCTATGCACTAACTCGCCGCTGGAACACCGTGGCAGTCGTCACGGACGGCACGGCGGTGCTTGGTCTAGGAGATATCGGTCCCGAGGCGGGAATGCCTGTTATGGAGGGCAAATGCGTGCTCTTTAAGGCGTTCGGCGGCGTAGACGCAATCCCGCTGTGCGTGCGCAGCAAAAATGTTGACGAAATTGTTGACTGCATCGCCTTGCTTGCAGGTTCGTTCGGCGGCGTGAATCTGGAGGATATTGCCGCGCCGCGCTGCTTCGAGATTGAACGGAAGCTAAAGGCAAAAACAGATATTCCCATCTTTCATGACGATCAGCACGGCACTGCGGTAGTCGTTCTTGCGGCAGTGACGAACGCCATGAAAATCGTCGGCAAAAACCTGAAGGACTCCGTTGTTACAATCTGCGGCGCGGGTTCGGCAGGCGTCGCCATTGCCAAGCTGCTGTATTCCGTCGGCGTCCGTGATCTGCTTATGGTTGACCGCCACGGGATTATCAACAAGGAAAGCGCCGACAACCCCGCCAAGCAGGAGCTGACCGAGTTCACAAATCACAGCGGACGCTCAGGTTCTTTGGCGGATTCGCTCGTTGCTGCGGACGTGTTTATCGGCGTTTCCTCACCGGGAATTGTTTCGCAGGATATGGTTCGCTCCATGAATCCGGGCGCGCTTGTTATGGCAATGAGCAACCCCACGCCGGAAATCATGCCGGACCTTGCGCTGGCGGCGGGCGCGGCTGTTGTGGGCACGGGGCGCAGCGACTTCCCTAACCAGATCAACAATGTGCTGGCGTTCCCGGGGATTTTTCGCGGTGCGCTGGACGTCCGCGCAAGCGATATCAACGAGGAGATGAAGATTGCCGCAGCCTATGCCCTTGCGGGGCTTGTTGCCGACAGCGACCTCAGCCCGGAGTTCATACTGCCGCACGCCTTTGATGAGCGCGTGGGTCCGACGGTTGCTGCGGCAGTCGCCAAGGCTGCGCGTGACAGCGGCGTCGCTAGGATAATTAATAATTAATAACAGAGGATAAATTGCGAACCATCCGCTAACTGCTAATTGTTAATTGATAAAGTCTTATCGTCTGCCATTAAGGCAGTCCGCCGCCGCTTGACGCGCTGTGCCGTCCGGGACTGTGCGCAGCAGGAACCGCGCCGCATCCGCTTCCCGCATTATCAAACCCGCCAGCGTGTTGGGGCTCTCCGGACTTTGCAGCCTATCCAACAGTGCGGCGCCGCACGCCACTTGTTCCCAATACGGCTTGCCGGCGCTCTTGGCGGCAATATATTTCGCCAATAGCTTTTGTGCTGTATCCTCAGGCGGCATTTCCTCAAAAAGAGCTCCAAGCGTGCGGCTATCGACCTTGCCGCTTGACGGCAGCCCTTGCGCGGACTGGAATGAGCGCACCGCACCCGCAAGCTCCGGTGAAAACAGGCCGTCCGCCTTGCTGTCAAAATATCCCAGCACAGCCAGGCGTTCTTGCACACACCGCACCTCTTGACCGGATTCACCCAGCGCGGCGGCCTTTGCCAAAAAAACACACAATAAAAACAGCGGCACCGCAAACAACAATACTGCCGTTATATTTCGAATACGCCGTTTTTCGCCCAAATTCGCCGCCCCCCTTCTACACAATACTTTGCCCGACAGGAGGGCTTTCATGTCTGGAAAACCCTTGCAATCAATCACCGGCCGCACGAATGAGCACATTAAAAACGCTGTGCGTCTGCGGGAAAACGCAGCTCAGCGGCGAGAGCGCTCTTGCCTGTTTTTGGAGGGCGCACGGCTTGTTGCGGACGCGGCGGCAAGCTCCATTGCAATCCGCGAGCTGTTTATTACAGAATCTGCCATGGCAAAATATGCCGAACTGCTGCATAAAGCCGTCAACAGCGCGGAAACGGTTTTTGTGATCGCGGAGCACGTCGCCGACGCGCTTTCGGACACTAAATCAACACAAGGCGTATTTGGCATATGTATACAGCGCCTCGTAAAACCGTTGGATTGGTGCGCAAACGCCGGATACCTTGCGCTGGAAAATGTCCGCGACCCGGGCAATACGGGTACGCTTTTACGCACGGCGGAAGCGTTTGGTCTGCGCGGCGTAATCCACAGCGGCTGCGGCGACGTTTATAGCCCAAAGGTGTTGCGGGCGGGCATGGGCGCACAGTTCCGTCTGCCGATTTGGCACACGGATAATCTGCCGTCTCTCCTGCGCGAAGCCGCAGAAAACGGGGTATCCACCTTTGCCGCCGTGCAGGACACGGACGCGGAGGATGTCAGCGGGGCGTTTTCCGGCTCAGCGATGGTTGCAATCGGCAACGAGGGCAGCGGGCTGACCGCGCAGACAATCGCCGCATGCCAAAAGCGCGTAACGATCCCCATGGCCGGGCGGGCCGAGAGCCTGAACGCCGCCGCTGCCGGCGCAATATTTTGCCGGGAGCTTGTTAGGCAACCGGGCAATTAACAATGAATAGCTACATAAAATTCAGGTTCAGCAATTAATTGATTTTTCCCACCAGCACATAGCGGTAAGAGCTGGTTGCGCTGGTGCAGGTGGAAAGACACACAAAGCTGTCGCCGGCAGAAACGCCGATATCCCGCCAGCGGTTGGCGGTTTGTTTTACGTGCGCCAAAAAATTTTCTTTGGACGTTTTGTCCGGATATGAAACGCCATAGATTACTCTGTCGCTCTCATAAACGGTGATTATCGCGAAGAACTCAAGCTCCAGAGTGCGGCTTGGCAGATATATCCAACCGCGCTTGTGGGAATCCCAGAAAGCTTTTTGGTTCGCGAATTCTTTCAGCGTACCGAACATGCTGCCGTTTTGCATAAGGTGACCATAAATCACGCTGTTGAAGTCGGAAAAATCCGCGTTGCTGCGGTAATCCAAAAAGAGCGTTCCGGCGGAAAGCTTTTCACCCTCCAACGTGCGGTGCAGGTAGTCGTCATTGTTCGCCGTCTGCACAAACGGATAGCTTATAACGCTGTCTTCCAGCTTCAGCCAGCCCACCACGTCCGGGTAGCGGGCAATCAGCTCCGCGACGCTTTTGTTCTCGGCATCGTCGTCGTTGGGTTTAGTTTCCGGCTCATATTGCTCAAGGCGGTCTTTTTCTTTGTCTCCCCTGCGGTATTCGCTCCAGCCCTCATAGACCTTCCACCCGCTGAAGGCACACACGCCCAACAGCAGGAACACAATGATAACGCGAATCGCGTCCTTTGCTTTTGACTTCTTTGCCATAATTATCCTATCCTAACGCATCAACAATAGCCGCAAGACTTGGAAACACGCTGTCTATCCCCGTCGCACGGAAAGTTGCCGAGGCAGTCGTCCCCGTAGTCACTCCTGCGAACGCAACGCCCGCCGCAGCGGCTGTTTGCATATCAACAAAGCTATCGCCGATATATAGGGCACGCCCGCGCGGCACGCCAAGCTTTTTCAGCGCCAGCCACACTCCGTCCGGAGCGGGCTTCGGCGCGGCGTAAGCTTCAATACCCAAAACTAAGTCTACCCATTCCGCTGCTCCAAACTCCCGCAGAACGGACTCAATTCGGTGTGTGGTTTTGTTGGAGACTATCGCTGTTTTTTTGCCTGCAGCCTTTAGCCGCTTGAGGGATTCGATTGTGTCCGGAAAAAGCCGCGTGCCCTTGTTGCCCACTTCGTCCGCTTTCTCGCGCCAATGCTCGTGGAAATTAATCGCCGCTCCGTGCTCATCGTCGCCCGTGAGGATTGCATAGGTTTCCTCCACGGTTTTGCCCACGCACGCAAGCACGTCCCCCGGCAGTGCGGGTGGATATCCCATCTTAACAAGGGCATGGTTGCAGCACATCACAATGCCCTCGCCGGTGTCGGCAAGAGTCAGGTCAAAATCAAAAATAAACGCGTCAAACATCATTATCCTTTATGCAACAAATTTCTGCCCGCGCAGATAGACACCGTGCACACGGCTTAGCTTCTCGTCCGTAATCAGCAAATCCGCCCGCTTGCCCGCGGCAACGGATCCTATCTCCGCTTCCGCCCCAACCGCCCGCGACGGATTGATTGTGCACGCGCGAACCGCGTCTTCTAATGATATGCCGGCGCGGAGCAAAACTTGCAGCTCGCCGAAAAGATTGCCCGTTCCCCCCGCAATAGAGCCATCGGCAAGATGTGCCTTGCCCTGCGCAACAGTTACGGTTTGACCGCCCAAGGTGTATTCTCCGTCGGGCATATCCGCCGCCCTCATTGCGTCGCTGATTGCGATAAAGCGGTCCCTGCCCAACAGCCTGTGCGCCTGACGCAGCAACGCGGGGTGGACGTGGAAACCGTCGCAGATTAGCTCCGCCGTGGCGGTTTTGCTGCCGCAGATTGCGGTTGGCACGCCGGGCGAGCGGGCACTGACAGGCTCCATGGCGTTGAACATATGCGTTGCGTGGGAGAAGCCGTTTTCCAGCGCGGCGGCGGCAGTTTCGTAGTCCGCGGCGCTGTGCCCAATGGATACCTTGCACTGCTGTGCCGCCTTACGTGCAAAATCGAACGCGCCGGGCAGCTCGGGTGCGCAATCAACAATACTGATTGGGCAGAGCGCATTCAGGCGGCTGAACTCCTCAAAGCTTGGCAGGCGCAAATATGCGGCGTCCTGTGCACCTTTTTTCTTTGCAGAGAGGAACGGACCCTCCATGCGCACGCCAAGCACCGCCGCGCCGTCCTCCTTGCCCATGTAATGCCCGCAGAGTGCGAAAGCCTTTGCCGGCACCTCCTCCGGCAAAGTCATTGATGTGGGGCAGAACGCAGTAACGCCATGGCTTGCCAGCGCGCGTGATATTGTTTTAAGCGCGGCGTGTGTTCCGTCGCAAAAATCCGCGCCGCAAATGCCGTGCACGTGAATATCCACCATCCCCGGCAGGATCCACAGCCCGCTCAAGTCTGCTCCGTCGCCGTCAATATGTTCGGCAAGTTCGGTGACTCTCGCGCCGTCTGTGCGCAAATCCATGCGGCGCGGCACAAAATCATCGCACATTATTGTGGCGTTTTTCAGCAGCATTGCGCTCTCCTCCCCTCTCCCTGATATTAGATTTTGCACGTCAAAACAATCTAAGGGTTAAGATCTATGCAGCCTTTGCAAACAAACTCTGCAGGACCTGTCATGTATACGCAGCCGTCTGCAGAAGAGCGGCGAACAAGCAAATCGCCGCCGCGCAGCCGCAGTGTAATGTCCGTATCCATTTGGCAGTGCCCAAGCTCGATTGCGGCGGCGGCCGTTGCGCACGCGCCTGTACCGCAAGCCAGCGTCTCGCCGCTGCCGCGCTCCCAGACGCGCATTTCCAGCAGCATTGGCGAATGCACAAAGCAAAACTCCGTGTTAACCTGCTCCGGGAATGCGGCGTGATTCTCGAACGCGGGACCGATACGGGGCAAATCCAACCCGGCGGGACTCTCGCCTAAAAACGTGACGCAATGCGGATTGCCCATGCTCACCGCCGTGACGCGCCAGTCTTTGCCGTCAACGCTCAGCGGAACATTCACTGCGCTATCGCCGGGAAAATCGGCAGGAATGTCACGGGGCGTAAAGATCGGCGCGCCCATGTTCACTGTTGCGGAGCTGAACACACCGTCCGCGTTCGTGTTGATTTTTATGGTCTTGATTCCGCCGAGGGTTTCGAGCGTAATTTCGGTTTTGTCCGTCAAGCCGAGTTCGTAGACATAGCGGGCGATGCAGCGCGTGCCGTTGCCGCACATTTTGCCCTGAGAGCCGTCGGCGTTATACATTGCCATGCGGAAATCCGCAGCGCTGCTTGGCAGGATGATAATCAGCCCGTCCGCGCCGATTCCAAAGTGCCTGTCGCTGACTTGGATTGCCGCCTTTGCGGGGTCGGCAATGTGCTCTTCAAAGCCGTTGACGTAGATGTAATCGTTGCCCGCGCCCTGCATTTTTGTGAAGTTCATTGCGTTCTCCCGTTGCTGTTTTGCGGAATAAATTTTGGGGTTGACAAAATGGATGAATCGGCATATAATATAGACAGTGGCAGAGCTAACGGTTCGCCCAACCAAAACTTAGGCTGTGAAATAACCGCTATCCTTGTGGGTGCGGTTCATTTTTGTTGTCTTGCATAACCGCCCCGCTAACTGCGTGTTATATTATACTATATCAGCGGCAAATATTGCAAGCGCACATCTAAAATCTCAAAGCACCCAAACGCCGTCCGGCACAAGCACAAAATGCTGCTTTGCCGCGCGGAAATAGCGCAGGGGCTGATAGCCCGGCAGGCTGCAAAAATCGCGGATAAACAGATTTTGCTTATCGGGGTTAAGCGATCGGACAGAGTCGCTGCCCTTGCAGCAGACATAAAGCCTCGTGCCGCCCTCCCTGCTGCGGTACGCGCTAAGGTGAAGCGGCTCCGGAAAATCCGGCTTGCCCTCACCGCCGGCGGCAAAATCCCAGGTCCAATCGGCGGACTGAATGCGCAGTACGGCGTTTTTCTCCGGGCAAATGCCCCACCAAGAACCGCCGGCAAACACCGGCGATATGATAGCCGCGCCGTTATATAGCAACGCGCCTTGCTGACGCAGCTTGCCGTAAGAATCGAAAAGACAGAAGTCGCCGGTTTGCGGAGAGAGAACCATCAGCTTGGCATCATCACCAACGGCTGCTTGGCAGCTTAACCGCACAGCCGGGTCAAGCTGCGGGAGGACTGCGCCAAAGCTTTCGCCGAATTTATGCTTGAAGTATACGTCCTGCGGGATTTGAATTGCCAGCCCGCTGCTTGTGCTGAAATGCCAAAAAGAAGCAAGCACCCTGCCTTCCCGGTAGGGTTCATACTTGATGTAGGCAAACCCGTCCGCCAGCGGCAAAAGCCCCCAAACAGGTTCGGCAAGAACCGACCGCATATAGTCTCCTTGCGAAAAATTCGGCACCGCGTTCTGCTTCAACTAAGCCGCGCGCCGGTATATGGCGCACGAATGTTGTTCCAAAAAATCCCGCCAAGCCGGACATAGCCTCTTATAACCTGCCAACAAAGTGTCAGGCGGGTGCCCGCCCTGCGGTTTCGCGCTCCCTTCGTCCGGCAAAGCCGGGAGGTCTGCAGTCCGCCGCCGGAGTCAAGCTCCCTTTTTAAAGAGTGTTGGGTTATAACGTGCTATGCTTATCGCACAAGGCAGGATAATTTTTATCTTCAGAACCTGTCTTCACATCTCGTCGTCTTCATCGCCGCCGTCATTCTCTTCATCATCGCCGTCAAAAGCTCCATAGATTTCCGCCAGCCGTTCCTCAAAGAGCGTGCCCAGCTCTTCAAGCAGCGCTTCGTCCTCTATTGGCGTGAGGAAAGTTTCGCCGTTCTCTTCTTCAACCTCCAAAACAATGAACTCATCGTCCTCAGGCGCATCGTCGTCGTTGTCGTACAGCGGCGCGAGAGCCACATAATGCCCATCGTCGGTTTTCACGCGGTCAAGGGCCTCAAACATATACTCGCAGCCGTCTTCGTCCGTAATCATGACGATATCCGGCGAGGAATCTTCCGGCACCATCCGCCCACCTCCTTAATAGCTTGTGACTATATTGTAGCTTTTTAGCGCGGCGTTGTCAAGTTCGGCGCTGCGCTATTGAAAAAAAGTGCCGGGCGTGTTATAATTTAGCGGTAAATTTTAGTTTGGGGTGGTATACACTATGGCAAGCAAAATTTGGTGCCGGACTTTTCAGTTGGTTATGCGCGCGGCGGTGGCGTTTTTGGATTGGACTCCGCCGGAGCGCATTGAGGGCGCGGGCAGCGTTAAAGAGCTCCCGAAGCGCATTGCTGCGGACGGGCTGAAAAAAGTCCTGCTGGTGACGGACAAGGGTTTAACCGGGCTTGGGCTTTATAACGGTCTGCTGGAAGCTTTTGGAGAACGAGGAATCGGTGCGGTGCTTTTTGATGATGTTCAGCCCAACCCCACCGTCGGCAACATTGAGGCGGGGCTGGCACTCTACCGCTCTGAAAGCTGCCAAGGCATTGTTGCGTTCGGCGGCGGTTCGCCAATGGATTGCGCCAAGGGAATCGGCGCGTGCCTTGCAAGACCCGGCAAGTCAATCCTGAAAATGCGCGGCACACTCAAGGTCATGAAAAAAATCCCGCCGCTTTACGCAATCCCAACTACGGCGGGCACAGGGAGCGAATGCACCGTGGCGGCGGTGGTCAGCGACCCCGCAACACACGAAAAGGGCGCTGTTAACGACCCTGTGCTGCGTCCGCGTGTGGCTGTGCTTGACCCGGAGCTGACGCTCGGTCTGCCGCCGCACATCACATCAACAACCGGCATGGACGCGCTAACCCACGCAGTGGAAGCCTACATCGGTCAATCGAACACGAAGGACACAATCCGCTGGGCGGAGGAAGCCGCGCAGCTAATTTTTGCCAACTTAGAAACCGTCTTCACGGACGGCAAAAACGTCGCCGCGCGGGCCGACATGCTGCTTGCGTCACACTTGGCGGGGCTTGCGTTCACTCGGGCATATGTGGGTTATGTGCACTCAATCGCGCACAACATGGGCGGAATGTACGGCACGCCCCACGGGCTGGCAAACGCCATTATCCTGCCGCACGTGCTGGAGGACTACAGCTCGGCAATCTATGCGCCCCTTGCGCGGCTTTACGATGCTGCAGGTCTTAGCGGCGCGGCAGACGAAGAGACAAAGGCCAAGGCATTCATCACCGAAATACGCGCAATGAACGCACGGATGAACATCCCTGAAAAAATCGCCGATTTGCGCGAGGAGGACATCCCGCTGATTGCCAAGCGCGCCCTGCTTGAGGGCAACCCGCTCTACCCTGTGCCGGTCATCTGGGATCAAGCTCACTGCGAGAGCGTTATCCGCAAGCTGCTGCCGTGATAACCCGCCGATCAGCCGTCAATATTCACGTCTGACATCTGGAATTCGGGAGCATTCATGCCGAAAGAAACCCACGTTGAACGCGCGGCGCGGCTGCGCGGTGAAGGTTGTAACTGCGCACAGGCTGTGCTGGGTGCGTATTGTGAGGAATTCGGTCTGGCGGAGGGCACCGCAAAGCTAATGACCGCCGGCTATGGCAATGGGCTTGGCGACGGGCATGGCACCTGCGGCGCGGTGTTAAGCGGAGTGCTTATCCTCGGTCTGCGTCACGGCACAGACCGTTCGCAGGTTAAGGCAAGGACGGCAGCGTTCAAGGAAGCGTTCCGCAAAAGGGCGGGAGAGCTCACCTGCCTGAAGCTGCGCCAAGGCAAGGTTCCATGCGGTGATTTGCTTGCGTTGGCATGTTCGATATTAGACGAATGAGTTGATAGTGCACATCTAGACATCCGGAATGGAGCACACATGACAAAACGCCAAAAGAAAAGGCTTATTCCGCTGCTGATTATCGCGGCGGTGTTGATTGTCGGCTCACTGCTGCCGTCGCTGGGCTTGCCCGGAGTGCCCGGCTGGGATACGCTCTTCACGGAAGCCGGTCTGCGCAGCGGCGAAACGGATAAGCTTCCGTTGCGCGTGCATTTTATCGACGTTGGTCAGGGCGACTGCACACTGATTCAATCCGGCGAGGCAAACGTCCTGATAGACGGCGGCAAACCCGGAAATGACAAAAAGGTGACGGCGTACCTCAAAAATCACAACGTCAAGCAGCTCGATTACCTTATCGCCACTCACCCGGACAGCGACCACATCGGCTCACTGCCGGAGATAATCGCCGCATACCCGCCAAAAAACGTCATCATGCCGCGCTTAACTGAAAAGAACACGCCGACTACAAAAATATACACGCGCCTGCTTGAGGCCGTCAAAAACAGCGGCGCAAAGGTGATTGCCGCAGAGCCGGGCATGAGCTGCACCATTGGCGAAGCGAAAATGGAAATCATCGCGCCGCTTGCGCAATATAACGACGCAAACGAGATGTCAGTTGTCGCCCGCGTGACACTGGGCAAGATTGCGTACCTGTTTACGGGCGACGCGGAGGGCAAGAGCGAAGCGGCAATGCTCGCGTCCGGCAAAGTTTTGCGTGCGGACGTCCTAAAGGTCGGTCACCATGGGAGCAAAACCAGCAGCGGCAAGGACTTTTTGGCGGCGGTTAACCCAAAGGCGGCGGTAATTTCCTGCGGTCAGGGCAACAGCTACGGGCATCCGCACTCAGAGACGCTGAGCAAACTCTCCGCAGTTGGCGCACAGGTTTATCGCACGGACCAATTGGGAACAATCATCATTGCCACGGACGGCAAAGAGTTGGTGACGCAATGGGAGAAATAACAATTAACAATGGCACGGAGATTTTTGCCGTTGACCGCATAGAGGACGCTCTTGCGGTGCTGGAAACCGAGGACGGCGGCTTTGTTGATTTTCCGCTGAGCGGCTTGCCGCCGGGCACGCGGCAGGGCAGTGTTCTGCGACGGAACGCGGCGGGCGTATACTCACTTGACGCAAACGAGGAAGCAAGGCGGCGTGCAGAGAATTTTGCCTTGCAGGAACAACTTTTCACTGAACAGAATAACGGAGGTTAACATGAAACTTGCAAGACGCATAGCGGCGGTGCTGCTGATTCTCGCCGCGCTGCTGCTTATTGTCCGCGGAGCGTGGACGATCGGCAAGGGCGTGGATAACGCCAAGGAATTCTTCTATGGCTTCATCGGCAAGGAGGCCCCTCCGCCGCCCGCTGAGGACAGCTACAGCAACGAGGATGGCTTCATCACCGAAACTAAGGTAATCCCCGTGAGCGGTGTGGAAACGCTCTCGCTGGAGGTCAACGCGGCGCAGGTTAAACTCAACGTCGCCGGCGGTAGTGACATCATAGTTCAGGCGGAATATAACGAGAAAAACTTCATTGCCAATAACGTATTTTCCGCTATAAGTGCAAACGGCACGGCGACAGTTAGCCTTAAGCAGAAAAACTTGGAGTTCTCTTTAGGCAAAACGCTGCGCCAAAGCGTATTGACCATTACGCTGCCCGAAAAGTTTAAGGGCAGCCTTAATCTGGACTTTAACGCCTGCGCATTCGACGGCGATAGCGGCAACGCGTCCAGCATTACCCTTAGCGCAAACGCCGCCAAGCTGGAGCTGCGCGGGATTGCAGGGTCGCTTACAGCCTCCGTCAACGCCTGCGACAGCGGCTTCATCGTGGAAGAATCCGCTGTGCCGATCACAATAACCGCTTCCGCATGCGCCGTTAAAATTCAGCTGCCGATTCAGAGCAACTACAAGGTCTCGTCTACGCTGAATTTCGGCACACTCAAAAATAACTACGAAAAAAATGTCCAACGTAAGGGCAATGAAACCGTCATTAACATCACCGGCAACGCCGCATCGTTTACCGTTGACGCGGAGTAAGCCTGCCGGAGAACTATAAAGGAGAAATTTTTATGCCGCAGAAATTTTACATCACCACAGCCATTGCCTACACCTCCCGCAAGCCGCACATCGGCAACAGCTACGAGATTGTGCTGACAGACGCCATCGCCAGGTTCAAGCGAATGGCGGGCTTCGATGTATTCTTCCTGACCGGCACCGACGAACACGGGCAGAAAATCGAAACCTGTGCCAAGGAAGCGGGAGTTTCTCCAAAAGCATATGTGGACGAAATTGCCGGGGAAATCCGCCGTATCTGTGATTTGTTGGGCGCGTCTTACGATAAATTCATCCGCACCACGGATGATTATCACGAACGCGCTGTGCAAAAAATCTTCAAGAAGCTATACGAACAGGGCGACATATACAAGGATAAATACGAGGGGCTTTATTGCGTCCCGTGTGAGAGCTTCTTCACCGAATCGCAGTTGGCGGACGGCAAATGCCCCGACTGCGGACGCGAGGTTTCTCCCCAGGCAGAGGAAGCGTACTTCATGCGCCTTGGCAAATATCAGGAGCGCTTGGAGCGCTATATTGAGGAAAACCCCGGCTTCATCTATCCCGAGAGCCGCAAACGTGAGATGGTCAACAACTTCCTCAAGCCGGGCTTGCAGGATCTGTGCGTTTCGCGCACATCGTTCACATGGGGTGTGCCTGTGGATTTTGACGAGGGGCACATTGTGTATGTGTGGATTGACGCGCTGTCAAATTACATCACCGCACTGGCGTATTCACCGGATAGCGAAAGCGAACTGTTCAACAGGTATTGGCCTGCGGACGCCCACGTAATCGGCAAGGATATCCTGCGCTTCCACACAATCTATTGGCCCATTTTGCTGATGGCGCTTGGCGAAAAGCTGCCGCGCAAGGTGTTCGGTCACCCATGGATGCTGTTTGGCGAGGACAAAATGAGCAAATCCAAGGGCAACGTTATTTATGCGGACGACGTTGTGGACGTACTGGGGCGCGACGCCGTGCGCTGGTATCTTCTGGCGGAAATGCCCCATGCGCAGGACGGTTCAATCACTCTGGAGCGTGTTGTTGAGCGATACAACGCCGACCTTGCAAACGTATTGGGCAACCTTGTTCAGCGCAGCATATCCATGGTGGGCAAGTATTTTGGCGGAGTCCTGCCCGCGCCGGAGGAGACACTCTTGCCACAGGACGCAGAGCTGGAGGAAACGGCGCTTGCCGTCCTCCCCGCGCTGAAAAACGCGATAGATTCGTTCCGTTTGGCGGACGCCTGTGAAACGGTGCTTAACCTTGCTAAACGAGCCAACAAATATGTGGATGAAACCGCCCCGTGGGTTCTTGCCAAGGACGAAGCTTTGTGCGGGCGCTTGGGCACCGTGCTGTATCACCTGATAGAGACCTGCCGATTCCTGGGCGTGCTGCTTGAGCCCTTTATGCCCTCAACGGCGGCGGAAATCCTGCGGCAAATCAACGCGGGGGCAAGCGGGCTGGATTCGCTTAGCACATTTGGCGGAATGGCTCCGGGCACACAGCTTAACGAACCCGCCGCGCTTTTTGCAAGGCTGAAGGCGGAGGAAACGCTGGAGCGTTTGCGTCAGAATTGATGTTGAAAAAAGGGAGCGGCTAAAATGGTCGCTCCCTTTTTGTTTGCTGTTATTTATACCGCCGATTGCTGCAAACACACATCAGCCGTTACTTGATTACCCGTCCCCGCACGCGCACCCGCAAAATGCTCAGCACAAACAGCGCAAGCGTAAGATCAATCGGGTCTGCCGGCGCCGGCGCAGTCAAATCTTCCGACTTTCCAAGTATAATCATCAGAACACGCGGGACAAAGCACAGCAGGGCAAACAGCGCGGCGGGGAATCCGAACGCAGGGAGCATCCAGTCATTATCGTTCTCGTTTACGCCGCTGTGAAGCTGCGTGAACGCCATGAAAAACACCAATAGAAACGCAAGCACCAACAGATCATAGAACAGCTCCGATACACGGAGGAAGCTTAAAGTGTGCGTAAAGCGGAAGATTGTGCGCATAACCAGCCACAGCGGCAGAAACAGCTGCAAAAGCCTCCGCTTTGTGAAGCTGCTTTTGCCCCTCCAATGGACGATTCCGAAACCCAGCGCGAATATTGCCGCCGGGAACGCCGTTACCGCCTCAAGCAGGCGCGGCAGAAGCCCTGTTTTCATGAGAACTGTGAAGAGGTTGTTTGCGTCGCTCTTGTTAATTTCGAGCACAACTTCGTCAAGGTGCTCAAGCAAAAAGCTGACGCAAACCTTGACGTCCCAGAGCAGACAGACTGCCAGCGCGATGGAAACAATCGCGGTCGCGCGGCTCTTGACCGGCTTGCGGCTGTAGCGCAGGGCGGCTTGCTTGGCATTGCGCGTAAAGTAACTCAGCCCCATGAATGCCGCGATAAACAGCACCGAGAGCACGCTCAGCGCGGTTACGCTCCAATCACGGGAAGCGTAAAAGCCGTCGCCGGGCTCAAGCAGCTTGTCCAGCTGGTGGCTGCGCAACAGCACAACAACCGGCAGCGCGGCGATGAACGCGCCCCAAAAAATTTTCTCTATAAATGTGCGGCGATACTTTTTCATAGCTCCCCCAATATCAATCAGACACAATACTATACCACAAATTGCGGAATACTGCAACTGTTTTTCGCCGCTCAGCGCCTTGTTCACAAAATGTAATATTTTTTTTCATATTTTCTGCAAAAGAAATACTATGGCTGAAACTTGTGATATAATGTAGTCAGCAAGATTTGCAACTTGTTTATCTTTATCGGAAAGGAGTGAATTATCCATGGAATGGCTTAAATTGTTCATCGAGGCAGTCACGAAGTTCCTTAACGAGAAAATCGTTATTGACGGACTGGATCTCGCAGCATCTTGGAAAGCGTTTTCTCTCTGGCTTCAGGGCTTGGTGTAAGTACACTAAACGCACAGGCACTCCCTTTATCATCAGGGGGGTGTTTGTGTTTTTTTGCGGATGATGCATAACTTGCGGCGGCGCGGGGGAACATAATCGGGAATAGCTGCTCCGTGCTTGGAGGGAAATATGTGCTCAACATCACTTCGGGATTGGATACGCCGCACCGCGATAGTGCTCACCGCGTTTTGTTTGCCGTATGCCGCCTTTTCCGCACCCGCCCGGAGTGAGCCGCCCGGCGAAATCCGCTACACACTGCGCGAATATTCCGGGGAACTCGCCGTTTTCCGTGACGACGAAGCTACGCCTTGGGCTCTTTATGAAGTCCCGGTGGACACCCTGCCCGATGGCGACAGGGAGCAGCTGAAGGCAGGTATTTCCGTAATCGGTGAGGAAAAACTGCGGCACATTTTGGAAGATTATACCAGCTGACGTGCCCGGCTTATACAGCGCCGTGTCTGCGATTGTGCAGGCGTTGCATTTTATCAGCGTTTGCGTGCAATGCCTTTATCCTAAAAATCCCGGTTCGTCCGGAAGCTTTGGTTCACCACAGCTTCCGGGCGTTTTTTGTTATTTGATGCGTTCCACGCGCACGGAAACCTGCGCTAAGTATTGGTCCGGGTCTTTAACGCTGATTTCGTCGTGCAGATAAATCGCATACAGCGCACCCTTGGTCTTAAGGGAGTGCTCGCTTGCATAATCCGCCATACGCTGAGGCACATCGCCCATATCGCCATAAAAACCATGGGTATAAGCAACCATATATTCCCCTGCCGCTTTTCTGTCCTTGCCGAATGGATCCATGGAAATAAAGCGGTTCGGCAATGATGGACTTTCACAAAACTCCGCAAAGCTGTCAAACAGGCCGCCGATGGTGTAGTTCAAATTGATGTTTCGTTTTGTAAAATCGCGGCAGGCTTCCACAAAAGCCTTGTAAAACATGCTCTCTGACCCAAAATTATTCAGCTGACCCAGCGAGAGGCGCTGCTCCGGCATTTCGTGCACCGAAATGCTGTTTTCGTCCGCCATTTTTCCGTCTTGCAGAAATTGGCAAATGTTGTGAATCACCGAATAAGACCTTTGCAGGCGGCGCATTTCCGCGTCCAGCACAATTTCCTGTTCACGAAACAGATTGAGTATCTTCTCCGGCGTTCTGTGCTCCGCCATCTCATGGATTTGCTTCAGCGGTATGCCCAGGTTGCGCATAACGCCAATCATGTTCAGTGTGATGATTTGTATCGGAGCGTAATAACGGTAATTGTTATCTCCGCGTGCCAATGGTGAAAACAGCCCGATATCGTCATAGTAGCGCAGGATGTCTTGCTTCATCCCGGTAAAATTCGAGAAATCTTTTATGGACATCAACTCTTCGACTTTCATTTGCTTACCCCCCGTATGTGCTGATATGTTATGTTTTGTTATTATATACCATGAAATAAAGATTTTGCAAGTTTTTAAGTTGTGCGTGACAAATTTCAACGAAAATGCTGAAAATCGATTCTGATTTTGCCGTAAATTTACAAAAAAATTGACGAAAACTTTGGAGCAGCATCAAGGTTTTTCTGATTTTTACAGTCAATTTTTGGGTGTGATTGTTGCGAGCCTAACTTTATTTTTTGCCAAAAATTTGCCAAAAACCGTTAATCTGCGGGCTTTTCCCCGCAAGCGGCTTAGCTAAAAGAATTTACATTAAAAGTTTTCAAAAAATTTATTGAACTTCGTGCAGAACCATGCCTTATACTTTCCCTCGCAAGCTAAGCCGGAAATGAAGCAAGAGCTTGGACAACCGCGAAAGGACGCGAAAAATAATGAAAACATTGGAACAAATCGAAACAGAGTTTCTGCAGAGCTGTGAACCAAAGCACGAAACATCGCCGATACAATATACGCTGCAAAACGGCGCATTTCCGTTTATGCTCGATTTTGACTGCCTTGATGCATACACCGAAGACCTGCTTACTCCGAATACCGAGAGCTGCGATATCCCTGAATTCAATTTCGACATGCCGGAAATCTACCCGGCAGCATGGGAGGAAGCGCAAAGCGCGGAGCTGACCAAACGCCAAAAAGTTAAGGTCGGGGTTTTGGACGTTCTGTTTTATTCGGTGCTTGCGTTAATCGTTTTTGCGGCGGCAATGTACGGCATGAACAGCAGCAAAAGCATCGCCGGCTATTCCTTTTTCAACGTCACATCCACCAGTATGCAAAGCGAAATTCCCATGGGCTCGCTGGTCATCGCCAAAAAAATTGACCCGGCGCTGCTCAAGCCCAACGACGATATTTCCTTTATGAAGGACAGCAACACCATTATTACTCACCGCATACTCCGCGTGCTGGAAAACTACGAAAACGACGGAGAATTGGCGTTTGAAACTAAGGGCATTGAGAACGACACTCCGGATTTTGACGTTGTGTTAAGCCACAATGTGCTGGGGGTGGTGAAGGTTCACGTCCCCGCAGCGGGCAGCGCGCTTGACGCGGTAAAGCAGCACCCGGTGCTGTCGCTTAGCTTCTTCGGCGGGCTGCTGCTTTTCTCCTACTTTCTGCGCGGCGCAGTCAAGCCCGGAAAGCACGGAGAAGAAGCGGACGGAATCTTGCCCAAACGCCGCCCGCGCAGCTTGCAAGTCGCATAGGGAGCGGCACTTAGCCTTTGTTTTATTCGGGCAGCAGAGCGCTCCGCTGCCCGTGTAAATAAAATCACTCTAATACTCAGGAGGTTAAACACAATGAAAAACAAAGCAAGAACACACAAGCGCCTATTCAGCCTTGTGGCGGCAGTTTTGGTTGCAGCACTGCTTTTGGGAGGAAGCTACGCCGCTTTCATCCAAAAGCAGCACGCTTCCAACGAACTCTCCGGAAGCGGCATTGAACACGCCGGACACCTCATCGAGGATTTCGAAACCCCCGATGATTGGGACACCGAAAACCCTCCCGTCAAAAAAGAAATCAGTGTTAAAAACATGGGCGGCACAGAGCAATTCCCCGGTAAATACGGCGACATCTACGTCCGAGTAATGCTCAAGGAATACATGGAGATCGCCCCCATGGTCTACACATATTCTAAAAACCGCTATGTTATCGACCGTAACGGCAGCTTCTTCCGTCTTGACCCGGCAGTTCTGCTGAACACCAACGTCTATGACCTTGACGACACGGCAACCAAGACGGCTCTTCAGGCGGCTCTCGCGGCGTATTGCGCAAACCCCGCCAACTGGGCAAACGCCAATTTGGTGGACGACTCGCTCACCAGTGATTTCCGTCCCCTCGCGGCGGATTTTGAACTGGTTAAAGGTTATCACGACGACCAATATTACTTCTATCTGAAGAGCAAGGCGAAGGACCCCAATGGTCAATACGGCAAATTCCTTACCCTTAGCGGCTCTTTGAACTCCGCTCTGGCTAAGTCCCTTGTTCCGGGTGTTGACCGCGCCACAGACGCGGACTACACCACAGGCAGCACTACACACAACAACGGTGAATGCCTTTACACCACGCACAAATGGGACGTGAACGCGCCGGAAACCTGCATCAACGCGTTCCACGATTACATACAGTGGATACTTGGCAGCAGCGCACAAGTTCTGGACGACTGGAACCCCGCCGACGCCTCCGGGCATTGGGTGCTTGACACCGCCACCGGTTGGGCATATTGGAGCAAGCCCCTGCATCCCACAGAAGAAACCGCCCTGCTGATGGAAAAAGTTAAGCTGATTTCGCAGCCGGACGGCGCGTTCTACTATGTCATCCACGCAGACATGGAACAAACAGAAAAAGCCTCTATCTGGAATGACACACCTGCCAAAATCAAGGACACCTGGAAGGACGCAGCTGCATCCGGCGTATTGCTGGGCTCTGTGAACACGAACCTGCTTTTGGGCGCAATGCAGTCCGCACCCGACGTAACAGTACTTCCGGCAGGCTCTGACCAAACCGTCACTTGGGCATCCAGCAACAATAATGTTGTTACAGTTAACCAAACCACCGGCCAAATAACCGCAGTTGGCGTAGGCACTGCCCGCATTACCGCAACGGCAACCAGCGGCGCGTCCGCTTACTACACCGTCACTGTTACCAGCCTGGATTTGGACCTGAAGGACTACGACCCCAACACAGGCTTCGTTCCGCGCGACAACGAGCAAGACCCCGATGAGGGCGACGGCTTTTTCGCTTCCCTGAACTTCCTTGACCCGGCTCAATGGGTCGTCTATCACGACGGTTCTTTCCATCTGGAGGACATCGTGAAATCCGGCACGATTGGCGACAAGGACAACTGGACCGTGGAAGCGCAGGATTCCGCCTACAGCGGCAAATTCTACATTGACACAGACCACCATGGCAAGCTCTCTATCATGTATGACAAATACCCCGAAATTGACGACTGGATGGATGCAATCATCAACCACGGCGGCGACGACCCCACATTCTTCACGTCAGTGCGTCTTACCCGCATTAGCGACGGACTCTCGGCAATTGTGCCTCTGACGCTGATTTATA
>JAITOD010000007.1 GCA_031290105.1 Oscillospiraceae bacterium
TTCATATCGACTCCGGCCGGCAGTGTAGAGGTTACCATCTGACGCGAGTATAACAGAAAGTGGCGCGCTTGTCAAGTATTTGGACGGCGAGCAGTGAGAGCTTTGCGGTCAAGTATTGCGTAGACTCCGAAAAGTCTATAAAAATACTACCTTATGCTGGCACGCTAAAGCAGAATAGCTTGAAATAGCAGACAAATTGCCAACATGGAAAAAAGATCGGCAGCAGCGTTCGCTCAGGAATCCGGGCAAACTCTGCTTCTTCCAATACACTCATCTGCTCTTGAAATCGGCATCAATCTTCTTCCATTCGTCGGTGATGGGCATGGCGGCACGGGTACAGGTACAGGTTTCGCTGAGAGCTTCATAAATGACTGACGTTAAATCATTCCCACACCGTTTTGATGTGCAGCTTAATATTCTTTATCGCCCAATCGTAATGGCCGGAAGTCACCGTTCTGATTGGCGCTTACCCAGCACAGCAAAAGCTGATGCCACTCGTAGAGGCGAATGAAATGCACCGTTTTCGCTTAGAGCGAATGCTACCGAGCACAGACTTAAGGTTTTTGGGCACGGCAATGTATGTTTTCCCGCCGACGTTGTCGGTCAGTGACAAAACGCGTGATTTGTGGTATAATATCTCTTGCGGTAAGACCGCACATACTGCTCCGTTTGCGCGGCAAGGCGGAAAAGCACCTTTACCCCTGCGGAAAGGATGTCCGTTTTGCTGTGCCGATAGTGAGCGATATGAATATTTGCGTTGCATCCCGCAGGGAGCAGCAGCAAGGAGAAAGCCAATGTCCGCCAACACACCCATCACCCAACGAGAAACCGCCCGCAAACGCACAATACTCCTTGTGCAGTTTGCCGTATTGCTGGCCCTTGAGGCACTCGTGTGCTTCACGCCGCTGGGTTCAATCCCAATCGGTCCGCTTGTGGCGACGCTCTCACACATCCCCGTCATTTTCGCCGCCGTATTGCTGGGCACCGGCGCGGGAGCCGGGATTGGCTTCTTCTTCGGGCTGTTCAGCTTTTTGGTCTTCAGCTTTCAGCTTCCCGGTCCGATTTCCTTTCTTTTCACCCCGCTGTACCCGGTGCCGGGCACAGATTCCGGCAGCGCCCTAAGCCTGCTGATTTGCTTTGTGCCGCGGATACTCATCGGCGTGACTGCCGGCTTAGTGCATACCGCTCTTTCCAAAAAACTGCCGCAGCCCATCGCAATATCCGCCGCTGCGGTGATTGGCACACTGACGAACACACTTCTCGTTGTTGGCGGTATCTACCTGTTTTTCGCCGCTGACCTTGCCGCAGTTTTTCCCGCTATGGCGCAGGCAAATGGCTTCTTCGCTTTCCTTGGCGCGTTTGCCGGCTGGAACGGACTGCTGGAGCTTGCCGCCGCGCTGGTACTCGCTGCACCCGTGTGCGTTGCCGTCAAAAGGGCAACAAAAAAACTTTCGGCATAAAATACATCTGCGATTTAATATTTGAATATCTGGTAAGGGAGGCGGATTATGCCTATCAAAATCGACAATGCACTGCCTGCGCGGGCGCTGCTGGAAGCGGAGAACGTGTTCGTAATGACGCAGGACCGCGCCGCAAAGCAGGATATCCGCCCCCTGCGCATACTTATTTTGAACCTGATGCCAACCAAAATCGCCACGGAAACACAGCTTTTGCGTCTGCTGAGCAACAGCCCGCTGCAAGTGGATATTACTCTGATGCAAATGGCGACGCACCAATCCAAAAACACCTCCGAGGAACATCTGCTTCACTTTTATGTTACCCACAAGGACGTGTGCCACGAGCGCTTTGACGGCATGATCCTCACAGGCGCGCCCGTGGAGCTGCTGCCGTTTGAACAGGTTGACTACTGGGACGAACTGAAACGGATTCTGGACTGGAGCCGCACGAACGTCTATTCGCTCTTCTCAATTTGCTGGGGGGCGCAGGCGGCGCTCTACCATTTTTACGGCGTGCCGAAGCACCAGCTTTCCGCAAAGCAATTCGGCGTCTACTCACACAAAAACCTTATCCCGCTGCACCCGCTTATGCGCGGCATGGACGAGCTGTTCCGGGCGCCGCACTCACGGCACACCGAGACCCGACGCAGCGATTTGGAATGCGTCAAGCGCAAAAACGGCAAGCCGCTCCTGCAGGTCTTGGCGGAGAGCGACGAGGCCGGGGTCTTCCTTGCCGCAGACTGGGATTGCCGCCAATTCTTCGCCACGGGGCACATGGAATACGACCGCGACACGCTGAAAAACGAATATCTGCGGGACGCAGAGCGCGGCTTGGGTACCGCTCCGCCGGAACACTACTTCCCCGGCGGAGACGTTGATGCCGTCCCAATTATGAACTGGTGCGGCGCGGCGAACATACTTTTCACAAACTGGCTGAATTACTTTGTCTATCAGCAAACGCCGTTTGATTTGAATCAGCTCCGCACCGAAGAACCAATCGAACCTGAATATTGCATATAAACAGGAGGAGAAAACGTATGACAAACCAAGTTTTAACCGAGGCAATCCGCGCACTTGAGCCCTGCAGCCTGGAGTGGGAGTTCCTGCTTTATAACTCCGGCAAAACCAAGGACGGCGTTTCGTTTATGTTCGGCAAGTGCCCCATGGCGAACATTGGCGCTTGGCTGGAAACCGTGCTGGATTCCATCTTGGAGGTCAATTTGCGCAAGCAGACCGTTACAGAGTATTCCGCATTTTTGCCCAAGGAGGAGATTGGCGCCATTGCCGCTGATTCGCCGCTGATGTCCGAGGGGCTAAGCGAAGCGTTGGGGGCTGTTAAGTCCGCGCTGCCGTATAATCCGGAGGATTTTTTGACGGGGCTGTTCCCCAAGGTGACCGGGCTTGCGTTCCACGCGCTTGACAAAAATGGCAGGCACGTTTTGCTCATGAAGCGCTCAAACCCGTTCATGGGCGGCAAAAAGGTGCTGCTCTGCGATTGTGACGACGAGAGCGGCACAGTCAAAGAGACAATCTCACCTCTGCTCAAATTCACCGCCGACGCGGACTTTCTGCTCATCGGCGGCGAACATACGCAAGAACACGTTAAAAACAGTGATGGCGCGGAAGCTTCTAAAAACGAGTCTTATTCCGGTGAGATTTGTTATTTCTTATCCGCCGCCGCGCAAAAGGATTTTGCCCTTGAGGACCGCGCCGCCGCGCTCTGCGCAAAAGCAACAGGTCTCATCGGCGAGTGTGACATGGTCAGCGACTTTATCCGCTTTGAGGAAATAGCCAAAAAGCAGGCGCGCAAGTTCGAGGATTTCAGCGAGGAGCTAACCGCGTCAATCGGGCGCATGGGGCTTCAGGCGCGGGATGAGTTTGTATCCACATACGGCGTATCAGTCGCCAGCGACGGCAGAATCGACACCAACACGCCCGAGCAATGCGCCCTGCTGATTGATTTTCTGTGCAGCCGCAGCTGCCTTGATATCTATGGGCGTTTGGCTGTGGGGAATAAAATCACGCCGAGGGAGTAAGCGCGTGTTGACAAACGCACGTGGGTAGACTATACTGTTGCTGCAGGACAAAGGAGGGACGGAGCTTATGTCAGAAATTACCGGTGAGGACGAAAAACGGGAGTATATCTACTCCGGCGACCACGACGCGGCGATAAAAGAAGCAATCGCTTCAATTGGGGACGCTTCCAAGTGGTGCACAATTGAGGAAGTTTTGGCCGAGATGGACGAATGCATTGCCGGAAAGATGGTTAAAAATGCCAGCTGATGCCAGCTCGTTTAACTTGAATGTGCATATTGACGTGCGGCGCAAACTGAATTCGCACGTCAGCTTTTTAGCCAATGTGAGTGTTTCGGCAAGTGTTCGTTTGCGTGACGAATTTGCACAGGCACTACGCTCATTGCGGCGTAAACCACACCGCTACCCCAAATACTACTCTCCTTTTGGGGTTACGGATGAGTTGCGCTACAGATTTTGCAGCAAGCAGCGCTACCGTATTGTCTTCAAGGTTGTTGACAACACGGTCTACATAATCGACGTGCAGGACTGCCGCCAAGACACCGAAGCTAACTACGTATAACATTCGCGGAGGATGGGAAACAGTGCCAAATTCGGACAACGCCGCCCACTGCAGCGGCAAGCTCATTGTGCTGGAGGGACTGGACGGAAGCGGGAAATCCACCCAGCTGGAGCGACTACACAAACACTGCGAAAGCGCCGGCTGCAACGTGCGCCACATCAAATTGCCGGACTACGGCAGTCCCGCCTGCGCACCGGTTGAGATGTACCTTGACGGCAACTTGGGGGGCAGCCCTGCCGACGTGAACGCATACGCGGCATCGTCATTTTACGCAATCGACAGGTTCATCAGCTACCGCACAAAATGGCGTGACGACTACGAAGCGGGCACGCTCCTGCTTGCGGACCGCTACACAACATCAAACGCCTATCACCAAATGGTCAAGCTGCCGGATTGGGAATGGGACGGCTTTTTGGATTGGCTGGAGGACTACGAATACACCAAGCTTGGGCTTCCGCGCCCGTCGTTGGTGATTTATTTGGACATGCCCGTTGAGGTATCCCGCGGCTTGATGAAAAAACGCGGGCAAATGGATATTCACGAGCGCGACACCGCCTACCTGAGTGCCTGCCGCATTGCCGCGCACTATGTCGCCGAGCGCTTGGGCTGGCAGGTCGTACCCTGCGCCGAACACGGTGAGCCGCTGTCCGCAGAGCTGATTGAACGCGCGGTCCGGGACTGCGTAGCGCCGTTATTGGAATCGGCGCAATGAGTGCATAAATAGCGTATAAATGGAGAAAATATGTTAGATTTCCGTCCCATGACACTTGGCGATTATGCCTGGATGAAAGAGCTGCAAGAGGCAAGCGAGCAAACCGCGTGTGAATATCTGCCGGGGAATATCTTCCTTTGGGGCGGGCTTTACGGCACACAGATTTGCCGCTTGAACGACGATTCTTTTGCCACATATTCCGCGCTTGAGAACCGCTACTGCTTCCCAACCGGGCGCGGCGACCCTGAAGCGGCGCTGAAAATCATCATGCGTGACGCAAACGAGCGCGGGGTCGCCTTACGCATGTTCGGGATATCAGACAACAATCGCCGCACGCTGGACGAGCTTTTCCCCGGGCTGTTTACTTACAGCGAAAGCCGCGACTGGGCAGATTATGTCTATAACGCTGAGGATTTAATCAACTTGCCGGGCAAAAAATATCACGCAAAACGCAACCACATTGCCGCTTTTGATAAGTCGCACCGCTGGACGTTTGAGCCGCTGAACGAGCACAATATCTCAGCTTGCGTTGATTTTCAGGAGCAGTGGTTTGCGGCAAACGAATCCAAAAATCCGCAGGAGCTGGCACAGGAAAACACGGTTGTGATCTCGGCGTTGCGGAACTTTTTTGCGCTGGGATTTGTGGGCGGCGTGCTTTTTGCGGACGGCAAAGTGGCGGGCTTCACAATCGGAGAGAGGATCAACGGCGAGATATTCTGCACTCACATTGAGAAAGCGGACGGAGAAATTCGCGGCGCGTACCCCATGCTCAACCGGCAGTTTGCGCGAAGTTCACTGGCGGATTATCGCTACATAAACCGCGAGGAGGACACCGGCGACGAGGGTCTGCGCCGCGCAAAGCTGTCGTATTACCCTGCGTTCACGCCGATGGAATACGCCGCAATTATGATTTGAGTGGCTAGCTCATGGCAAAGCTTGACAGCAAGGAGCGTTTCAGCGACCGCGCAGCGAATTATGCGAGGTTTCGCCCCACATATCCCCCAGCGGCGATTGACTGCATTACTCCGCTCGCGGGGCACCCAAACCATGCAGTGCTCAAGGCGGCGCTGCAGGATTTGTTCGCACAGTATAACGAAAACAGCTCCGTGCGCTTTGAGTACAAAACTGAGGTTCTGATTGGTAAATTGTAAACGCGCGCGGTCAAATTGAAGCTTTGGCAGACCTGCACCGCGCGCGATGTTCCGTTTTGCGATGCTGATTTTCTTGAAATTCGTGATTGGCCGCTGCCATCCGCGCAAAACACTTGCGTTCTGCCGCCAAATGTGTTATAATTTTTTGGGGTAATGGGCGCCGGTTTTGGCGCAGGGAGGAAGGGTGGTTTTTGTGACCGGAGATTTGCATTGTCACACAAGGCTTTCAGATAGCTCTGTGGGCTTGGAGGAGTTGCTGGAGATGGCTCAGCAGCGCGGATTGGACACGCTCGCAGTGACTGACCACGATTGCCAGACCGCAAACGTACGGGCAATGAATATTGGCAAGCGGCGCGGGATTACGGTCATTCCGGGTGTGCAGTTTTCCGCAACGCACAGCGCAAGCGGCCGCCGTGCAGATATTCTCTGCTATGCCGCGAAAAATCCGGACAGGCTTGAGGGCTTGTGCCACAGGAACACACAAATACGCAAAAAAGTCGGGATGCTGATGGCAGCAAAGGTCGCCAAGCGTCATCAGCTTTCCAACGAGATACTAAAGCGTTGCTGCCAAGGCTCCGTCTGCGTGGACGGGCGGCACATCATGCATGCGTTGATAGAGAGCGGCTCTGCGCGCGATTTTGGCGGCGAGCTTTGGCGCACGCTGTTTTCCCCCGCGAGTGCGGAGAATGTGCTTGTGCGGGTACGCTACCCGGAACCGACGGAGGTCATTGACGCAATACACGACGCGAAAGGCGTAGCCATTCTTGCACGCCCCGCCGCAGGAAACGATTTGGACCTGCTTGAGGAGCTTTTGCGCGAGGGACTGGATGGTGTGGAGGTTTGGAGCCCGGACAACTCCCCCGAAGAAACCGCACAGCTGGAGCGCTTTGCGCGCGAGCGCGGCATACTGATGACCGGCGGCAGCAACTTCCACGGAATGTACAGCGATTTTCCGCGCCATGTGGGTGCGGCTGTCACGCCGGACGAGCATATTCAGGCGCTGCTTAAGTTTTCACCTGCGGCAAAATCGGCGTAAAGGCGTTATATAAACAAAACCGGTCGGATGAGGTGCAGCTCATCCGGTCGGTTTTTTCTTCCCGCGTGTTGTCGGGTAATGCTTGCCCGCAACTTTTCACAGGATATTTGGGTTCCTCCAAGTTTTGGTTTTAATATAACTGCGCTAACGATACAGCGTTAAAATGACGTCTGATAAAATCAGATTAAGAAAATCATCGTTTGTGACAACTTGCTTTAAGTGCTTGCCGCTTTTGCTGTAGATGTGAACCAGTCCGCCCTTAACGACACATCGGTCAAAATCTTCTTTGGGGATAAGCTTTTCCTTAAAAAAACGATAGTAAATAATGCCGTCGCTTCGTATTGCCCAATTTCGTGCGTGTTTTTCGATTGGGAATGCTGCGATTTTTATGGGTTCACCGCTGCGGATTTTTGCGGCTTTTTCCATAACCATCGCCTGTCCAACTTGTGCGGCAAGCTCCGCACAAGTTTGTTCATACCACTTTTTTGCGGAATGCTTGCTGCCGATTCCCAAAACGCTTTTGCCCTCGGAACCTATGATTTCGTCGGGTGCACCGCTTTTGAAACTAAGCCGAATATAGGACTTATAACCGCCCACAACGAGAAGTCCGCAATATGTAACCCCGCTTGTCCCGTTTGCGGTGTCCACATCGGCGATGTCTGCTATCGGAAAGTGCTTGCCGTTAAATTCAACAAACCCATTTTGCACTTGAGCTGCGGGCGCGGGGGCATATTGCGGTTGCTGCGCTTGCTGGGGTTGTAATTGTTTCGCACCGCAGCTATCGCAGAACGCTGAATTGTCGGGCAGTTGATTGCCGCATTTTTCACAGAACATAAGAGTTCCTCCAAGTTTTGGTCGTTTACTCTCACCATGGCGCCCTTTTGTGAGTTTCTCGTATATAGTATATCAAGTAATTCCCCCCCTTATTTCTTCTGTGGAAAAATATGAAGAAACTTTTGTGGAAATATATCACATGGCGCGGAGTGTGTGGTAATGTTATAGGTAAACTGCGGTTTTGCGACTCTAAGCAGCTGCTCTCACCAGCTGGTGAGAGCAGCTGCTTAGAGTCCGCCGACAAGTATACAAAAAGCTCATATTTGTCCCGACGGAACAAAACAAAAGCGCCCGCCGCCGGAGCGCTTTGTCAATAGTCTATCACGCCTGAAACCGCGCAATCGTCACTATGCCCTTAATCTCACGAATTCTGCTGTGGAGCCGTTCAAACTGCTCCGCGCCGTTCACAACCACGCTCAGTGTGAAGCTGTGAAGTCCGTCCTTTGCGTGGCGGGAACTGAAGTCCGAGATGGGGATGTGCATATTTGTGCACAATGTGGAAACATCCGCGAGAATGCCGATTCTGTCATGGTATTCAATCAGCAGCGAAACTTCAAAACGCTCGTTGGCGGCGGTGTCCCAATAAGCGCTCAGCCAGCGTCCGGGTTCCTCCGCTCGGCGTTCGGCAGAGGCATTGGTGCAGCCCTTGGTGTGGATAGATACCCCGTGCCCCCGCGTGATAAAGCCGATTATCGGGTCGCCCGGAATTGGGCTGCAGCAGTGCGCAAATTTGACCAGCACGTCGTCCAGCCCCTCAACAATCACACCCTCTTTGCTGCGTGTGAGTTTCTTTGTGTCGGTGATTTCCAGCGCGTCCTTGGGCTCCTCGCGCTTCTGCTGCAGCTTGCCCGACTCCTCCTTGAAGTACGATAGCATACGGTGGACGGACACACCGCCATAGCCGATTGCGGCGTAGAAGTCTTCAATATTCTCAAAGCGATGGCGTTTGGCAGCTGACTGCAATACCTCCGGGTAGTCCTCGTCCGCAAAGGAAATGCGGTTGCGGTGCAGCTCGCGTTCAAGCTCCTCGCGCCCGCGCTGGACGTTTTCCTCACGCATTTCACGCTTGAACCACGCCCGGATTTTTGCCCGCGCGCTGCTGGTTTTGGCAAGCGCCAGCCAATCGCGGCTGGGGCCCTTGCCCGGCGGCGCTGAGGTCATAATCGACACAATCTCTCCGGTTTTCAGCTCCGTTTCCAGCGGGACGATTCGCCCGTCAACCTTTGCGCCAATCATGCGCTCGCCCACGCCGGAGTGGATTGCGTACGCAAAATCAATCACCGTTGCGCCCTGCGGCATGTTGATTATGTCGCCCTTCGGCGTGAAAACATAGACCTCCTCGGGCACAAAATCGCTCTTTAGTGTCTGAACAAGGTCTTCGGGCTCCTCGCCCTCTTTTTGTGAGTCAACCAGCTTGCGCAGCCAGTCCAGCTGTTGGTCAAGGGCGCTTTTGCCGGTGTATTGCAGCTTGTATTTCCAGTGCGCGGCGACGCCGTATTCCGCCATTTGGTGCATAGTCTTCGTGCGGATTTGCACCTCGAACGGAATGCCGTCCGCGCCGGATTTGCGCACCAGCACCACCGTGTGCAGCGACTGATAGCCGTTGGGCTTGGGCATGGATATATAGTCCTTCAACCGCCCGGGGATTGCCGTGAACGACTCGTGAATCAGCCCCAGCGCGTTGTAGCACTCTTCCTTGGTGTTGACCAGAATCCGCACGGCGAACACGTCGAATATTTCGCCGAAAGATTTGTTCTGAAGGAACATCTTGCGGTAAATTCCGTGCACGCTCTTTATTCGCCCGCCAACCTCCGCGTCCGGGCAGAGAGGGCGCACGCACTCGAGTATCTTCTGCTGAGTTTCCGCCAAAAACTCCCGCCTTTCGCCTGAGATTGCCTCCATTGATTGCCGCACCTCTTCGTAAGCGTGCGGGTCCATGAAGCGCAGCGAAAGGTCTTCCAGCTCCTCCTTGACCCAGCGCACGCCCAAGCGGTGTGCAATCGGCGCATAGATGTCCAAGGTTTCACGCGCAATTCTGAGCTGGCTGTCCTCACTTTTGTATTGCAGTGTGCGCATATTGTGCAGGCGGTCGGCAAGCTTGATGAGGATAACGCGGATGTCGGCACTCATTGCGATGAGCATTTTGCGGATGTTCTCCGCCTGCTGCTCCTCCTGAGTGGAGAGCTGCACCTTGCTGAGCTTGGTGACCCCGTTGACCAGATCCGCAATCTCTTTGCTGAAGGTTTTGCGGATATCAGAAATGGTGAAGTCTGTGTCCTCGGCAACGTCGTGCAGAAGCGCGGCGGCAAGCGCGGGCGCGTCCAGACCGAACTCATGCAGAATTTCCGTAACCGCAATGGGGTGGGTAATATATGGGTCCCCGCTTTTTCGGGGTGTGGTTCCGTGGGCTTCCAGCGCAATGGAGTATGCTTTGTCCAGCATAGCAAGGTTCTCCGGCGTTTCGCCCTCGGCAAGGCTGCCGCGCAAAGAAGCCCATGCCGCGTCAGCAATCTGGCGTACTGCGGCAAGCTTATCTTCCTTCGGCGGCACTTTGTCGGGCATTTTTATGAGTCCCTTCTGTCTGCTTTCAGAAAGTATATCACTATTGTTGACAATTTACAACCGCTTCTTATCTTGTTAACAAAATATCAATGTAAGCTTTAGGATATTGTAAGCTCACACAAGCGCAGCGGCTTGCATATGCGCCAAACGCGCCGCATAAGCATGGACAAAATGGCGCCTGCGCAAGCTATATGCGCTTATTTTACGGCAGAACACGCGCGGAAACGCTGCAGGCAAAGGAGTCAGGCAAATGGAATTCCATAGCATAAGCGGCGGGGAAGCGGTGCGGAAGCTATCTTCGGACGCGCAGGCGGGTCTGCGGGAAGAAATCGCCCGCCAACTGCTGCTCCGGGATGGAAGAAACAGCCTTGAGCAAAAAAGGGGCAACCGCCGGATTGGACAATTTTTTGCGCAGTTTAAGGATTTTATGGTGTTGGCGCTGTTGGCGGCGGCGGCGGTTTCGGCGGCGGCGGCGTTGCTGCATGGCAGCGGGGATTACCTTGATTCCATAATAATAGTAGCCATTGTGACGATAAACGCCGTTGTGGGGGTTGTGCAGGAAGGGCGAGCAGAGCGCGCTCTTGAAGCGCTGAAAAAAATGGCCGCGCCAACAGCCGAGGTTCTGCGCAGCGGTAAACGGCGGCGTATTCCGGCGGCGG
>JAITOD010000020.1 GCA_031290105.1 Oscillospiraceae bacterium
CCTTTACAGTGATTGCGCGTTTTGATGCGTGTTTTTGTCAGTTCACGGCTGAACTGTGAAGCGATTCGCCTTTACAGCGGGTCTTGCCGCGCGCAGGAGCTTTGATGTGCAAAATCTAAAATCTGGCAGCCCAAGCCATAACGTCAGCATCGCTAGGCATACGCCAATCCCCGCGCGGCGAAAGGCTAACCGTGCCCACCTTTACGCCGTCCGGCAAGCAGGAACGCTTGAACTGCTGACTGAAGAACCTCTGCAGGAATATATCCAGCCGGCGGCGCAATGTGGTTTCGTCATAGCTTCCCGCAAAGGCGCGTTTTGCCATGAACAACAGCTTTTCCGGCGCGGTGCCGAATCGCAGAAAATGATACAGGAAGAAATCGTGGACGGCGTAGTCCCCCAAAATCTCCTCAGTCTTTTGGGTAATAGCGCCCGTTTCGTCCGGCGGCAGCAGCTCCGGGCTTATGGGCGTGTCCAACACATCCTCAAGGATTGACCTTGCGCCCTCACCGCCCGTACGCGCCGCATATTCAACCAAGTGCCGCACAAGCGTTTTTGGCACGCCCGCGTTCACGCCGTACATACTCATATGGTCCGCGTTATATGTGCACCAGCCGAGTGCCAGCTCCGAAAGGTCGCCGGTACCCACTACCAAGCCCTTGACCGCGTTCGCAACGTCCATCAGGATTTGCGTCCGCTCACGCGCCTGCGTGTTTTCGTATGTCACGTCGTGTATGCTCATATCGTGCCCAATGTCACGCATATGCTGAACACAGGCGGCGGTGATGTCTATCTCACGGTACTCTGCTCCAAGCGCCTTTGCAAGCAGCGAGGCGTTGTTTTTTGTCCGCGCAGAGGTACCAAAGCCCGGCATAGACAGGCACAGGATATCACCTGGCGGACGCTCCAAAAGCGCACACGCCCCGGCACATACTATCAGTGCAAGCGCAGAGTCAAGTCCGCCGGAAAGCCCCAGAACAAGCCGCGCTGAACCCGTGTGCCGCACTCTTTGCGCAAGCCCCGCCGACTGGATATTCAGTATCTCCGCACAGCGCTCATCGCGTTCTCTCTCGCCGGATGGTACAAACGGCAGCGGCGCAAACACGCGGTCAACAGCCGCTTCGGGCAGCTCCGATAACAGCGCGGGGACCGTGCGAAACTCCGGCACACCTGCGCTGAGGTTATCAAAAAAGGTATAGTTTTCACGCTCGGCATTAAGCCGCTCAATATCCACGCAGGCGTTACATGCAGCGCCGCCTTGACGGAAGCGCTCACCCTCTGCAATGACGGTACCGTTTTCCGCCGCCGCGCACGCTCCCGAGAACACCAAATCCGTGGAGCTCTCCCCCGCGCCCGCGCTCGCATACACACAGCCGCAAAGATTCTTGCCGCTGTATTGCCGCAATAGCTCCATGCGATAAGCGTGCTTGCCGACCAACGCGTCGCTTGCGGAAAGGTTTAGCAAAAGCTGCGCACCGCGCAAGGCGTATTCCGCGCCCGGCGCAATCGGCATCCACATATCCTCACAGATTTCGATTCCGACGCGAACGGCGGTTTTAGGCTTGCCCGGCATACGCAAATCAAACAGCAAGCGCCCAAACGGCACCTCGCGTCCGCAAAGCACAGCGGAGGAATCTGTATTCTCGCTGCCGGATGTGAACCGGCGCTTCTCATAAAATTCACGGTGATTCGGCAGATTCAGCTTTGGCACAAGCCCAAGCAGCTCGCCCGCCTGAAACACCGCCGCGCAGTTATACAGCCGGCCGCCGCTGCGCACAGGCAAGCCCACCGCACAGAAGACTCGCGTCCCGGCGGTTTTTTGCAGGACCATGGACAGTGCGGACTCGCATTCGCTGATCAGCCTATCTTGCCGGAACAGGTCTCCGCAGGTATAGCCGCTCAAAAAAAGCTCCGGCAAAACCAGCACCTGTACCTGCTTCGCCTGCGCGTCCATCACAGCCGCAACCGCGCTCCGCCCATTCTCCGCCGGGTTAGCCAAACACACCCTTGGCGAGACTGCCATGACTTTCACAAATCCATACATGTAATTACTCCGCGGTTAATATATTGCGGTAGGGGCACGTCATGACGTGCCCCTACCGGGCGCATACCAAACATACAAGCATATTATAGCCAATTTGAGAGGAAACTGCAATGCTTGAATCGATCCATGCGGCGCTTTGGGGTGCGCCGACGCTCGCGCTGTTTCTTTGCGTGGGGTTTTGGTTCAGCGCAAGGACGCATTTTTTTCAAATAACGCGGTTTCCGTATTGGATGAAAGCGACGTTCGGCTCGCTCATGCACAAAAATATACCGTCCGCCGAACGCAGCGAAAAAAGCATCACACCGTTCCAGGCGCTGACGGGAGCTCTGGCCGCGTGCATGGGTACAGGCAACATTGCGGGTGTTGCAACAGCGATTGTTTTGGGCGGACCGGGAGCTGTTTTTTGGATGTGGTTCTCCTCACTTTTCGGCATGATGACGGCGTTTGCAGAGAACACGCTTGGGATAAAATACCGATACAAGGGCACTGACGGGCAATACATGGGCGGCGGCATGGTCACCTTGGCGCGTGGATTGGGGATGAAAAAGCTTGGCGGGATTTGGTGCGTCTTGTTGGTGGCATCGTCGTTTGGCGTGGGTAACATGACGCAGGGCAACTCCGCGGCAGCCGCACTGCACGAGAGCTTTGGAATAACGCCCGCCGCAGTTGGGATAGCCCTTGCGGCGTTGGTGGGAATAATAACGGCGGGGGGGATCAAGCGTCTGGCGCGGGTATCGGAATTGCTGATACCCGTGCTGAGCGTAGCGTTTTTGCTGGGCTGTATCGTGCTGATTGCGGGCAACGCCGCCGCCCTGCCCGCAGCGCTTGGGGCGATAATGCGCGGCGCAAGAACTCCCGCCGCAATGCGTTGGGGGATTGCCCGCGGCGTGTTTTCCAACGAGGCCGGACTTGGCACAGCCCCGCTGATTCATGCTTCTGCGGAATGTAAACGCCCTGCGGAGCAAGGCATGTGGGGCATAGCGGAGGTTTTTGCCGACACCACGGTGATGTGCGCCGTGACAGGACTTGCGGTGCTCGTTTCCGGCGCGTACAGCGCAGAGGGTACGCGCACGGGAGCAGCACTTTGCGGCGACGCTTTCGCGCGGATGTTAGGTGAACCGGGGCGCGCGTTTGTCTCGGTGGCGCTGTGCCTGTATGCGCTCTCCACACTGGTGGGTTGGGGACAATACGGAAGGCAGGGTGTGAAATATCTGCTTGGTAAACGCGGGGAGCTGCCGTACCTTATCGTGTTTGTGGCCGCAGCGGTTTTTGGCTGTATTGTTAGGCTGGAAACGGTCTGGCTGGCGGCCGACATACTCAACGCGCTGATGGCTTTCCCTAACCTGCTTTCGCTGATTATCTTGCGGCGAGAAGCTGCAGAAGAACTGCGGCGGATCAATGCATAAAATATACCTCAAGGTGAACAGTTAGCTAAAGCTTTAGCTATACCGCTAGGTTAACCTTTAGCTAAAATAAGCACTTTATGCTTACCTGAAAGCCAACCGCGTGTGGGCGGGTCGCACTTTGATTTTATGCACCAAGTGCGCCTGAAAGTCAACCGTGCATGGTGTGGGGCGGGACCCGTGCCGATGACCACCGCCGCTGCTCTCGCCCGAAGCCAACCGTGTGGGGAGTTCTTTGCCGCGCATGTGAGAAATACGGCAAGGGCAGAATCCAACCATGCGCGTTTGTAAGGGGAGATATAAATTTCAGCGGGCAGCAGAGTGGGATTTTGTGAAACGTACGTGATACTTGTGGCACAAAAGCTTGCACGATGCAGGCAATTATGGTATACTCCCGTTAGCTGAATTTTATATACTTAAATCGGAAGGGAAACTTAAAATGGCAAAAAACACAAACGCCGCCGACGAGCGTCTGAACATCAAAAAGACGGTCCTCATTGGTTTCGGCTTTATGGCAAGCTCCATCGCGTGGGCAATTTATGATCCCTACGTCACCACGCTCCTCAATGGTTTGCTGGGCAAATCAGACAGCATTGCCCGCTGGAGCGACTCCCTGGCGGACTCCTCATTGGTTTCATCACTCTCCGGCCTGCTCTCTGCCCCCGGCAGCGAAAACGCCACCGGCGGCGCGGCGTTCACACTGGTGCCGCTGCTAATCGGCATTATTATGACCTTCGATAACGTCTTCGGCGTGATCTTCCAGCCCGCTTTCGGCAGACTCTCTGACCGCTGCCGCTCAAAATGGGGCAAACGCCGCCCGTTTATCTTCGTCGGCGCGCCGATTGCCGCCGTCATATTCGCGCTTATCCCGTGGATGCCGAATATCCCCGGCATCATGGTGACGATTATACTCTTCGTCTTCGTCATGAGTCTTTGGCGCGCTCCCGTTGTGGCGCTCATGCCCGACTTGACCCCGCCCAAACTTCGCTCCGAGGGTAACGCCATCATCAACCTCTGCGGCGGCGTCGCCAGTGCCATCGGACTGACAGCGGGGACCATCGTTGCGGGCATCGCCGGCGTTCTGAGCCTGGAGGCAAAGGGCGAAAACGGCAATATTCCGTATGTATTTTTGCTTGGCTCCGTGGTTATGATTATCAGCACGCTGGTCCTGCGCTTTTTTGTGCAGGAGCCGGATAGCCGCCTGCCCGTCCAACATCAAGCAACCGATGGCAAAGCGGCCGCGGAAATCGCCGCCCCCAAGCTTCATCTGCGCGATTTAGATAAAGCCCCGCGCCGCAGCCTGATTTTCATGCTCCTGTGCCTGTTTTTCCTCTTCAGCGGCGCAAACTCCATCCAGACCTTCTTTGCCCTCTTTGCGCATGAGCAGCTCTTCCCGGAGCTCACAGCGGAACAAAGCGCAGCCAAAGCCACGCAGATGTTGCTGGTGTTTGCCGTTTGCAGTATGCTCGCGGCGATTCCTGCGGGCAAATGCGGCAAAAAATTCGGGCGCAAAAAAACAATCCTCAGCGGGCTGATTGCGTTTATGGGTGTCTTCCTGCTTTATGTGCTCTCAAAAGAAGCGCTGCAAAGCAATGCACTCATCTGGATTGCGCTGATCATCGGCGGAGCTGCGAATATGTTCATCACGGTCAACACGCTGCCGCTTGTGCTGGAAATCGGCGGGCTGGATAAAGTGGGCACCTTCACGGGGTATTACTACACCGCAACGTTCAGCGCACAAATTGCCGCGCCGATCATCTATGGTGTGGTGCGTATGTTCACCGGAACGTATATGTCGCTGTTTGTTTATTGCCCGATTATGTTTGCCCTTGCGCTGCTGTGTATACTATCCGTGAAGCACGGCGAGGTTGACCGGGACGCGGTTGAGGAAACGGTCAAGGAGCTTGAGCTTGAGAATGCGGACTGATAATCGCCGCGCGCACCTGATTTGTATATTTGGAGAACGCAACATGCACGATAGTCACACACAAAACGCAGTTGAGCGTGCGATTTGCGCAATTGTTATCGTATCGGGCAGTCTTGCGGCAACGCTGGCTGTCCTTATGCGCTTGGGCAATGCAGAGCAGAGTTTCCGTGACAGTCTGCCCACAGACCGCAACCTTGCCTCGCTGGGTTTGTTTGTGCTGATTCTCTTCGCCGCGCACCACGCCCTCGCCCCATGGGATAATGCACGCGGCAAACGTGTGATTACGGTTTTGTCCGTGCTCTTTGGGCTTGCGGAGCTGCTTGGCAATAGCCTCCACGATGCAAACAGCCTTGAGGCCCTCTTCGCGAACGGTGAACAGCGGGCAAAAACACTCGTCGCGTTTGCGGGCTATGCCTACCTGTTTGCGATATTGAGCACGCTGCTCTTTCGCTATCTCGAAAAGCGAACCATTGTTTGCAGCCGCGGCGTATTATCTCCCGGCCGTGACAGCGCAGCGCAAGCCGATACCGCAAGTCAGGGCAATAACGCGGAGCACCCGCGCCGCTTTTTTTTCATCACCTGGGCGCTGATTTTTCTTGCCTACCTGCCGTATTTTCTGGCGCTCTTCCCCGGTGTCTCCAGCTACGACAGCCACTGGCAGCTTCAGCAAGTCCTTGGGATCACCCGCTACACCGACCACCACCCCATCGCGCACACTCTGCTGATTCAAGTGTTCGTCAAAGGGACTATGCTTTTGGGCGGCGATATCAACGCGGGTGTGGCGGTTTTCTCATTGGCGCAGATGGCGGCGATGTCCGGCGTGTTTGCGTATGCGCTCTGCAAAATGCTCCGTTGGGGTATTGACCGCCGTCTTGTCCTTGCCGCCGGGCTGTTCTTCGCGCTCTTTCCAATTAATGCCATATACTCCGTCACCATGTGGAAGGATATCCCGTTCGGCGGCGCAATGCTATTGTTGACGCTGGTGTTGATTGATCTGCTCCGCCAAAAAGAAAAATTCTTCAACAAAAAAAGCAACTGGATCTTGCTGATTGCCGCGTTCCTGGCGGTCGCGCTGCTGCGCAATAACGGCATTTATGTTGTGCTGATTGCCGGCATAGTCATGACAGCCACGCTCAAAAGTCTGCGCCGGCAGCTGCTTTGCTCTCTGATTGTTTGCGTGACTTGTTTCGGCGCGTTCAAAGTCATGGTTTCGGCCGTGTTTGATGTTGCTCCCGGACCAGTGCGTGAGGTGCTCTCCGTGCCTATGCAGCAGTTCGCCAGAATCGCCAAAGAGCACGGCGATCAGCTGAATGAGGGCGAAAAAGAGTTCCTGTGCAAGCTCAACCAAACCGCAACCGTTGAGGAGCTGGCCGAGCGCTATAACCCCACAATCTCCGACCCCGTGAAGTGGTATTTGGATGCGCAGTATCTCAGTGATAACATGGGCAAGTTCGTGCAGACTTGGGCGACGCTCTGCGTGAAATATCCCGGCACTGCCGTGACCGCATTCCTCAACAATAATTACGGCTACTGGACCGTATACGAATCCCGCAACGATTATTGGACCGCGTTCACCACCGTGCATGAGAATGACTTTGGACTTCGGCGCAACAGCCTGTTCCCTGCGCTTGGTGAGTTTATCATGAAGCACTATTTGGCAAATTACAACAGCACGCCCGTGTATTCACAGGCGTATAGCTTGGGGCTTGGCTTCTGGGTTCTCATGCTCTGTGCGGCGGCGCTGATTTGGCGCAAACGGCGTGTGGATTTGCTTGCGCTGCTGCCGCTCTTTGTCCTCTGGCTGACCTGTTGCGCGTCGCCCGTCCACGGCGAATACCGCTATATGTATGGGGTAATCACGGCGTTGCCGGCAGTGATTGGCTATGCGTTGTTTTCCCCGTCCGAATCGCCGCCCAATGCGCTGCCTTCCGCACCGCCAAACGAATCAAAAGCAAGCAGCTGAGTGGAATCGGCGCTGAGCGAGCTGTAGTCCATGCGGCGCAGGCTTTTGTCCATGTCCAGCGAGTCGATAATCCCGACGATTGCGCAGTCAACGGGCGGTTCGTTGCCGCCCATGGCAAGCCGCGCCGTTGAGCCGCTGACCACCAGCACGCGCTCACCGATCCCCGCGCCAACAACGTCCGCCGCCACAAACACGCCGCTGTGAGCGGAAATATATTCATCGCAATCAAACTCCGGCGCGTCCAGCTCACGCAGCACCATCAGCTTAAGGCCGGACAGAGCCGGCTCTTTTTTGGTCGCCCACACGTGACCGATAACCTGGCAAATAACCATGAAAATCTCCTGTCTTTGCGTGAATTTAATCCGCATATACGCGTTTGGATATACAAAAATACGGGCGGCAAAACACCGCCGCTACACAAACTCAACCCGAACATGCGCGTGCAAAAATATGTCCTTCGCGGAGGGCGTGAGGATTGTGCCCGCCGCAAAAATAACCGTGCCGCCGGATTTAATCAGCTCTTTTGCGCGGTTCTCGCTGATTAGTTTTTCGCAAATTATCGGTTTCGGCTCATTAGCTGCAGGGGAGGGGATTGCCGCGTCCGGATTTGCCGCGCATTGTGCGGGAGCCGTGCCGCAATCAATCAGCGTGCCCACGTTGCCCGCCGCAAGCGCACATGCGTTCGCTTCGTCCGTGTCAAGGTGCATGGCGAGCGAAAAAGTCTCACGCACACGCACCGGCACGTCCTCAAAAATCACCGGCCGCGCCGTGTTGACCCGCACGTTGACGCTCTGCCCGTCCGCAATGCCAAGCCGCGCCGCCTCAGCGGGAGTGCAGTGCATGTGATTTTTGGCAATAATTGCCGCGCCGTGTGCCGTGTATTTACCAGCGGTGCCCTGCAGCGTCACGTCCGCCGCGCCGGATAAATCGCCCGAAAGCCTTACAGGAGCGTCAAGCTTCAGCTTGCGGCAGTCCGACTGCGAAAGCTCAACCTGCACCGCGCTCCGCACAGGACCGAGCACCGCCGCACCGTGAATCTCCCCGTCCGGCGTGGTGATTTTGACGCGCTTATCGCTGAGGAATTCGCCCGGCTGAGAGAGCGCGCGCTTTTGCCCAAGCTCCGCGCCCGCACCAAAAAGAGTCTCCAGCGCGGTTTGAGTCAAATGCACGTGCCGCGCAGAAACCTCCAGCGGAATTGATAATGGAGAGTGGAGAGTGGATAATGGCGCGGCGGATGAGGGCGTAGCGCATGAAGAAGTAGCAGACGATGGAGTAGCGGCTAGCAACGCGCCCACAGCGCAAACAGTGCCGCCGGAGCTTGCCCCGTCAACATTAGCGCTCAGCAAACCTGAGAGCGTCGCACGAACGACCTCCCGGATTTCTGCCGCAGTCATTACAGCTTATCGCTTGTTTCGAGCGTGGGCAGAATGAACTCAACCTCGTTGTGCGGACGCGGAATCACGTGCACACTGATTACCTCGCCCACACGCGCCGCCGCCGCCGCTCCCGCATCCGTCGCCGCCTTGACCGCGCCAACATCGCCGCGCACCATAACCGTCACCAGCCCGCCGCCCACGTGTACTTTGCCGATGAGGCTCACGTTTGCCGCCTTGACCATCGCGTCCGCCGCCTCAACAGAGCCGACCAGACCGCGCGTTTCCACCATGCCGAGCGCTTGAAGTGTCGCCATTTTAATACCCCCTGCTAGATTGTAAATATCAGATATTAGATTTCAGACCGGCCAAAACCTAATTTTCTGCGTGGATTAGAGCACCGCCAGCCGCGCGTAGACCTCACGGGTTATCTGCGCCACCTGTTCCGCTGTGACAGGATAGTCCTCTGCCGGTTGCTGCGCTGCGGGACGGAGCACCCGATGTAACGCGGGCGTGCGGTTGCGCAAATCGTCCAACTCGCGCTGCCCCCAAGCGACCCGCCGTATGTTGGTCAAGTGGCGCGCCTCAATGTTGTCGCCCGTAGCGGAGCCGCCCGCCGCGCCGCAGCCCAAGGTAAACGCGGGCGGCAGAGCAGTAGTTGCGCCAACGCCGCCCAGCGCCGCCGCCGTGTTGACCAATAGCCGCGAAACAGGTTTGCGCAGCGCGAATTCACGGATAACGTCTTGGTTTGCCGAGTGGATTGTCATGGTGTGCCCCGCGCCCTCGTTATAAAGCAGAGCGATGCACTTTTCGCACGCGCTTCGCCAGTCGGGTTCCTCATAAAACGCCAGGACGGGGCAGAGCTTCTCCCGCGAATAGGGGTTTTGTCCGCTTACCTCTGTTTGGCGTGAAAGCAAAACTTTCGTGTCGTCCGCGACCGTAATACCGGCCATCTTGGCGATTATCGGCGCTGATTTGCCCACAACCGCAGGGTTCATCGTGCCGTTTTCGCGGAGCAAAAGCCGTGCAAGCTTAGCGCTGTCGTCGTCTGAGAGAAAAACACAGCCCTGCCGTGTGAACTCGTCCTCAACAGCCGCCGCGCTGATTGACTCCACAACCACGGATTGTTCGCTTGCGCAAATCACGCCGTTGTCGAAGGTCTTGGAGTCGATAATTTGCCGCACAGCCTTGGGAATATCGGCGCTGCGCTCAATGAATGCCGGACCGTTGCCCGGTCCCACGCCAATCGCCGGGTTGCCTGAGCTATATGCCGCGCGGACCATAGCCTCGCCGCCCGTCGCCAATATCAGCGAAACGGCGCGGTGCTTCATGAGGGCGTCTGTCGCTTGCGGCGTGAGAGTTTCAATTGCCTGTATGGCGTCCTCGGGTGCGCCGACCTTGCTCAGCGCGGCGCGAATGAGCTTTACCGTTTCGAGAATGCAGCCCTTTGCGCCCGGGTGGGGGCTGAACACAACCGCGTTGCCCGCCTTGAGCGCGAGAATCGCCTTATACATAGTGGTGCCGGTGGGGTTTGTGGAGGGGATTAGCGCGGCAATCACACCGACGGGCACGCCCACTTCAATCAGTCCCAGCGCGCTGTCGGAGCGCAGAATGCCCACCACGCGCTGATCTTTCGCGTGTTCCCATGTGTCCCTGCTGCCCAGTATGTTCTTGAGGACTTTGTCCTGCCAAACGCCGAAACCCGTTTCCTCAACAGCCATTTTGGCAAGGAGTTCGGCATTTTCTTCGCATATTTCAGCCACGGCGGCGCAGATTTCATCCAGCCGCTCCTGCGGATACGCCGCCAAAAGCCGCTGTGCCTGAACGGCGTTATCCACCAGCAGGCGGACTTCTTGCACGGATTGCAAGTCTTTATCTAAACGCAAAAGAAGTCCCCCCAACACAAACGGCAATTTCCACGTGTATTTTAACACATCAACGGGCTTGCTGTCAATCAAAACTCCGACAAAAGGCGTGAATTTGCAAAATTTGTTGCCGAAGGCTATAATAACGCACGCATATTAGGCGGGGCACGGGACATGTTGTTTGCGGCATGTTTCGTGGTTGTGTTCCTCATCCTTGCGGTGACAGCGTGCATCCTGCCGATACAAAAAAATATGAGTAAAGATCAAAAAGGACTTGAAAAATCTGTCGCGCCGGAGTATAATAATAATCAGTAGGCGGAGAGGAAACAGGGGAGGTGGTTCGTTTGCGGTTGCTTGAGGAGCGCATTCGCCGTGAGGCGCTGGTTGTGTCGCCGGACGTTCTGCGGGTGGATATGTTCCTGAATCACCTTATTGACGCAGCGTTTTTGGACGAGCTTGGCGCGGAGTTTGCGCGCGTCTTTGCGGACGAAATCGGGCGGATAACCAAAATCCTTACGGTTGAGGCTTCCGGCATTGCGATTGCCTGTGCCGCCGCGCGTCATTTTGACGTGCCGGTGCTGTTTGCCAAAAAAGGCTTCGGCAACAAGACCCTGGACAAAGACGTTTATTGTTCGTCCGTGTTTTCATTCACCAAAGAAACGGTGAGCACCGTGTCGGTTGCCCGCCGTTTTTTGTGCCCGGGTGAGCGCGTATTGGTGATTGACGACTTCCTGGCAAACGGTGCGGCGGCGCGCGGCTTGCTTAACATTATCGAGCAAGCAGACGCTGAGCTTGCCGGCGTGGGTATTGTTATAGAGAAAGGCTTCCAGCCGGGCGGCATGGAACTCCGCGCTCAGGGTGTGCGTGTGGAATCGCTGGCGGTTATCGAGTCCATGGGCGACGGGCGCGTTACTTTCGCGGACAGCGAAGCACTTGCTGCGCCACAAGCCGCGTCAATTTAGTTTGCAGCGGCTTGCCGTTGTATATAACAAAAACCAGGAGGAAAAAGCATGAAAAAACTTACTAAAGTCCTGTCCCTGCTGCTGATTGCGGCGATGGTGCTGGTCCTCGCCGCCTGCGGCACAGACCCGGCCACACCGGACACGCCGGAGCCAAGCTCCACAGCCGCCGCCGAATTTGTAGTCCCCGCAGACTTCAAGGTGGGCATCCTGCACATCTCCAGCGTGGCAATCCACTCCGGCTATACCTGGGCGCACCACAGCGGCTTCCTTGCCATGGTTGAGGAGCTTGGACTGAAAGCGGACCAGGTCGTCGTGAAAGACGACGTTGCCGACACCGACGTGACCGCCACCAAGCAAGCGCTGCAAGAACTTGTTGACGCAGACTGCAAGCTAATCTTCGCCACAAGCTATAACTACATGAATTCGGTCAATGAGTTTGCCGACAAATATCCGGACGTCATCTTCTCGCATTGCTCCGGCTATTTGAGCAACACAACAAACTTCAACAACTACTTTGGGCGCATCTATGAAGCGCGCTACCTTGCAGGGATTGCCGCAGGTCTTAAGATGAAAGCGGACGGCAAAACTCTGGCAGGATATGTTGCCGCAATGGATAGCACCAACTCTGAAGTCACCGGCGGCGTGAACGCGTGGGCGCTGGGAATTCAGTCCGTACTGCCCGAAGCGGAAGTGAAAATCAAAGTCACCAATTCCTGGTATGACCCGGAAGCGGAAGGCGCAGCAGCGCAAGCCCTCATTGACGCGGGCGCGTACGTTATCGGTCAGCACTGCGACACCGAGAATCCCCAGCTCAAGGCCGCCGCCGCCAAAGTGTTCGGCGTGGGCTATAACACCGACATGACCACCGACACCACCGCAGCTTCACACATCATCGCCCCCGTCTGGAATTGGTCCGTCTATTACACCGAAACCACTAAGGCGGTTGCGGGCGGCACCTGGAAAGCGGAGAACTACTACGGCGGCACGGCAGAGGGCCTGATCGCGCTCTCTCCGCTCAACACCGCAATTGCTGCAGAGGGCACACAAGCCGCGCTTGACGCAGCCAGAGCCGCAATCCTGGACGGCACGCTCATCGTCTTCAACAACTTCACCAAAGCCGACGGCACTGTTGTTTCCACGCCGCTAACCGACGCGGAAATCACCGGCGGAATCGACTACTACGTCAAGGGCGTTTCACTGCTCTAAATTCTCTTTGCGCCCTGCACAAATCCGTGCGGGGCGCTTCCCTATCCGGACAGGAGAACCATTTGAACGCGATTGAGCTAAACGGAATAAGTAAACGTTTTGGCACGGTTGTTGCCAATGACGGCGTTAAACTGAAGGTGAAATTCGGCGAGATTGTGGCGCTGCTTGGCGAAAACGGCAGCGGCAAAACCACGCTCATGAACATGCTCTCCGGCATTT
>JAITOD010000040.1 GCA_031290105.1 Oscillospiraceae bacterium
GACCTCGGCTGCCCTGAAAAGCTAGCGCTGGAGCTTGTGCGCCTGCTGAATGATAATGATGTTTCGCCTGTTCATTTTTGGGATGTTATAGAGAATTTCTTTTCTTAAACGTGCAAAAAGCCGCCCACAAGGACGGCTTAGGTTGTGTTTATGCTGTTGCTGTCTGCAAAGATTGCACCTTTGACGGAATTACTGCGCCTTTGGCTTTTGCCTCACGGTAAACGGCAAGGTATAACCCAGCAAGTCCTCACACAAACAGTTTTAATGTGCTCATTTTAGGAGAAAAAGCCGTCTAAGTTCGCCAGCATTGCATCTGTGCTTTCATCGTCGACGGACTGCCGCACAAACGATTGGTCGACGGGCTGCCGCACAAATGGTTGATCGACGGGCCGCCGCACAAACGATTGGCTTGGAGCCGGGTGTGGAGCCGGGCTTGGAGCCGCGTTTTTCGCAAGCTCCTCACGAATCAATTTCAGCACATCCTCCCGGGTCAGCCCGGTGTTATGGACTGCGCGGATTTGGGAGGCGCCTTCGTTGCTCACAAGCTCCGGGTGCGCCTGTATGTATTCGCTCAGCGCGCGGACGACAACGTTGCTTCCATTTGCGCCAAGCTTCTTCAGCAACTCACCGGCCTGAACCTGCTCCGCCGTCTGCTTTGGAAACTCCAGCGAAAACTGATACTTACGTTCCGTTTTCACGACGCATCACCCTGCCTTCACGCGCTGCGCTTCAGCTGGGCAGCGGCAAGCATTTGATAACCTATGGCGTTGGCGTCGGTCTCAGGGATGAACGTTGCCTTAGCCACCAATGGGGACGTTTCCAGATATTCCCTCAACAAAATTGAGCCGCCGCCGATGAAAATAGCGGGATTGGAGCGCAAATCCACCCTCAGCTCGCGCAGCTTGTCCACAATGCTTTCGGCGTGCTGCTTAGCGGCGGTGCGGATGGCGTTTTTCACTTCATACGGCAAAATGTTGTCCGTACCGCGAATCACGCCCTCAATGTGCTCAGTTTCAATGGTCATATCATATTGCGCGTTGATTCTTCCGCACAGGTTATTCTGCATGGTGATAATGCCGGTTTCCAACGAACGGCAGAACTGCATATCCGGCTTGCCGTTGCGCAGCAGAAGCACGTCGGTGGTCATGCCGCCGATGTCGATAATAAACATGCGAGGAATATCAACAAGCCTTGCGCTTTGGGGTACAACGGCGGCGTATGCCTGAGGATAGACCAATACCTGCTCAATGATGACGCTCATCGGTTCGTCGTTGTAAACGAAGTTGACCGCATCTTGGCGGTGAAAATATTCGGCAAAGCTTTCACGCCCGATGCCCCAGTGCTCCGGCGGCAGACCCACGGCAAGCGTAATCCGATTGATTTTGGATATTTTCGCGGAGGTCTTCAGCTCTTTGGCAATGGCGAACAGCGTAAGAATGAAAAACTGTTCATCGCGTGTTTTGTCGCGCTTGTATGCAATACGGCTGTCTGACAAGGTCCAGTAGCTGCCGTCGTACTCAATCAAATCCTCCGCAAGCGGCGGTTTGGCGAGGTGCTCGGTCAGTCCTGAGAGAAATTGGTGACCTCCGGCGGTTTTGACAGCGTAGTTGCCGTGGTCTACGGCAATTAATGTGGACATAGTAAAACCCTCCCCCTACTTTGTCTGTAATTATATCCTAAAATGATGTTTTTTGCAACATAAAAGCGAATTTTAGCGAAAAATTTACATTTTGCACAAAAAACGTCAAGCAAATGGGGAAAATTGATAGATTTTTCTGCCGGTCGCGATGTTTTCCCTTTCGCTTTGCCTGTAATGCCGTAATTAGGAGATGCGTTAGGCTTAACGTCCGCCGTCAAAAAGCGCCTGAAAAATCGGCAGCGCTCACATTTTTGCGGGAGCGTTTTTGATTGCCGCACCTAAAGCCGCACTATCGCCTGCTCGCTCACAACGCCGCCAACAACCCCAAACGCTTTCAGCACAGGTTCGTTCTCTGTCAGCGAAAGGATGAGATAGCTTGCCCCCGGGTCGTGCGCAAGACGGATATCCTCCTGCGACGGGCGGGCGGGCGTGGACGGGTGGGAGTGGAAATTTCCCAGCGGCAATAAGCCCAGCGCGCGCATATCTTTAATTGCCGCAAGCTGCTCGCGCGGGTCAATGGAAAAGTGCTCCGGGCTTTGGTCGGGGTTGCTCAGCAGATAGACCTTCTCCACAAGCTTTGTGTTGCCGCTGATGAAGCCCGCAATCAGCCCGCACGCTTCGTTGGGCAGACCCGTCAAGGCGTGGGCAACAATTGCGTCGTAGTCTTCATGCTTTATTTTGATTTGCATAATTTGCTCTCCCCGCTAATGTTTAAGCTCGCAAACCGCTTGCTCATAATCAAACGGCGCAAGAATGCTTGGGTGCTCGCCGCAAACAGCGCAGTTTTTCGCGCGCGGCAGCTTGATTTTACGGAACTCCATCTTCAGCGCGTCATAGGTAAGCAAAGAGCCTGTAAGCAAATCGCCCTTGCCGATGATATATTTCACCGCCTCCATCGCCTGCAATGAGCCAATCACGCCGCCCATTGCCCCAATGACCCCCGCTTGTTTGCAGGTGGGCACAGCGTCCGGCGGCGGCGGTTCTTTGAATACGCAGCGATAGCAGGGACCCTGCCCCGGCACATATGTCATCAGCTGACCCTTGAAGCGGATGATTCCCGCGTGGGAAAACGGCTTGCCCGCCAGTACGCACGCGTCGTTGATAAGGAACTTTGCGGGGAAATTATCCGTGCCGTCCAGAATGAAATCGTAGCCGTCAATCAACTCCATGATGTTATCCGCCGCAACGAACGTGCGGTGTGTGTTCACCGTGATTTCGGGGTTGATTGCCAGCATAGTCTCCTTTGCCGAGAGAACTTTAGCCTTGCCCACGTCCGGCGTGGAGTGGATCACCTGGCGCTGCAGGTTGGAGAGATCCACGGTGTCTGCGTCGGCAATGCCGATTGTTCCAACCCCGGCGGCGGCTAAATACAGCGCAGCAGGCGCGCCCAACCCCCCCGCGCCGATTATGAGCACCTTGGCGTTCAGCAGCTTTTTTTGTCCCTTAACGCCCACCTCTGACAGCAAAATATGGCGTGAATATCGCTCCAGCTGTTCGTTTGTGAATGCCATTAGCAGCCTCCGCCCATAAAGTAGAGGAATTCTACGCTGTCTCCATCGTTCAGGACGGTGGAGGTGAATGCGCCGTTCTCCACAAACTCATCGTTCAGCGAAACCGTAACGTATTCCGGAGTCTCCACGTTTTCAAGCTCAATCAGCTGTGCAACGGTCAAGCCGCCGGGGAAGTCTTTTTGCGCTCCCGCAACTGTTATTTTCATCTCAGTCCCCAACCTTTCTGACAATAAGATTATATGTCCCATCGCCGTTATCCGTTAACTTGAGGATTTGGTGTCCTTCCTCTTTAATACTGCGCGGAACGTTTTGCACCGGTTCGCCGTCGTTCATGCGGATGGATATCAGCTGACCTTCGTCAAGTTCTTCCAGCGCAACCTTTGCCTTAACAAAGGTCACCGGGCACACCACATCGGTGATGTCCACCGTTTCGTCAATAGTGTAATCAGCCATGCTCAATCTCCTTTAGTATTGCTTGTTGGAACTTATCCCAACCGGCGCGGTCAATCGCAACACGCAAGCGCTCGCCGGGGTTTGCGTGTTCATCAAAGAACGCCAGCGCCGCATCCGCCGCGCGGAACAGTGTTTCTTTGTCGCGGATAATCGGCAGGAATTGCTCGCCCTTTGCGATGAGATTGCCGAATGTGCCGCCAAACGAGAGTATGTAACCCGGCTCGCCGCGCCATGCATCAAATGGGCAGGACTTTACGCAGCGTCCGCAGTTGTTGCACAATTCGTTGTTCATTGTTAATTGTTCATTGTTAATTGTTATCGCGCCCTCGCGGCAGGCTTTGACGCACACGCCGCAGAGCGTGCATAAATCCGGCAGCCATTCCACTGCGTAGCCGCCCTTTACGCCCAGATCGTTTTCCTCCGCTTTGAGGCAGTTGTTCACGCAGCCCGTTACGCCGAACTTGAACTTGTGCGGCAGCTCACGCCCAAAATAGCGGTCGGAGATTTCCTGCGCCAGCGAGTAGGTATCGATGCAGCCTGAGGGGCAGATTGCGCTCCCCTGGCACGCCGTGACCGTGCGCACTCGCGGACCGCACACACCTGTGTTGACGTTTCCGCTTTCCAATTCCGCCTTAACCGCGTCCACGTCCGCCAGCTTGATGAAGGGTATCTCGACCCCCTGGCGAGAGGTTAGGTGCACGTGCCCGCCGCCATATTTTTTGCTGATTTCGGCGATTGTTATGAGCTGCTCAGCGGTCAAATTGCCGCCCACAACCTTCAGCCGCAGCGAGAAGTTGTTTTTTTGCACTTGGCGCATAAAGCCGCCGTTTTTGAGTGCTTTGTAGTCCACTGCCATTGTGACGCCTCCGTATTCTTGCGTTTTTGCGATTACTTATCTTACATATCGTTTTGGTGTGCATATTATACACCATACGCACAAAAAAAGCCAGCGGCAAGGTCTACGCAGCTTTTCCGCATTTTTGGAGGATAGGCGTCAGGCATATGTATGATGTACATGCTATGTATACATACTATCAGCTCTGAGCTGATGATATGTATTTGCCCTGCGCTGCGGTTAATCACAGCAAAACCAACAAAACTCACGCCCCGCAGCTGAAATTCTTGCACAGGGTGCGCTTTTTGACGAAAATCCATTGTTTAGTATGGCGTTTTTCTCCGAAATGTGTTATACTTTTATTTGTATATCAGGAACACAAAGCACAGGAGGAACGCGGAATGCTAAAAAAAATCAGCAAACTTCCGTTCAGCGGCACACCGGAGCAAGAGGCGCGTCTGCAAGCCGTCATTGCCGAGTGCAGCGGGGATAAATCCCTGCTCATGCACGTAATGCAGCAAGCGCAGGGAATTTATGGCTATCTGCCATTCGAGGTCCAGGCAATTATTGCCGACGGCATGGATATTCCGCTCGAACACATCTACGGGGTTTCCACTTTCTATGCACAGTTTGCCCTTGCGCCAAAGGGTAAGTACAACGTTTCCGTCTGCCTTGGCACAGCCTGCTACGTCAAGGGCGCGCAGGACGTGCTGGAAAAGGTGATGGACGAGCTGAAAATCGGCAGCGGCGAATGCACCTCCGACGGGCTTTTCAGCATTGAGGCGTGCCGCTGCATCGGCGCGTGCGGTCTTGCTCCCGTCATGATGATTAACGACGACGTTTACGGAAACCTCAGCCCGGCGCAAATCCCCGGGATTCTTGAGAAATACCGCAACAACTAATAAGGAGGAGCAAATATGACGACACTTGCGGAGTTGAACGCGGCAAGAGATGCCGCCGCCGCCAAAATGAAACAAACCGACGACGGACAGCCCATCACCCGCGTGGTTGTGGGACTTGCCACCTGTGGTATTGCGGCAGGCGCAAAGCCTGTGCTGGAGGCGTTTGAGCAAGCGGCGCAGGCGGCAGGGCTTAGCTCTGTGCGCGTTTATCAGACCGGCTGTATTGGTATGTGCCAGTTTGAGCCGATTGCGGAAATCACTGTGCCCGGGCAAGAGAAAGTCACCTACGTCAACATGACGGCCGGGCGCGCCAAAGAGGTGGTTGAAAAACACCTTGCCGGCGGGCAGGTTATTGAGGAATACACAGTCGGAGCGGTAACAAAATAATTAGCAATTTGCAATTAACAATGAACAGTGGGCAAAACGCTCACCGAAATTGTTAATTGTTAATTGTTCACTGTTAATTGTAAGGAGTACAGTTATGGCGGTTAAACCCTTGGCGGACACCGAATTTTACAAAAAACAAACCCGCCTTGCCCTGCGCAACTGCGGCGTGATTGACCCCGAAAGCATTGAGGAATATTTCGCGGTTGACGGCTACCAGGCGCTGGCAAAAGCATTAACTCAGCTCACACCGGAGCAGGTTATCCAAATCATGAAGGACAGCGGCTTGCGCGGACGCGGCGGCGGCGGCTTCCCCACAGGGCTGAAGTGGAGTTTCACGGCGGCCAACGCAGCGGACCAAAAATACGTGGTCTGCAACGCGGACGAGGGCGACCCCGGCGCGTTCATGGATCGTTCCGTGCTGGAGGGCGACCCCCATGCAATCGTTGAGGCTATGGCCATCTGCGGTTATTGCACGGGCGCAACAGCGGGCTATATCTACGTCCGCGCGGAATACCCTATCGCCGTCAAGCGCCTGGAGATTGCCATTGACGCGGCCAAAAAGCACCAGCTGCTGGGCAAGAACATATTCGGCAGCGGCTTTGATTTTGAACTATATATCCGCCTTGGCGCGGGAGCTTTTGTTTGCGGCGAGGAAACCGCGCTCATGACCTCCATTGAGGGCAACCGCGGCGAGCCCCGTCCGCGTCCGCCCTATCCGGCAGTAAAGGGACTTTTTGGCAAGCCGACAACCGAAAACAACGTGGAAACTTTCGCCAATGTCCCGCAGATTATCCTCCACGGCGCAGAACCTTTTGCAGCAATGGGTACCGAAAAATCCAAGGGTTCCAAAGTGTTTGCGCTGGGCGGCAACATCAACAACACCGGACTGGTGGAAATCCCTATGGGCACACGGCTGCGCGAAATCATTGAGGAAATCGGCGGCGGAATCCCCAACGGGCGCAAGTTCAAGGCTGTGCAGACCGGCGGACCCTCCGGCGGTTGCATTCCCACGGAGCACCTGGACATTGAGATTGACTACGACAACCTTTCCGCAATCGGCTGCATGATCGGCTCGGGCGGCATGATTGTTATGGACGACAGCAAGTGCATGGTAGATATCGCCAGGTTCTTCCTGGATTTCACAGTGGACGAATCCTGCGGCAAGTGCTCGCCGTGCAGAATCGGCACGAAGAGAATGCTGGAAATTTTGGACAAGATAATAGCGGGCAACGGCACGCTCGAGGACGTGGACAAGCTGGAAGAGCTGGCCTATCATGTTAAGGAAAACTCCCTGTGCGGGCTTGGGCAGACCGCGCCAAACCCCGTTTTGGCAACGCTGCGCTTCTTCCGCCACGAATACATTGCCCACGTGACGGAACACAAGTGCCCGGCGGGCGTGTGCAAGGCCTTGCTCAGCTACAACATTGACCCCGAAAAGTGCATTGGCTGCACGCTGTGCGCCCGCGTGTGCCCAACGGGGGCAATCAACGGCACTGTTAAGCAGCCGCATGTTATTGACCACGATAAGTGCATTAAGTGCGGCGCGTGCGAAACGGCTTGCAAAAAGGTCCACGCCGTCTATAAAGCATAGAGAGGATAAGCGTTAATGGAAACAATCAATCTCAAGATAAACAACCTTGCCGTCAGTGCGCCCAAGGGTTCAACAATCCTTGAGGCGGCGCGGCTGATTGGCATCGAAATTCCGACCCTGTGTTACCTCAAGGAAATCAACGAAATCGGCGCGTGCCGCATTTGCATGGTGGAGGTCAAGGGCGCAAGAAGCCTTGTGACTGCCTGTGTTTTCCCCGCAAGCGAGGGCATGGAGGTTTTCACCAACACCGAAAAAGTGCGCAAAAGCCGCAAGCTGACGCTGGAGCTTATCCTCTCCACACACGACCGCCGCTGCCTTTCCTGCGTGCGTTCGGGCAACTGTGAGCTGCAAAAGCTCTGCAAGGAGTTTGGCGTGGACGATGAGCAGCACTTCGAGGGCGAAAACCCCCGCTACGAATTCGACGATTCCGCCGCCCACATGGTGCGTGACAACAACCGCTGCATCCTCTGCCGCCGCTGCATAGCCGCCTGCAAAATGCAGGATTGCGCGGTCATCGGCGCGAACGCCCGCGGCTTCAATACCCATATTGGCTCTGCGTTCGAGAAGGACCTGGCTGACGTTTCCTGCGTATCCTGCGGTCAGTGCATTGTTCACTGCCCCACCGGTGCGCTGAGCGAAAAAGACGACAGCGACAAAGTCCTGGCCGCAATCAACGACCCAAACAAGGTCGTCATCGTCCACACCGCACCGTCAATCCGCGCAACGCTGGGCGAGGCCTTCGGGCTGCCGCTTGGCACAAATGTTCAGGGCAAGATGGTGGCCGCGCTGCGCCGTTTGGGCTTTAACAAGGTCTTTGACACTGATTTCGGCGCCGACCTGACAATAATGGAAGAAGCAAACGAGTTCATCTCACGCGTAACGAACGGCGGCGTTCTGCCAATGATTACCTCCTGCTCCCCCGGCTGGGTCAAATATTGCGAGCATTATTTTCCGCAGCTATTGCCACACCTATCTTCCTGCAAATCGCCGCAGCAAATGTTTGGCGCGATAATCAAGAGCTGGTATGCGCAAAAAGAGGGCATCAACCCGGCGGACATCGTCTGCGTGGGAATTATGCCCTGCACCGCCAAAAAGTTTGAGAATAAACGCGACCACCAGAACGCAACCGGCTACCCGGACGTAGACATTGCCCTGACGACCCGCGAGCTTGCACGTATGATTGACAGCGCCGGGATTTACTTCAAGCACCTGCCGGACGAGCAGTTCGACAACCCGCTTGGAGAGTCCTCCGGCGCGGGCGTTATCTTCGGCGCAACGGGCGGCGTGATGGAGGCGGCGCTGCGCACGGCAGTGGAAACGCTCACCGGCGAAGCGCTGCACAGCCTTGATTTCACAGAGGTGCGGGGAACAAAGGGAATTAAGGAAGCGAGCTACACTGTTGGCGATTTGACAGTCAACGTTTGCGCTGCGAGCGGTCTGGAAAACGCGCGCAAGGTCCTGGAGGAAATCGCCGCAGGAACGAGCAAATACCACTTTGTGGAGATTATGGCGTGCCCGGGCGGCTGCGTCAACGGCGGCGGGCAACCCGTGCAGCACGCGGTTGTGCGCAACTTTGTTGATCTGCGCGGCGCACGTGCCAAGGCGCTCTACGAAGCGGACGCGGCGGCGCCAATCCGCAAGAGCCATGACAATCCGGCGATCAAGCAGCTTTATGCCGAGTTCCTTGGCGAGCCGGGCAGTCACAAGGCGCACGAGCTGCTGCACACCAGCTATGCTCCGCGCCCGAAGTATAAATAATAATGCATAGGCAAAAATCTGCGAAAACCTTTTGGTATTCGCAGATTTTTTTAGTTTTCGTTGTCAAAAGCATTGGGCAGTCAGGCATTGCCGCCAAAAAGTGCGCACCCCGCTCCTCTTCCAAATTCTGCATACTAATATATAACACAGCCGCGTCTGCAACATCGTCCGCTTTCGTTGACGAGAGCAGACTTTCTGCTTCACTAATTTTGCTGTCCGGGCTGCTTTTGAGCGTCTGCAAGCTGCTGACCGCGTTGTTAAAATTCGCGGACGCAGTTTTGTTAGCCGAACCTTCGCAGCCGCCAAGCTAGCTCAACGCCGGCACCGCGCAAACAAGAATCGCAATGGTTCTTTTCATGGCTTTCTTCCCCAATGTTAATAAGCAATGGGGGTATTATACAGCATAATGCGGGGGTAATTCCGCAAAAGAAAAATAGCAAGCTTTTTTGAGAAAATTTTTGTAGTGCAGCCGCAGAGCCGTTTTTTATATCAGCGCAGAAATTTAATTATCCAATCAACCAGGGCAAACAGCCCAAAAATAATTGGCTGGTGGACAATATAAATCCACAGCGCGTGTCGCCCCAAAAACGCCAGCGGACGGGAGCGCACCGGCTTTGCCCAGTCCGGCGCGGGCAGCTTGCCGAGGTATGTTCCTGCCAAAAACAGGAAAATATACGGCATGAGCGGAAAGTAATCCGCCGAGTGAAAGTCGTTGCTGCGCAGCCCCAGCGGAAACAGCCATTGGCTTTGGTAGAGTGACGCGGGCAAATCCCACTCAAGCAGATATGGCACTCCGATTTTGTGATACTGCAAATTATATGTGACCAAATATAGCAGAAAAAACAGCGCAAATCCATATGTGACTGGTATTTTCGCCAACATCGGGCGCAGAACCGCAAAAAGTAGCATGGATACAGACAGCAGGTGCAAAATCCCAAAGCGAATCTCCAGCCCGTCCAGCCCCAGGAGCGGCAACAACAGGCAGGTGACCGCCGAAAACGCCAGCGCAACGCCCAAAAGCTTTGCGCCGCGTTTGGCGTTGCTGCGGCTGAAGTTGCTGCTCACGCCGGAAAGGACGATAAAAATGCCCGCGAATATCGGTTGCAGCGGCTCGAAAAAATCGAACAAGTCATCGCCCCATTGATTGCCGAAAACAACCCCGAGCAGGAAAAACGCATGATAAAAAATCATGCAGAAAACTGAAATCCCGCGCAGGTCGTCCATGACCCCTATGCGCTCGCGGCGGATGTTATTTGTGGGAAATTCCGGCAAAATTCTGACCTCTTTTCTGATGCAGCTGTAAAGTTAATATTCCACAGTGTATATGGTAAGTATTTCCGCAAAGTTCTGAATTGGAAATATAGAGCCGCATTTTTCCCGAAAACACTATGCTTTTGCACATTTTCCACAGAGTTTTCAACAAGGGCGTGCGGAAAAATTTGATTGCAAGTTGTTATATCTGCCATTGTGAGGGATATTTCACAAGGCACGGGAGCAAGCTATATTTTGGAAGCAGACAGAGGGGAGAATGTGATGGTCAAGGGTGTAAGCCGGCAGGTTTTGGAGCTGAGCGAACCGCCAAGTGTCTATTTTGAGCGCGTGCTGTTCTTCGTCAAGCCCGAGTATTCGGCAATCAGCGAGGGGGCGCTGCGCGAGAGGGCGCGGTATATTGCGCAGTCGGCGGGGCTGCCGCCCGCTCTTAGGCTTAAACGCGGCAAGCGGCGCACGGCTGCAGCGATAATCGGCGCGTTATTGGCAGGCGCGGTTTTGGGTGCGGCGGCGGTGATTTTCATCATCACCATGTGACTACAGGATAACCGCGCTTACAGGATTCAGGGCCGAAGTCTCCTGAGTCCTAAACTTTTCCTTTGCTGCCGAACGCGCCTTGGTTTGCCAGAATATTTGTGTCAAAGCTGTAGGTGATCTCGCTCTGATGCCGCGCACGTTTTAGCGCAAGGGAAATCATTTCCTCCAGCAGCTTGCCGTATTTTACGCCGACGGGCTCCCAAAGATAAAACGCCAATGACCCCGGGATCGTGTTCAGCTCGTTGAGCCAGAATTTGCCCGTCGCGCCGTCCATAAGGAAGTCAATCCGAGCAACGCCGCAGCAGTCAAGATAACGGAACGCACCCGCCGCGCAGTCCTGAATCGCCTGCCTTGTTTCGGGCGTGATGTCCGCCGGGATTTTGCGCGAAAGGCTTGCCATGCCTGATTTGCCGCCGCCCTTTGTGCCGCTCTTGCCGCCTTTTACGTACTTCGTTTCGTAGTCCAGCCAGCCCTCGTCATTGGCGACCGGCTCTTCGCATTCGGACGGCTTAGCGCTTTCGCTATCCCCCAGCACGGCGCAGTTGATTTCCCGCAGATTTTGCACGCAGGGTTCGATCAGCACGGTGTCCGCAAAGCTGAACGCGGTTTCCAGCGCATCAGTGAGAGTATCCGCGTCAGCCGCTTTGCTGATGCCGATGCTTGAGCCCAAATTCACCGGCTTGACTATCAGCGGATAGCCGAATTTGCTCTCCGCCAACACAATGATTTCCGCCGTGCTAAGCCCCTGCGCCGCCTGTATCCGCAGTCCGTCCAAAACGGGGAAGCCTCCTGCACGCAGCATGACTTTCATCACGTATTTATCCATACACACCGCCGATGCGAGCACATCACAGCCCGCAAATGGCAAGCCCAGAGTCTTTAGGTATCCCTGCAGCGCGCCGTCCTCCACGTTTGTGCCGTGGACGATTGGCAGCGCCGCATCCAGCAAAGCAATAGGCTTTGTTTTGCCGATCGCCTTTTGTTCTGTGGGGAAGAGATAAACTTTACCGTCACGGGCTGTGAATTCCGCGCGGTGGCAATCACTCAGCAACGCGGGGATATCCTTATACCGCGCCATATCACGCAGCTGCTGACCATACCAAAACGCGCCGTCCTTGGCTATATAGACGGGGCATATGCCAAATTTACCCTCGTCCAGAGCCGCCATTGCCTGCACTGCGGATATAACGGAGATTTCGTGCTCAACGCTTTTGCCTCCAAACAGGACGGCGATGTTGGTTTTCATGGTGGTACTCCTTATTAGTGGTGTTTGCGGCGGGTAGGGGCACGTCATGACGTGCCCCTACGTCGTGCAGAATTAATAATTATCCGGCAAATCATTTTCGAGCAGAATGATTTTTTCGCCGCCGCAGGGGATTGAATACGCTTTGGTGATTGCGGACTTGAAGTCGGGCGCGGCGAAGGTTTGCGCATCGGGGTAGGCTGCCGCCGCCAAACCTGCGAGTATAGGCGGAGCCTGTTTTTCACCGACGGCGATTACGTAATCGCAAACAGCTGCCGCTTGCTGACCGAGCCGGAAGTTCGCGTCGTACTGTGCGTTGCCAAGCTCAACCATGCCCGGCGTAACAAGAATCTTGCAGCCCTCAAACAGCGCGAGGGTATCCAGCGCGGCTTTGACTCCGGCAGGGTTTGAGTTGTATGCGTCGTCAATCACGGTGGTGCTGCCCGCGTGCGTGAGGGCGAGCCTGTGCGGCGGCGGAGCAAGCCGCTTCAGGCGAGCGCGGATATCCGCTTCTGTCACGCCCAACGCCACAGCCATGGCAATCGCGCCAACAAGATTGCAGACGTTGTGTGCGCCAATGAGCGGCGTCTGCAGGTTTTCCATCACCTTGTTGTTTAGGCTTGTACTGAATACCGTACCGCGCACAGTCACGGCGATGTTGTAAGCGTAGCAGTTGTTGTTAGGGTTCAGTCCGTAAGTGACGGCGTTTGCGGGCAGGTTTTCGCGCAGCTTTTCGCAGTCGCCGTTGACGAACAGACAGCCGTCAGTTACTGTGCGCGCAAGGGCAAGCTTCTCGTGCAGGATCGCCTCGCAGCTCCTGAAAGTTTCCAGATGCTGTTCACCCACGGCGGTGATAATTCCGTGGCGCGGCTGCACAAAATCGCACAGCTCCTGAATATCGCCCACATATCGCGCGCCCATCTCGCAGACAAAAACTTCGTGCGTCCCGCGCAGCTCACCGCGCAATGTTTTGGCAATACCCATGGGCGTGTTGTAGCTCTCAGGTGTCATGAGCGTGTGGAATTTGCCGCTTAGCAACTCCGTAAGGTAATACTTGACGCTGGTTTTGCCGTAGCTGCCGGTAATGCCGATTATTTCCAGATTCGGGCAGGAGCGCAAAACGCGCTTTGCATCCTTGACGAACCAGTGACGGATGTAGCTTTCGATTGGCGCATTGATGAGGTTAGCCAGCATTGGCAGGAGCGGCGTGGTGACGTAAAAGACCGCATAAACAGAAAGGCCGAATGAGGTAAGCGACACCGTCGCTGCCGCCACTGCCACCGCAGCAAGGGTCAGTACGCAAAGCGTGACGAGCATGCGCACAACGCGCGGAGTATAAACCAGCGGCTTTTTTGCTCCTTTGCGGGGCAGATTGGCAAGTGTTCCGACGAGAAAGATAAATATGGCGGCAATTTGTGCAGCAAGCTTTGGCAGCGGAAAGATGAGGATACACAGCACAAAAAGCAACGCCAAGGCCTGCGTAAGGCACTCCTTAAGGTTGCCGCGCAGCCACTTGAACTGCGCCGCGGCTTTGTAGCTGCCCAGCTGAAAAATATGCATATGGCGCAGCACTGTGTAGGTAACGGCTATGGCAAAAAGCACCGCAACAACATAGTTCATAATCATCGTATTGTGTATTCTCCCCTATTAAGCTTCAATATCCAAAAACGACTCGAGCACGCGGTTGAACGCAAACACTTGGTCAATGAACGCGAAATGCCCGGCACCAGGCAGCGCCGCCAGTCCCGCGCCGGGAATCAGCCGCTCCATCTCCTGCCCGTCGGCAAGGGGTGTGACCGGGTCGTCCTGCCCCCAAAGGAGCAGTGTGGGCGCGTTCATCCCTGGCATACAGCCCCGCAAATCCTCGTTGACAGTCTTGACCAGCACTTGGCGCATGAGAATCGACGCGGCGGCATAATCCGCAGAACCAAAAAGCTTTTGCAGCGCCGGCAGAGCCGCAGGGAAGAGCTTTGGCAAAGGCGGCAAGCTTAACAGAGCCTTGCCCGCCTTGAAGAGCTTGACGCGCTTTTGCGCTTTGGGGCTTGGCGCATGGCGAATCCCCGCACAGCCCGTTAGGATTATCTTCTCCGCGTTGAACGGCAAATCAGGCAGGTTCAGCATTTTCAGTATCACGCCTCCGCCGAAAGAGTGCCCAAGCAAAATCACCTTGCCGCAGCCGAATGACGCGATGAAGTCCCGTGTGAATTCGGCATAGGCGCTAACGTCCCATGCGCTTGGCGGCTCGGGGCTTGCGCCAAAGCCGGGGAAATCCGGGCAGATTACGCGGTATTTGCGGGCAATACTTTCCGCCGTCCGCGCAAACAACGCGCCGCTTGCCCCCCAACCGTGCAGAAGGAAAACGGGCGTGCCCTCGCCGTTTTCCGTGTAGGCAATGCGCTGCCCGTTTATGAGCTTCTCCAGTTCAGGTTCCTCCCCGCATTTTTGCGCATACATTCAGTAGTATATTCCCGTGTGGGGAATTATACCACGTTTAGGAGTGATGTGGCAAGGGCTTGCGGCTAAAACAAGCATATTATTTGCAATTTTGTGCCCGTTAGGGTAAAATAATACTCAGCACAACAACGGGAGCACAATATGCCGCTTAACATTGCCATAGACGGACCCGCGGGAGCGGGCAAGAGCACCCTTGCCAAAGCCGCCGCCAAGGAGCTTGGCTGCATTTATGTTGACACAGGCGCGCTCTACCGCGCGGTGGGCCTGTTTGCCCTGCGCCGCGGCGCCGACCCGGGGGACGCCGCCGCCGTCCTGCCGCTGCTGCCGCTGATTGAGATTAGCTTGCAGTTCGCCGAAAACGGACAGCGCGTCTTCCTAAACGGCGAGGATGTGAGCGAGGCAATCCGCACGCCGGAAGCGTCAGACGCAAGCTCAAAGGTGTCCTCACACCCGGCAGTGCGCAGCTTTCTGCTGGATCTGCAGCGGGATTTGGCGGCAAAAAACAATGTCGTCATGGACGGACGCGACATTGGCACGGTGATTCTGCCGAACGCGCAGGTCAAGATTTTCCTGACCGCGTCGCCGGAGGAACGCGCACGCCGCCGCTGGCGTGAGCTTGTGGAGAAGGATACCACTGCACGCTTTGAGGACGTGCTTGCGGCAATACTTGAGCGCGACGCGCGGGATTCCTCACGCGCCGCCGCACCGCTCAAGCCTGCGCCTGACAGCATACTGCTGGATACTACGGGGTTGGATTTTTCGCAGTCGCTTGAGGGGCTGCTGAAAATCGCCGGGAAGGCTGCCAAATGAAACCATTTGATTACTCAACAATAAAAGACGACCCGTTTTACCGCCGCTTTGGCGTGCCCGCGGCATGGGCGCTGCCGTTGTTTTACAAGCCGCTGCGAATCAGCGGCACGGAGAATATACCGCTAAGCGGCGCGCTGATAGTTGCCTGCAACCACATCAATTCCCGCGACGCTGCTCCGATTATGGCAGCGGCAATCAACACGCGCGAAATCCGCTTTATGGCAAAGGATGATTTGTTCGATAATCCTTTGGTCGCGTATTTTTTTCGGCGCATGGGCACGTTCCCGGTCAAGCGGGGAATCGGTGCGCGCCCCGCGATGGATTACGCCCGCCGCCTGTTGGAGGACGGGCGCGCCGTGGGGATATTCCCGGAGGGCGCGCGCTCCCCGGACGGAACGCCGCAGGAACCGCGCACGGGCATTGCCAAGCTTGCGCAGCAAACCGGAGCGGACATCCTGCCCGCCGCAGTTTACAGCCCCCTGCGCGGCAGTTTTGGCCAGCCGATAACGCTGCGTTTCGGCGAGCTGATCCCCAACGGCACGATTGATTTCGGCGATGGGCGCTCACAGGGACGGCGGAGCGCAACTGCGCAGATTATGGGCAAAATTGTTAAACTTTGGGAGCAGCTGCGCGACGAACACACGGGGCGCTTGGAATGAAAAAAATCGTCATTGCGTTTGTGGCAAGCCTTTACGTCCTGCAGAGGTATGTTTTCCTGTGCATCACGTCTCTTAATGGATATTTTGCGTTCGGCATTTTGCTTTTTGCGTTGCTGCCATTTGCGCTTGCAATAGCGGCGGTGGCCGTGCTGCTGGCAGAGCTCCGGCAAATCCGCATGTATCCGCAAAAACTGCAGGAACTGAACAAGATAACTCTGCTGTCCAAGCTTGCGTTGGTGCCGTTTTTTGTAATAAACTTCATTTGCTGGTCAATGCTTTCAATGCTGGCGATTATGCCGATGTTCATCATGATTGTTTTTGGCGTTCAGTTTTTTGCATTCGTCGTCACTTATTTCTATATCCTCGTAACTTCTGTTTATTCAATAACCGCAATCTCTTTGAGCAAAAAGAACCGACACATAAGCTCTGGCGAAGCGACGGTACACATAATTTTTCAGCTGATCCCGGTGCTTGACGTGATCGACTACATCATTGTTTACTGCATAATCAAGAAATATCGGGTGCCGGCATGGACGTGATTTTAGCAAAGAGCGCGGGGTTTTGCTACGGCGTGCGCCGCGCGGTGGATATGGCGGAGGAACTGCTGGCAGGCGGCGGAGGCTCCGCGCGAGGCGTTGCATCAGGCGCCCGTCTGTGCACGCTGGGAGCGCTGATACACAATCCGCAGGTGGTGGAGGATTTGCACAGACGCGGCGCGGAGATAATCGACCGCCCTGAGGACGCGCAGCCGGGCGATACAGTATTGATACGGGCGCACGGTGTTTCACCTGAAGTGCGGGCGAAGCTCGCGGCGCGCGGAGCAGAAATTGCGGACGCAACCTGCCCGTTTGTGGCAAAGATACACAAGATTGCCGCAGAGCGCACTCGCGACGGCACGCCGCTGTTTTTGCTGGGCGATAGAAGTCACCCGGAGGTGCAGGGCATACTCGGGCACTGCAGCGGTGCGGCATATGTTTATGCGGACGAGGGTGAGTTGCTCAATGTTCTTGAAGATTTGGGCGATATTGCCAAAAAAAAGGCTGTTTTTGTCCAACAAACCACCGCAAATGAGAAAGTTTGGCTAAAATGTAAAAAAACTTTAAATAAGTACTCGACAAACGCGGAAATATTTGATACAATATGTAATGCAACGTTGGAACGCCAGCGTGAAGCTGCGGATTTGGCGCATTCCTGTGCCGCCATGGTAGTAATTGGCGGCAATCGGAGCGCAAATACCGGGCAGCTTGCGGCAGTGTGCGCGCCCTATTGCCCTGTGTACAAAATAGAGCATTCAGCGCAGCTGCGCGGTATTCCTCTCCCGTTGGAGGGGAAAATCGGCGTTACAGCAGGGGCGAGTACGCCCGCGTCCATCATTGAGGAGGTTGTTTCAACCATGTCAGACGAAATCCTGAACACAAACACTGCGGCGGAGCAGACACCCGAAACAGTTGTGACCGCAGAGGAGGTCGCTCCGCAAGATACGGCAGCGACTGAGCCCGTTACTGAAGTTACGGCTCCCGAAGAAGTTGCGGCTGAGGTTACGGTTCCCGAAGAAGCTGTGGCTGAAGTTACGGCTCCTGAAGAAGCTGCGGCTGAAGAAATCCCGGTGCCCAAAGAAACTCCTGCAGAAATCCCGGCGGAAATACCCGCAGAGGAAACTGCTGAGGAAGCTCCTGCCGAAGACACACCCAAGCTCCGACGCGAAATCACGGACGAGATGGGCTTTGAAGAGGCGCTGGAGGTTTCCATGGAGAACCAGAACATGACCAGCAAAACCGTCGAAGGCGTCGTAACAGGCGTGACGCCGAGCGAAATCCAAGTTGATTTGGTTGGGCGCAAGCAGGCGGGCTATGTCCCCGCGAATGAGTACAGCTCAAACCGCTCTGCCGACCACACACAGGAGGTCAAGATCGGCGACGTGCTGAACCTCGTCATCATGAAGACCGACGACAACGAGGGCACGATTATGTGCTCTAAGCGGCGCTATGATTCGGTTGCCGGCTGGAAAACCATCACCGATGCGCTTGAGAGCAAGGCTGTTATTGAGGGCGATGTTTCCGAGGTCGTCAAGGGCGGCGTGCTGATTTACGTCAGCGGAATCCGCGTGTTTATCCCGGCATCCCAAGCGGCTGAACGCCGCGGCGACCCGCTTGAGGATTTACTCGGTCAAACGGTCAAGTTCAAAATCCTTGAGGCCACGAGCGACCGACGCTTCAAGAAGGTTGTCGGCTCAATCCGCGAGGCAAGCGGCGAATCCCGCAAGGCGCGCTCCGCGAAGTTCTGGGCGGAAGCAAAGGTGGGTGATGTTTATGTTGGGCGTGTGCGTTCGCTGACCAACTTCGGTGCTTTCGTTGATTTGGGCGGCATCGACGGGCTTGTGCATATCACTGAGCTTTCCTGGACCCGCGTGGCAAATCCCGCCGATATTCTAAGCGTCGGGCAGGAGGTTGAGGTTTATATCAAGAACCTTGACCAGGAGCGCAAGCGCATTTCCCTGGGCTACCGCAAAGAAGAGGACAGCCCGTGGAACCAGTTTGTGCACAGCTACGAAGTAGGCAGCGTTGTTGATGTGACGATTGTGAGCATGACTACGTTCGGCGCGTTCGCAACAATTGTGCCGGGCGTTGAGGGCTTGATTCACATCTCCCAGATTTCCGACAGGCGCATTGAAAAGCCGCAGGACGAACTGAAAATCGACCAGCGTGTGCAGACGAAAATCATCGGCATTGACACGGACACCAAGCGCGTAAGCCTTTCTATACGTGCTCTGCTTGACCCCATGGAGGGCGACAGCGAAGACAGTTACGAAGTTTGATTAGGGTGGCGCGGTAGGGGCACGTCATGACGTGCCCCTACTGTGTGTATACCGGCTTTAGGAGTAGCATATGTTCACGGCCATTGATTACGATACCTGGGACCGAAAGGAAATCTACGAAAGATGGCTTGGCTTCACATATACCGTGACCGTTGAAATGGACGTCACGGATTTTTTGCGGCAGCTCCGCGAGAAAAACCGTAAGTTCTATCCGGCGGTCTGTTGGATTATCGCCAAAACGGTGAACGATGATGAGGATTTCCGTTTTGCAAGAATCAATGGGCAGCTTGGGCAGTTCGATAGCCTAAACCCCAATTATACATTACGCAGAAAACGCCCGCCGCACTTGTTTACCCATATGGAAACGCAGTATAGTGAGGATTTTGAAGAGTTTTATCAAGCATTTTTGGCGGATAAGATAAAAGCCGAGGACGGCGATAGTGTGTATTATTACAAAAATCCGCGAATAAACACGATAGATATCAGCATTACGCCAAACATTATTTTCCAGTCGATTAGTTATGACCGACCTCCGCAGTTTTTGGATATGGATGCGGCAGAGACCAAATTCACGCCGTTTGTGACCGTTGGAAAATATCACCAAGTTGATGAGCGTGTTGTTATGCCGGTAACGGCGGCGTTCCATCACTGCGTCAATGACGGCGCGCATGTGGAGAAATTTTTCAGTTCGTTTGCGGAAAACCTGAACGTCGGCGTGTGAAACGCACACATAAAACAAAAAATAGTTAGGGCAAAATGAAGCAAATCACCATCACAGCAAATGACGCAAACCGCCGCGCAGATCAATTCCTGCGGCGAGAGATGCCGGCTCTGCCGCAGGGCTTGCTTTATCGTGCGCTGCGCTTGGGCAAGATTAAGCTGGAGGGCAAAAAAATCAAGCCGGAAACGCGGCTCCACGCGGGTGATGTGATAAGCATCTA
>JAITOD010000056.1 GCA_031290105.1 Oscillospiraceae bacterium
TATCAGCACAACAAATTTCGGGCACAATTCCATTTTTATACGAAAGGATCCGCCAAGCTAATATCTAATTCGACCCACTCTTTTTTGACAAGTTTGCCGTCCTTAATGGTGAGAATGCAGCAGGTTTGCCCCATTGAATCCACAGCAACACGCAGCTCATATTTTTGTGTTCCGGCTTTATCCTCCGACAGCTTGCAGTTGTATGCTTGAAAATCGAACCAGTACCCCTCTGTGGGAACAAGGCGGTAATATAATTTGCCGTCTTGTTCAATAAATTTTGTGTCCTGCTCTGCTTCATACTTTTTGATTAAGTCCGCGCTTAAAAATTTGCCCGCCGCCGCTTTAAGCTGCGCAAGACTTTTGAAAGATTTTGCCTGTACATATTCATATCCGGAATAAGTGATGCGCTCTGATTCAAAATCGCCGTCAAATATACCGCCAATCAATAAATACTCAAACTCCGCCACCTGAATCAGCATCTCCTGCGTTTTCTGCGGCACAGCGTCGTAAGCGTCGGCGCTTGGGTAGCCGTCTTTGATTGAATACAGCCCAACCCAACGCATATCGTCAAGCTTGCCGCCTTTAACCGTGACCAAAAACACGTCATTCACGTCATAGCATGCGCCGTCCGCCGCCGAAATGTCCGCCAAGTCAGGATACGCAAAGCTATACGGCACACGCAGCAAATACTTTCCGCCGCCCAAAGCTTTGGAGCGCATTAGGTCAAACTCCATGTGCTGGCTGTCACCGCTTTCAATTTCGCTGATGCGGGCGGCATAAAATATCCCGTTTTCTGTGGGAAATCCGCCGGGTCAAAGTGGTGCTTCAGCGCGTGCTCAACCGGAAAGGCGGTCATGTTCGGCTTTGCCGTGAAACGCTCAATCAGCTCAGGCGTGCAATATTGTGCCCACGCCGTGCGGATTGAATCCGGGCTGCGATGCTTCCAGCTTTTGTCCACCGGAAAGTAGACAGCCTTTGTGTCGCCGTTATCGTCTTTAATGTCAAGATATACCTCGCTGTCGCCGCGTGGTAAGCCGTCCCACAGCAAACGAAGCAGAAACTCCGCGCCGTCAAACCAAGCTTCCGTGCCGCCCGTCACGGTTGACTGTGTCCTTGAAACAGCGGGAGAGGAAGTGCTTGCCGGCGTTGCGGTAACTGGTGTTTGCACCGCTGAGCTTTCCTGCTCGGTGACACCCTCGCTGTCGGCAGGGTCAGCGCCCCAAGCGCACGCGCCTAGCAACGCCAAGAGCAGCAGGAATAAGATTAGGGTTTTCAGTGCTTTCATGGAACAAATATCCTTTTAGCTTGTAAACGCGCGAATTTGATGTTTCGCGTGCAAATCCGTTATCTAGTAGGAGCTGTTCAGCGCCACCGTGCGATTTAAGATAATCGCTTCAGGTGTGCTGTCCTTATCTACACAAAAATAGCCCTGCCGCATAAGCTGGAAAGTTTCGCCCGGCTTGATGCTGTGCATTCCGCCCTCCAGCAAACAGCCTTCCAGAATTTGCATGGAGTTTGGGTTCAGGTTCCCCAGAAAGCTTTCGCCTGTGTCGGGGTTCGGGACGCTGAACAGGCGGTCGTAGAGCCGCACCGTTGCATACAACGGATTCTCCGCGCTGACCCAATGCAGCGTCCCGCGGACCTTGCGCCCGTCCGCTGTTGAACCGCCGCAGCTCTCAGGGTCGTATGTGGCGCGCAAACAGACGACCTCGCCGTTCTCGTCGGTGTCGTAGCCCGTGCAGGTGACGTAATACGCGCCCTTGAGCCGCACCTCGTTGCCGGGAAACAGGCGGAAATATTTGCGCGGCGGGACGAGCATAAAGTCGTCGCGCTCAACATAAATCTCGCGTGAAAACGTGACAAAGCGCGTGCCAAGCTCCGGGTGATTCGGGTGGATTTCAACCTCAAGCTGCTCAGTTTGCCTCTCGGGGTAGTTCTCGATGACAACTTTCAGCGGACGCAAAACCGCCATTGCACGCGGCGCTGTGTCGCCCAGCCTATCACGCACACACGCTTCCAGCAGGCCGTAATCCACCACACTGTGCGCCTTGGCAACGCCAACCTTGCCCACAAAATCCAGTATTGCCTCGGGCGGATAGCCGCGCCGCCGCATACCGCAAAGCGTAATCATGCGCGGGTCGTCCCAGTCGGAAACAATGCCCTCACGGACCATCCGGAGGTTCTTGCGCTTGCTTGTGACGCAGTAGTTGAGATTCAGCCGCGCAAACTCAATCTGCCGCGGGCGGGAGATTCCCGCCGAAAGACGACCATTACCCTGCGGTGCGTTTTCACTCGCAGACTCGGTAACATTACCGCCATCTTCTTCGGACGCAATCTCACGGATAAACCAGTCATAAAGCGGGCGGTGATTTTCAAACTCCAGCGAACACAGGGAGTAGGTCACCTTTTCCGCCGCGTCGGAGAGCGGATGAGCAAAATCGTACATGGGATAAATGCACCAGCGGTCGCCGGTTTGGTGGTGCGGAATGTGCGCGATGCGGTAAATCACCGGGTCGCGCATATTCATGTTGGGGCTGGACATATCA
>JAITOD010000062.1 GCA_031290105.1 Oscillospiraceae bacterium
TTCTTCATCTTAGCGCTTCCTTTAAATGCAAACATTAGTCGTGTTGTCAGTTGTTAATTGAGTCACCCTGCCGCGTTGACGATAACCGCGAATTTTTCCGCAACAAGCGACGCACCGCCGATCAAGCCGCCGTCAACATCGGGTTGAGCCAGCAGCTCCGCCGCGTTTTGGTCGTTCATGCTGCCGCCGTATTGGATAACCGCGCGATCGGCTGCGTCTTTACCATAAAGCCGCGCCAGCAAATCACGCAGAATTGCGCAGACCTCATTGGCCTGCTCCGGCGTGGCGGTCTCGCCCGTGCCGATTGCCCAAACGGGTTCATACGCAATGATAACGCTTTTCAGCTCCTCCGCCGTCACGCCCGCCAGCGCGATTTCCGTCTGTGCACGGACAATCTGCGCGGTGATTCCGCCTTTGCGCTCTCCAAGCACCTCGCCCACGCAAAGTATCACCTGCAGCCCGGCATTGAGCGCGGCACGGACACGCTTTTGCACTGTCACGTCCGTTTCGCCGAAATACTGCCGACGCTCGCTGTGACCAATAACCACATAGGGCACACCGATTGCCTTGAGCATTTGCGCGCTCACTTCGCCCGTGAACGCGCCGTTAGTTTCCCAGTGGACGTTCTGCGCCGCTACGGCTATGTTGCTGCCGAGCGTTGCTTGTAACGCTGCCGCGATATCCACAAACGGCACGGCGATGACCACGGTGCTCTCAGCATTGGCGACAAGCGGTGTCAGCGCGGCGATGAGCGCGGCGGTTTCGTCGGGAGTGTTGTTCATTTTCCAGTTACCCGCGATTACGGGAGTGCGCAGGGTTTTGTTCATGGTATTGCTCCTTAATAATGTAGACTCTTTATAGCGACATTCAGGGGATTTTCCCTAATCAATCAGCGCATTATTTATCCAGCAGCGCGGCAATACCGGGGAGCTCTTTGCCCTCCAGAAATTCCAGTGACGCGCCGCCGCCGGTGGAGATGTGGCTCATTTTGTCCGCAAAGCCGAGTTTTTGCACGGCTGCCGCGCTGTCTCCGCCGCCGATGATTGAGATTGCACCGCTCTCAGCTACGGCAGTGGCTACGGCAATGGTGCCGCCTGCAAAGTGCTCCCACTCGGAGACGCCCATTGGGCCGTTCCAGATGACAGTGCCCGCGCCCTTTATTGCGTCCGCGAACAGCAACCGCGTTTCCTCGCCGATATCCAAGCCCATCCAACCGTCCTCAATATCTTGCGCGTGGTCGGTTTTGTATTCTGTGTCCGGCTTAAACTCCTTGCCCACAACGGTATCGGTGGGCAGGAGGAACTTCACGCCTTTATCCTGCGCTTTTTTGAGCATTGCCAGCGCCAGATCAAACTTATCGCTCTCACAGAGCGACGTGCCGATATTGTGCCCCTGCGCCGCCTGGAAGGTATAGGACATGCCGCCGCCGACGATGAGCACGTCAACAATATCCAGCAGGTTTTCGATAACGCCGATTTTGTCGCTGACCTTTGCGCCGCCAAGAATCGCAACTAACGGGCGCTTGGGATTGGCAAGCGCACCACCCATAAAGTCAATCTCTTTTTGGATGAGGAAGCCGCAGACCGCCGGAAGATAATCCGCAACGCCTGTGGTGGAGCTGTGGGCACGGTGCGCGGAGCCGAAAGCGTCGTTGACAAACACGTCCGCCAAGGACGCAAGCTGCTTGGAAAATTCCGGGTCGTTTTTGGTTTCTTCCTTGTGGAAACGGACGTTTTCCAGCAAAAGCACTTCGCCGGATAGCAGTGATTCACTCAGCGACTGTGCGCTCTCACCGACGACGTCCTTCGCCATTTTGACGGGTCTGCCCAAAAGCTCACTCAGGCGCGCGGCAACAGGCGCGAGCGAAAACTGCGGCAAAAATTCGCCCTTAGGTCTGCCCAAATGCGAGCAGAGGATGACCTTCGCGCCTTTATCGATGAGGTATTCAATTGTGGGGAGGGAGGCGACGATTCGCTTGTCGCCGGTGATTTTGCCGTCCTCAAGCGGGACGTTGAAGTCGCAGCGCACCAGTACGCGCTTGCCTGCTACGTCAATATCTGCGACGCTTTTTTTGTTCAATGCTTCCATGGAAGTCGTCCTTTCGTGTTTGGGAATTTTGTATTTTCGCGTTTTTTGCATATCTTTGATAGTATACACTTTTTTTGCGGGTTTGGCAAGAGGGGGCATACTGTGCCGCTCTCTTTGCAATCTGCGCAATTGACTTTTATGCGGTAACAGTGGTATACTTTCCGGAATATACAAAACCCAAAAGGAAACACAAATGCCGATTCTGGAAATCCGAAACGTGCTTTACCGCTATCCCGGCACGGAGGGGGAAAACTCCCTGCCCGCTGTGGACGGTGTTTCGCTCTGCGTTGGGGAGGGCGAGTTCGTGGCGATTTTGGGGGCAAACGGCAGCGGAAAATCAACCTTGGCAAAACTCATGAACGGCATACTTCTCCCGGAGAGCGGCAAAATATTGGCTCACGGCTTCGACACCGCCGACGAAGAACACCTGAACGACATACGGCGCAGCATTGGCTTGGTTTTTCAGAATCCGGATAACCAAATCGTTTCCACAATCGCGGAGGAGGACTGCGCGTTCGGTCCCGAAAATCTGGGTGTGCCGCCGGAGGAAATCCGCCGGAGGGTCGATTGGGCGCTGAAGGCCGTTGGGCTTTATGAGCAGCGTATGCGTGAGCCGCATAAGCTCTCCGGCGGGCAAAAACAGCGCCTTGCCATCGCGGGGGTGCTTGCCATGCGTCCGCGTCTGCTGGTGCTTGACGAACCCACCGCCATGCTTGACCCGGGCGGACGGCAGGAAGTACTGAACACACTGCAGGCTTTGCGCAAAGAGCATGGCATGGCGGTAATAATCATCACGCACTACATGAACGAGGCGGCGGCGGCAGAGCGTGTGGTTGTGATGGAGCACGGCAAAATCACGCTGGAGGGCACGCCGCAGGAAGTATTCGCGCGGCGGACAGAGGTTGAGAGCGCGGGGCTGAGACTTCCGCAGAGCGCTGAGCTGTCGCTGCTTCTGCGCGGGTCTGTGCCGGAATTTCCGCTCTGTCTCACCCCGGACGAATGCGCGCGGGAAATCATCGCCGCCGCGCCGGGCATTGCATACAACGCCCCTGCATTGCCGCCAAGCGCTCCCGCCAAAAACGAAATCGTCCTCAAAACACAGCAGCTGACCCACCGATACGCCCAAAACAGTAAGGAAACGGCGGCAGCGGCAATAAGCGGCGTTGACCTCGATATATATCAAGGTGAATGCCTGGGAATAATCGGGCACACGGGCAGCGGAAAATCTACGCTGATTCAGCATTTCAACGCGCTGCTGCAGCCAAGCTCCGGCAGTGTTTTGCTGAACGGCGCGGACATTAATGAAAGCAAAAAATCCCGTCGGGCGGCGCGTTTTGCGGCGGGGCTGTGTTTCCAGTACCCGGAAAGCCAGCTCTTTGCCGAAACCGTGCGTGAGGATATTGCCTTTGGTCCGGCAAATTTGGGGCTGGAGCGCGGCGAAATTGCTGTGCGGGTCAATAAAGCCGCGGAGTTGGTTGGGCTCTCGCCGGAGCTGCTGGAAAAATCGCCGTTTGACCTCTCGGGCGGGGAGAAGCGCCGCGCCGCACTGGCCGGGGTTATGGCAATGGAGCCTCAGGTGCTGGTGCTGGACGAACCAGCCGCCGGGCTTGACCCCAAGGGAAAACTTAATCTGCGCAAAACATTGCTTCGCTACCGCAAGGAAACGGGATGTACGGTGGTTTTGGTTAGCCACGCTATGGAGGAAATTGCCGCGCTGTGCGACAGGGTGCTGGTGCTTGACCACGGTGAAGCCGTTATGCTCGGCACAGTTGACGAGGTCTACTCTCAGGGCGGAAAGCTTGCCGAAATGCAGCTGGAGCTGCCGGAAATAACGCGGATTTTCGCGCTTCTGCAAGCGGAGGGCTTTGACGTGCCGGCGCCTGTCTATACGCCGGAACAGGCGGCAACTATCTTGGCCCCCATCCAAAAAGCAGGGAGGGACGGCGCATGATTTCCGATATCACGCTGGGGCAATATTACCGTGCGGATTCGCTCTTGCACCGCTTAGACGCGCGCACAAAAACCACGCTGACGCTTGCGCTGATAACAGCAACCTTTTTTTGCCGCTCATTTGCCTCGCTCGGGCTGACGGCGGCGTTTTCGGTGCTCCTTGTGCTGCTCTCAGGCGTGCCGGCGCGTATGGTGGCGCGCAGTGTCCGCCCGCTGCTGTGGATTTTATTGTTCACCGCGGCAATGAATTTGTTCTATCAGCGCGGCGGCGATGTGTTGTTCTCGTGGAAATTCATCACAATCACCATGCAGGGCGTGAGCGTGGCAATCTTCATGGCGGTGCGGATAATCTCCCTGGTCGTCATTGGCTCCCTGCTAACATACACCACCACGCCAACACAGCTGACAGACGCGCTGGAACGGCTGCTTTCCCCGCTGCGCCTTGCCAAGGTGCCGGTACATACGTTCGCAATGATGATGACGCTGGCGCTGCGCTTCATACCGGTGCTGTTGGAGGAGATTGAGCGGATAATGAACGCCCAAAAAGCCCGCGGCGCGGATTGGGAAACGGGCGGATTGCTGAAGCGGGCAAAGGCGCTGATTCCGATTTTTGTGCCGCTTTTGGTCTCGGCGTTCCGCCGCGCGTACGACCTTGCGCTGGCAATGGAGTGCCGATGCTACACCGGCGGCGCCGGGCGCACACGGATGAATAGCAGCCGTTTTGCTCTGCGCGACGGTGCGGCGCTGCTGGGCTTTGCGGCGTTTTTTGCGGGGATTTTGCTGCTGAATTTTGTGGGCGGCAAAGTGGTATAAGCTACAAGGCTGACCGACAGATTTTGCTTCTTTATGG
>JAITOD010000091.1 GCA_031290105.1 Oscillospiraceae bacterium
GTACCAGTCGGTTGCTCCTGCGGCGGCGCGGACTGTATGTATTGCTCTTGCGCCACAGGTTGTGTGATTGGCTCAATCGGCGGCGTTGGCACACTTGCCGCATCTTGCTTTGCGCCGCACTTGTCGCAGAACCTTGCGTTATCGTGAAGCTGATTCCCGCATGATGAACAGAACATGAGTTATTCTCCAATTATAAGTATCAATTCTCCGGAATCCACAAAATTGAATGCACTCAATCGAGCGAATTGTTCTTCAGACAATTTACCACTTAACATGAGCGCTAATGCGGCTGCGACCTCTCTGAGCGTTGACGGTGAATCTTGAATATTCACCGCAACATTTTGATAAAAACTTTCTTTTGCAATGATAAATATTCCGTTTTGTACAGAAACTTTTATCGCAACAATATCTTTAGCGGCGTAACATCCTGCAGATGCAATGCCGGGAGAGACCTTTGGCTTGCTGGAAAAAAGCGTTACAAACAACGGCGACCAAAAAATCACTTTATCGCCAATGAAAAAAACATCCCACTCAATTGCTTCGGGCATTGAAAAATTTTGCGGCCAAGTTAGAGGGTTTAAATTGCTTTCATCGTGAAACCATACAGGCCCAATTTTTGTTTCGCGGTTCTCTTCTTGATATTCTGCCAGCTTTACAATATGTATTTTTTGACATTGTTCGTTCTGTTTAATTTTTATTTCAGCATTGTTGTCTGTTTCAATTAGGGGTGAAACCGATAGGCAATCGTTTTTCTTGATTTTACTAATGATTTTCATTTATTAACTGCCCCCATTCTCACAGGCTTTTTGAAGAGTGTTTATGTAGCTGAACAATGTATCTTTGGTGCTTAATTTTGCCATAATGTTTACGTTGAATTGCCCAGTCTCGTTGGCCACTACTAACACACTTCCGATGCTCCCGTAGGTAATGATACTGACGGTTGATCGACCGGGCTTGACAACTGATTTGCCGAACAGGCGAGACACCTCTGGCGACCAGAGAATCATTCTTGTTTCTGTGAGGTGTATTTCCCAGTTCATAGCCGACCAAACCTCGTGAACTGTATATTCGCTGCCCGCTCCTGAACCCACACCAATAAACGCACCCTTATAATCGAAATTGCTGTTGCGTATTGAGCGCCGAAGCCTTAATTGCCTATTTCCCCAGCCCGGCAATAATTTCCATATGCCCCAGCGTAAATGCCCGAATCTCAGCCGGATCCTTCTTGCCCTCAATGTCGCCGATGAACGCAAGGTGGTCAAGGCGCTGTATAGGCATTACGTTCCAGATTCCGGGGACAATGCTGCCCGCGCTGTAATCCACGTGCGCTTCCGCTAAGGGATACAGGGCGGAAACGGTGGGCACAAGCCCGTCGTTTGCCAGCCAGCTGTCGTCAATCACAATGCCGTCCTCGGTGGTGTATGCTGGCTTGCGCAGCCCCATAGCGTCCGCCGACGGCGTGAACAGCCCAAACATTGTGTCCTCGTGCACCTGATTTCCGTTGCCGTCGTCCTTGGTGAATTGCCCGGCATATGAGAAATAGTAGATGTTCGGCTGAGTTTGAAGCTGCTGATTGAGCAAATACGCACCGTGGAGGGAAAGGTCGTAAGAGGCGTTGTCCGTTCCGGTCGAGCTGTCGATGATTAGCTTGATTTTGGTGATTGGGTCGGTGAATACGCCCCGCGCCGGGGTAATCCCAAACTGCTCAAGCTGATAATCATACAGCCAGTTGAACAGAGGAATGTGCCCGCTGATGAGTGCCGCCAGCCCGTAAAAGAGTATGCCGCTGCCGCCCGGCAGATAGCCGATGCTGTCGGCAGTGCTGCCATTGTGAGGCGCCGCAAAGGTCGTTATGCTGAAAATGCGGTCGCTTATGCCGCCGGCAAACAGGGGGGAGAGGTCCTTCTGGTCAGCCGCGCGCTCTTCCGCGCTGCCCTCGCTGCAAAGCTGAGCAAACAGCCGCGAGGTTACGCCGCCAAAGCTGTGCCCGATTAGGTTGACCTTTTTTTCGGTGCTCCAGCCGGGGAACAGTGCCTTGTAAGTCCGCCCGTAACGGGCATGAGAATGCTCTTTTGAGTGCGCTTCGCCGTAATCAACCCTGCCGCCGGTCAGTTGGGCATAAAGCTCGCACGCGCGGTCCCATGCGCTGGAAACCGGTCCTACCGATGCGGCATAGACCTCGTATCCGTTTTGCGTTAAGTACTTAGCCATGCTGCCGCCGGAAAGTCCCCAGTGCGGAGCGATGAAATTCACGGCGTCGTCATCACCCCAACCCAGTAATCCATGGACGAAAACCACAGGGTATACGTCCTTTTTTACGACGTTCTGTGTTCCGCCGCCCAAGCCCAGAAAGCCCATCAGAAGCTGTACCATTGCCGTTATTGCGGCGAAAATCTGTTTTAACCAAAGCATGTGTTTACTCCTTATAGTATTTAATCCATACCCAGTATAGCACATTGCTCAGTTTTTTACAAGAGATTCCGCCGAAAAAATAATGTGTGCGTCATTATCCAAATAAGTTATACATTAATTGGGAAAAAACTTACCTGTTAGGTTAACAGTTAGCTAAACCTTTAGGTTAACCTTTAGCTATATCTATTTCCAAATACGCGCGAAATTGACAAACTGTCTCTATTTCTGTATACTAGGATAAAATCACCGTGAGGAGAGGAGCGCCGCATGGCATTTTCGTTGCCGAGATATAATGCGCCGGATTTTTCGGAAGAACGCTTTTTGCGCGCGCCGAATGTTCGTACAGCCCGCGCGGAAAAAGACGGCATCGCGCCGGAGGGTTACCACGCAACGTCCATTTTCCCGGAGTATTTCAAGCTGGACGGGCAATGGCTGCTTGCCGACGAGAGCCGCATGGATAGTGCGGTCGTTCTCCAAAACGGCGCGTTGCAAGTGCCGGAGCTGCGCAATATAAAGAGCGGCGATTTGGTTATTATAGGAAGAAGCGAGGACGCTTCAGAGGGTATATATATGCATTCGGGCGCGTTTGGCGATGCACGCGCGGCGGCGGATTCGTTCGCCTTCCGCACAGGGCGCTCCCGCGAAACCGCGTTTTCTGTAGATTACGATAACCTGTATGAACTGCTGCGCTATGAACGCGGGCACGGCAATATTGTGTGGGTCATGGGACCCGCCTGTGCTTTTGACGCAGATGCGCGCCGCTCCATGCAGGCTTTGGCGGATAACGGGTTTGTTCACGGGCTGCTTGCCGGCAACGCGCTGGCTACGCACGATTTGGAGGCGAGTTTTCTTGGCACAGCGCTGGGGCAGAATATCTATACACAAAAAACTGTGCATAACGGGCATTATAATCACCTTGACCTTATCAACACAGTGCGCCGCTGCGGTTCAATCCCGCGATTTATTGAGGAATACGCCATTCACGACGGCATTATCTGCAGCATCGTCAAAAACGCGATTCCGTATGCGCTCACCGGCTCAATCCGCGACGACGGACCGCTGCCCGAGGTTGTCGGCGACGTTTATGAGGGGCAGATGCGTATGCGGGATATTATCCGCAAAGCCACCACGGTGATTTGCATGGCGACTCAGCTGCACACCATTGCGTCGGGCAACATGACGCCATGCTTTCGTTTGGTGGGCGGCGTTGTTCGTCCGCTGTATATTTACACGGTGGATATTTCGGAGTTTGCCGTCAATAAACTTGCCGACAGGGGGAGCGTCAGCGCAATCAGCATGGTCACCAATGTGCAGGATTTTGTGGTCAACGTGGCGAAAAATGTGATTCCGGGGTAGGGGCGTCCCTGCAGTCCGACCGTCCAAAATATAGTAAGGAGTTCACTTTGCCTACACAGGGTACGGATTATTCAGCGCTGCTGCGTAAGCTGCTGAGCGCATTGTTCCCCGACCGGCCGCCGAGCGCGTTTGTGCGCACATACGGCTGTCAGGGCAACGTCAGCGACGGCGAGCGTCTTCAGGGTATGCTTGCGCAAGCGGGCTTTGTTTTTGCCGATTCAGCGGAGGACGCGGATTTTGTGCTGCTCAACACCTGCGCCGTTCGCGAGCATGCGCAGGTGCGGGTTTTCGGCAACGTGGGCGCGCTCAAACCGATCAAGGAGCGGCGCAAATCCATGCGAATTGCGGTTTGCGGCTGCATGGTGCAACAGGCGGACGTTGCCCAGGAGCTGCGGCGCACGTTTCCGTTTGTGGATCTGATTTTCGGCACGCACGCTCTGCCGCGTCTGCCGGAGCTGCTTTATACGCTATACAGTGCCGGCGGGCGATTGCTGGCGACCGCGCAGGAGGACGGCACAATCAGCGAGGGCATACCGCTGCGGCGCGACAGTTCATTCCGCGCGTGGCTGCCGATTTCCTACGGCTGTGATAATTTTTGCTCATACTGCGTGGTGCCGCATGTGCGCGGGCGTGAGCGTTCGCGGACACCTGAAGCAGTGCTTGCGGAGGCGCATGGTCTGGTTGCGGATGGCTACAGGGACATAACGCTTTTGGGACAAAATGTCAATTCATACGGCAAGGGGCTGCCGGCGGGGGCGACGTTTGCGGGATTGCTTAGGGAGATCAATGCGATTCCCGGCGATTTTCGCATTCGTTTCATGACGAGCCACCCCAAGGATTGCTCCGCCGATTTGCTTGACGCAATGCGCGATAGTGAAAAAGCCGCGCGGCATCTGCATTTGCCCGTGCAGAGCGGCAACAACGAAATCCTTGCCGCGATGAACCGCCGATACACGCGCGAAAGCTACCTGCGCACGGTTGATTTGGCGAAGAGCCGAATGCCCGGCTTGACGCTCACAAGCGACATAATCGTGGGCTTCCCCGGGGAGACGGACGCGCAGTTCCGTGATACGCTGGAGCTGGTGCGGCAGGTGGAATACGGTGTGCTGTTCACGTTTATCTATTCGCCGCGCACCGGCACGCCCGCCTCCGCGCTGCCCGACCCGATTCCGCGTGCGGAGAAGGTCGCCCGCTTGCAGGAGCTGTGCGCTTTGCAGGACGAAATCGCCGCGCGAAAAAA
>JAITOD010000100.1 GCA_031290105.1 Oscillospiraceae bacterium
GAGCAAAGCGGATGGGCATGGTCACTTTATTTTGCTTGAAGTTGACGGAGAACTCCATCCGTTTTCAGACCGCAATCCTGTTTCTACCGGCGGGCAACACGAATTTGGTACTGATAGGCGCGATACCCCTCTTTCAGATTTAGAGGATTATTTGAAATCAAATCCACAAAAAACTGCATCTGATTATTTGTCGGAAAATTTTTCGCCTGCGGAACGACAATCAGCAAATGCGGTATATATTTCCAACAGCAGCAATGTTGCGGATTTGACGGTAAGAGTTCGGCAGATAAAGCAGGTGGCTAAAGGCCAAATGACATTGGCAAGACACACCACTGCAAATCTGTTCAGCTCACAAAGGCAGATTGCACAGCTTACAAGACCAAGCAGAAGCGGTGATGAGATAACCTTGGAGTTAATTAACGCCGCAAAGGCTCTCGATGATTTTTCATATGCCTTAAATCATCTGTGCGATGCTTGCGATATGTTTATCTTTGATTTGGAGGGATAAAATGGCTTGGGTTGAAATGATAAGCGGTGAACGAATCGCAAAAAAGCACAATGTAAGAACGCAGCTTGCAAACAAAATCAGCACCTTAGAAAGCGTTGCCGACGACATTAATGAGCTTATCCGGCAAATAAATTATGTCATGGACGGCTCGGACAACAGAAGCACACCGGATGGGTGGCTTCGTTGCTGTCAGGAGGCAAGAGAGGAAAACATTCTGGGCGGCGGCAGAGCTAAGGAAGCGTTGGTACAAGCTTGTGATGTTTTAAGCAGCCTATCGGATTGTGAATGGGAGTGGGTTAAAGATGCGTGATATTGAGCAGCAAAAAATGGATGTCAGACGGGTATCCGGGCTTACTAAATTTCCTTTACAACGGCTTGCCTATGTTATGGACAGCGTGAACTCCCTCAAATCCGATGTTGAATGTCTGCGGCGCAACAACGAGCAAAACCTCGGCGAAGAAGATAAAGTCAACAGCATACGCCGCTGCCTTGACCAAGTCGTTCTTGAAGTGGACAGAGCGATGAAGAATATAGAGCAAATCGTGCCGGGCATCAACGAGTACATAAGTTATATCAGCGGTTAAAAACTGCTTTTATACATAGACCCAAAACCAAATTAACAGGAGGAACAAAAAATGGCAGTCGCAAATTTCTACGAGATGTTAGAGGTCTCACCGGGCGAGGACTTGGAAAAAATCCAGTACATCCTCAAAGGCAAAATCCAAGATGAGGAAAACAATGACTTCACCGACGGACACAAGGAGCGGTTAGCGAAGCTGAAAGAGGCAGAGTGTGCATTCAAGAGCGAAAAGAGTCGCGAGCATTACGACAAGTCCTTGCAAGCCCAAGAAGAGAAAACGGTTTCTGTTGACAACGCAAGGGACGCCGTATATGAAAAATGGTTGCCTACCGTTTACGAGTATTACATCATCGGTCATTTTGACGCCGCAAAGACCGCATACGAAAATGCTGTTTCAGGTGGCAATCCCGATTTGGAAAACTCCGAAGTTTTCGAGTTTGCGGCAAGGATAAATGTCGGAACCGGCGAATTGTCGGAAGCTCTGAAATTCATCAATAAAGCGGTCGTCGGACAACCTAACGATGCAAGATTCTTGGTAAGGAAATCCGACATTCTCTCTATCTATGAAACCAAACCAAATGGCGGCAGAACTGAAGAACTTATTGAGACGGAAAAGAAAACGTTGGATTTGGCTGTGCAAATCGCAACAGCAAATAACGACACCGTCTCGTTGGGTGAGGCCTACAACAACCTTGCCTTTGTTTGGTACAACAGAGGTGGCCACGACCGCGACAAAGCAAAGGAATATGCCGAGAAAGCACTTGCCATCAGCCGGGATTTACCCGATGCCCAAAAGGTGCTGCAGGATATTTACGACAAGCGCAACGCACACATCAAATCGGATATTCGAGTAGAAAAGTCAAAGAAAAATTCGGCCGACAATGTGCTTAAAGAGGTTCAAGCGCTTGATAAGCAGATTGCAGACCAGTTAGCCAAAATTGCGAAGTCAAAGAAAATGAAGATGACGTTCGGCATTGGAATTGGTGTTGCAATTTTCGGTTTCATTATGCTGTTTGTGATGGGTGCCGGCGCTTTAATATTCCTCATTGGCGGTATTATAGTGGCGGTTGTCGGAAACAAGATGAAAGGGTTTGTGGACCCGAACAAGCTGACAAACCTTCAATCTCGAAGAACGAATCGTAATAATGATTATAATCAGAAATTGAAGGATTATGAAAATTTCAGGAAGAATTTGCAGATGCGGTACAAGAATTTCTGTGCCGGTTTCAAAGAGGCATCTGAAAAGTATGGAATCAATTATGTACACATTGACCAAGCATATTTGAACGATGCTTTTCCCACTGCACCTAAAAGCAACACTTCCGGCAACGCTCCCGCTCCCGCCGCAAGTGCATTTTGTGTAAGCTGCGGTGCAGCTTTGGCAAGCGACGATGTGTTCTGCCAAGGCTGCGGAGCAAGGCGCGAATAGCATGAAATACTGCCGCAAGATACAGAAATGAAAACATAGACCGCTAACTTTTGCAGGAAGTGCGGGGCGAAAATCCCCGCATTTCTGACTATTGGCTCAGATAGCAATGTTTTTTCTACAGAAGACAGCAATTTAATCGCTCAAATTCAAAATGAGATGGCAGACGATGCACAAGGGCGCACCTTTTTAGTCCCTCCGGTACACCATCAGGCACGCCCCCCGCCCTTCGCAATCGGAATGCAACGTCCAAATATCTTAATTACGAAATCGCTGTCATAAAAGTGCTGTCCAACACCCACTGCCCGCCGCTGAATTTCAGCGTGCTGGTGAAGAAATCGGCGCCCAAGCCGGAGCGGTACTTAACACCGTCCACGGTGATTATGACGCCGATTCCATTTGGCGGCGCGTTAAACGAAAACAGCACTCCGCGCGGGATGAACATTTCCTCAGCCCTGCCCTGCGCTATCAAGTCGTCGTGCGTAGCCCAAAGAACCTCAACGCCCAGCTTCTCTTCAAAGTGCGCGGTGATTTCCTCACGCTCGGCATCGGTTAGTTCCGGCAGACCCTGCGGTGAAATCGCCATGAAGTCAATGCCGGACTGCAGCGCCGCATCCTCTTCCAGATAGGAATCAAACACCTGCACAACAATCTGTACGCCTTCACTGCCGGAGATTTTCGCTTCCGGCAAAACATAACTTAACAGCGCGTTTGCCGGCGCAGGATACACCGCAAACGCAACAAATCCCGCCGCAAGCAGAACCGCCAGTGCCGTACACAGCCTTTGAAAATGTTTCATAATGCATACCTCCTGCTTAATAGAGCCGTCAATTGCGTGTTTTGTTGCATACGCTGCATCTGCCAATTTCACCATCTATTAGCTCATCAGCTTGACCATGACCGCTTTTTGGGCGTGCAGACGATTCTCCGCCTCGTCAAAAATCTCCGCGGCGTGCGATTCAAAGACCTCCGCCGTGATTTCCTCACCCTTGTGCGCGGGCAGACAGTGCTGCACCATTGCGTCCGGGTTTGCCGCCGCAAGCAGCTCCGCGTTGATTTGGTATTTGCCCGCAAACGCCGCCTGCCGTTCCGCCCGCTCTCCCTCCTGCCCCATAGACGCCCACACGTCCGTCAGCAGAACATCCGCACCGGCGGCAGCTTCAAGCGGTTCGCTTGTCAGCAGAAAATCCGGGTTCGGCGCGGCAAAATCCAACACCTCCCGCCACGGTTCGTAACCCTTTGGCGACGCGCAAGCCACCTTCATACCCATCTTCAAGCCGCCAACAATCAGCGAGTTTGCCATGTTGTTGCCGTCGCCGATGTAGCACATTTTCAGCCCCTGCAGCAGCCCCTTGTGCTCGCGGATAGTCATCAAATCTGCCAAAACCTGGCATGGGTGACAGAAATCCGTAAGCCCGTTGATTATCGGTATGTCGCCGTGCTCTGCCAAAGCCTCCACCTCCGCTTGCGCAAAGGTGCGGATCATTATGCCGTCAAGGTAGCGTGAGAGCACACGCGCCGTGTCCTCCACAGGCTCGCCGCGGTTTATCTGCATGTCCGACGCGCTGAGGAAGAGCGCTTGACCGCCCAGCTGGAACATGCCCGCTTCAAAAGATATGCGCGTGCGCGTGCTGGATTTGGCAAACACCATGCCCAGGCTCTTGCCCTCCAAAATGCGGTGAGGGATGCCGTGTGTCTTTTGGTATTTAAGCTTGTCGGCAAGGTCAAGGATATCTACGATTTCTTCTGTACTAAGGTCAAGCAGCTTGAGCAGGTGCTTCATTTTTCTTCCTCCGGATTTGGGATTCGTTGCCCTATAATGAATAATTATACACCAATCGTGAATAAAAGTCAAACGCCTGACCGGCATGAGAACGGGCAGCGGCATTAGAGGTGCGCAAAAATATAGCAGTACAATCAGCCCATGTTCTCCTAAGCAAAAACACGAGTCTTTTCGGCTAAATTTTTCCATCTCTTTAGTGTCAACACGCCATTAAAAGGTTCTGGCGATTCTTTTATAATATATACAGTGCGGCAACATGCGCGGTTAACAGTACTGTTAACCGCACTGTATATATTATATCAATACCGGTTTTTAATTATCCTGATATGAAAACAGGCATTGCCTCTTTTCCGTTGCGCATTGAGCAAACTTTTGATTAGCTTCATGCCTATCAACGTTAAAATCCTATAATTGCAAACGGAAAACTATTTCAACCCAGCCGGCAGGATGGCAATGCTCGCTCCATACGCTTGCCCATATTATTGCGAGCGTGGAAATTTGTCACCTTTAGTACTTTAACGCACAAAAGGAGTTGACAAGCCGCCGCCGCCGTGATATACTACCCACATAAACAAAGCACAGGAGTTTCTCAATGACCGCAAACGCGCAGCAGTATTTTAGCTTTATCAGCTTTGCCGGGTTTTACCTCGGCAAGGTCAATGGCGGCGTACTGCAATAAAGGGAAACTCTTGGAAGCAAGCAATGAATCCCCGCAGTAAACGCTGCGGGGGTTTTAACTTTCCAAAGCAAATTAACAGGAGGAAAATCATGATTGTTATTCTCAAGGAAAACCACACGCCGCAGCAGTTCGACAGCCTTTGCGGTTGGCTCAAAGCCCAAAAGCTGGATATCCAGGTAAACCGCGGCTACAGGCAAACCGTGCTGGGTCTGTTGGGCGACACCACACAGCTGGACGCTGATTTGCTCCGTGCCCTCGAAATTGTTGAGGACGTGAAGCGCGTCAGCGAACCCTACAAAAAAGCCAACCGCAAATTCCACCCAGCAAACACGGTAATCACTGTTGGCGATGCGGAAATCGGCGGCGGCGAGCCCGTGCTGATTGCCGGACCCTGCTCCGTTGAAAGCCGCGAGCAAATCCTTGCAATTGCGCGGCTGGTTAAAGACGCGGGCGCAAAACTTCTGCGCGGCGGCGCGTTCAAGCCCCGTACATCGCCATACGACTTCCAGGGAATGCGCGCCGAGGGCATTGAGCTCTTGCTGGAGGCGAAAAAAGACACCGGGCTGCCAATCGTCACGGAGATTATGGATATCTCACAGCTGCCGCTCTTTGCGGACGTTGATGTGATTCAAGTCGGCGCGCGCAATATGCAGAACTTCGAGCTGCTCAAGGAGCTTGGGCGCGGTGATAAGCCAATCCTGCTAAAGCGCGGACTCTCCAGCACGGTTAAGGAACTGCTCATGAGCGCGGAATACATCATGGCGGGCGGCAACTCCAAGGTGATTTTGTGCGAGCGCGGCATTCGCACCTTCGAGACCGCTACGCGCAACACGCTGGATATCTCCGTGGTGCCGGTCCTGCATGAGCTTTCCCACCTGCCCGTGATAGTTGACCCGAGCCACGCGACGGGCGTTTATCGCTACGTGAAGCCGCTTGCAGTCGCCGCAATCGCCGCCGGCGCGGACGGGCTGATCATTGAGGTGCACAACGACCCCGAGCACGCTCTGTGCGACGGTCCGCAATCCCTAAAGCCGGGCGCGTTCGCGGAAGTGGCGGAGCTGGTGCGCAAAATCACTCCGTTCGCTGTTAGGTAGCGGCTGTTAGATTATTCATTACCCAAATAAGGAGAAAAACATGACAATCGGCATAGTAGGCTTGGGGCTAATCGGCGGCTCCCTTGCCAAAGCAATACGCAAAAGGACCGGGCACACCGTTCTCGGCGGCGATGTGCAGGACGCAATTGTGCTGCGCGCACAGGCGTTCGAGGCTATTCACGGCGAGCTGACGGACGCAAACCTTGCCGAGTGCGATATCGTCTTCCTTGCGCTCTACCCCAAGGACGCGCTGGAATACGCCGCCGCCCATGCCGCGCTGTTCAGAAAAGGCGGTATTTTGGTGGATTGCTGCGGGGTCAAAAGCGCGGTCTGCCCGGAGCTGTTCGCCCTTGCCCGAGAGCATGGCTTCGCCTTTGTGGGCGGGCACCCCATGGCGGGTATAGAGTATTCAGGCTTTCTGCACGCCCAAAGCCACCTGTTCGAGAACGCGTCAATGATTCTCGTGCCGGACGAAAACACCGAAATCGCCGCGCTGCACACACTAAAACAGCTCTTCCTTTCGCTGGGCTTCTCAAAAGTCCCCGTGGTAAGCATGGAGGAGCACGACCGCGTGATTGCCTATACTTCCCAGCTGGCGCACGTGGTTTCCAGCGCGTATGTTAAGTGTCCTCACGCCAAAAAAGACGCTCTGTCGGCGGGCAGCTTCCAAGATATGACACGCGTGGCGCAGCTGAACGCCGATATGTGGACTCAGCTTTTCCTGATGAATCGCACGCCGCTGCTTGAGGAACTGGACGGTCTTGTTGCCCGGCTGCAAGGCTACGCCGATGCCCTGCGGAGCAACAACGCCGGCGCCCTCTGGGATTTGCTGGAGGAGGGTAACCGCATTAAGGTTGCGCTGACCTAGGCGCAGTTGCAGGCGCGCAGCATTCGTCCCTACTAAAAAAGGAGCTGACTATGCAAACCGTAACCGTCGCCACGCCCGGAAAAACCTACCCCGTCCACATCGGCACGGACCTGCTTGCGCGATTGTGCGAACTGCCGGGCGTGCCAATCACCAAGGCGGCAATGCTTGTGACCGACAGCAATGTTGACGTGCTCTATGCCGAACAAGTGCTGCAAACGTTGAACGATGCCGGAATCCGCGCAAAAAAATTCGTCTTTACGGCAGGAGAGGGCAGCAAAAATCTCAGCGTCCTCGGTGAACTGCTGGAAGCGTTGGCGGCGGCGCAGCTGACCCGTGTGGACGCAGTTTTTGCGCTGGGCGGCGGCGTTACGGGCGACCTGGCAGGCTTTGCTGCGGCAAGCTATCTGCGCGGTGTGCGCTTTGTGCAGCTCCCCACAACGCTTTTGGCGGCGGTGGATTCCTCCGTGGGCGGCAAAACCGGCGTTAACCTGGGCGCGGGCAAGAATCTTGCGGGAGCGTTTTGGCAGCCGGAAGCCGTAGTTTGCGACACCGCTACGACGGCAACACTCCCCGCTGAGCGCCTTGCGGACGGTCTTGCGGAGATGCTCAAGCACGGCATGATTGCGGACGCTGAGCTGTTTGCAGCGCTGTGCCGTGCCAAAACGTTGGCGGAAATTGCCGCGCTTATTCCGCGCAATGTTGAGATAAAGGCGGCAGTTGTGGGCGAGGACGAGCGCGAGAGCGGCAAGCGTGCATTGCTGAATTTTGGGCACACAATCGCTCACGCAATCGAAACGCGCAGCGAATATGCCATCACCCACGGGCACGCCGTTGCGCTGGGAATGCTGGCGGTCACGCGCGCGGCAGAGCGTCACGGCCTGTGCGAGCCGTGTGCGGATATTTTGCAAAACGCGCTCAAAAATCACAAGCTGCCAACTCTCTGCCCGTACCCACCGGAGGAGCTGCTCCCACATCTTTTGTCGGACAAAAAACGCGGCGCGGACGGCATAACGCTGGTTATCCCCAAGCGCGTGGGCGAGTGTGTCCTGCACAAAATGCCGCTGGCGGACTTACCTCGCTTCTTCGGGGCTTGCCTATGATTGTCACAATCCCCAACAGCCCGCTGCGCGGAAAAATCGCCGCGCCGTCCTCCAAATCCGACCTGCACCGCAAGCTGATCTGCGCCGTGCTGTCGGGTTCGCCGTGTGAAATCGCGTTCAGCGGCACGCTTGGGCAGGATATTCTGGCAACAATCGATTGTCTGCAAGCCCTGGGCGCGGTGATTGCGCTTGACGGCCTTGTGATCAAAATTGCTCCCCTCAAGCCCGAAAGGATACCGCCAAGACCCGTGCTGCATTGCCGTGAGAGCGGTTCCACGCTGCGCTTTTTGCTGCCGGTTGCGGCGGCGCTTTGCGATGAATTCACCGTTGATGGGAGCGGTCGCTTGCCGGATCGCCCCATAGACACTGCGTTGAAAATCCTGCACGAGCATGGCTGTTTTGTTGAGGGCGAACGCTTGCCTCTGCGCGTGAGCGGACGGCTTTTGGGGCAGAGCTTTACGCTGCCGGGCGACGTCAGCTCACAATATCTGAGCGGACTTTTGTTTGCCGTACCCTTGCTTGGCGCGGGAGAAATCCGCCTTAGCACAGCCCTGCAATCCGCCGCCTATGTTGACATGACGCTGCGCACGCTGAACGAATTTGGCGCCCAATACACCGCCTCGGACGGAGTGTATACGCTCAAACAAAAATCCGTAAAAGAAATTTCGGCGAGCATGAAAAAATTTGCCAAGCTTGACAAGCCTGTGGTGCCGCGGAAAATCTGCGCCGAGGGCGACTGGAGCAACGCCGCATTTTTGCTCTGTGCGGGGGCGCATTCGGGGGCTGATGTTACCGTTACGGGCGTGTTGGAGCAGTCCCTCCAGGGCGACAGGGCGATAGTGAAAATCCTGCGCAGCATTGGGGCGAAGATCACGCAAACGCCTGACGCGGTGCGCGTGCGCGGCGGGAATCTGCGCGGCATAACGCCGGATGTGCGCGAAATCCCGGACCTTGTGCCGCCGCTTGCGATACTCATGAGCGTTGCTGAGGGCGAATCGCGAATCACAGGCGGGGCGCGTCTGCGGATTAAAGAGAGCGACCGCCTTGCCGCCGCCGCGCAGAGTATCAACACGCTTGGCGGGCACGCGCAGGAGACCCCCGACGGGCTGATAATCCAAGGCTCACGGCAGCTTTGCGGCGGCACTGCCGATAGCTTCAACGATCACCGCATAGCCATGGCACTGGCGCTGGCTGCCCCGTGGTGCGCGGAGCCTGTCACGATTACGGACGCGGGC
>JAITOD010000010.1 GCA_031290105.1 Oscillospiraceae bacterium
ATGCGTCGCTGGTGGGGCAGACCCTTCGCGTGCTTGTTGAGCAGCAAACGCAGCAGGGCACTCATTGCGTCCTGCGCGGCAGAGCGGAAAGCAACGCGGTTGTGGAGTTCCGCGGCAAAGCGGAGCTTGTCGGTCAGTTTTGCTTTGTGACGATAATCGGCGCAGAACGCACTGCGCTGCGCGGCGTTATGGCTGAGAAACAGCGTTGTAATCCCACCTGATGTTGGGCACAGAGCCGACAATCACCGTTTCAGCGGCGCAAACCTGCGTCTCAAAGGTCATAACGTCCTCGTTGTTCTTCAAAAATATGTAGACCTTTGTTTCCACGCGCAGCAAAATACGGTGGCGGGTTTGGTTAACGCCGACGGAGTCGAATTCGCTCACAAACGTGCTGAAGCTCTCGCCGTGAAGGCTCAGGCGAGCCTGTATTATCGGTCCGGTGCCGCTGAGCAAATCAATCCCCAATATTTTGCCCAGCGGGAGCGCCAAATTGCGCCGCCGCAGACCGTCCATGCGAGCGTCAATCGCCGCGCCGACAGCCGCCTTCAGTTGGTTCAGCTTCACAACATCTGCCGAGATTGATGTGATTTGCCCGTCTTCGTTTGTGCGCAGAACCGCCAAATCCTCATAGCGCAGCTGCTCTTTTTCCAGCGTTTCCAGCAATGCGCCGTTGACCGCGGAGGTCGCAAGCCCGCGGCATTCAAGCTCTGCGAGCGTGTGGATTGTGGGCGAGAGTTTAGCATCCAGCAGGAAGATTGCGGTCGCCACAAGCGTGACCAGGCAGAGCAGGCGGACGGCAAGCGCACCCAACTCCGGGCTCGGTTTGCGGTAGCGGCGTGCGGGCGCTGCATGAAAGGCCGGGGGTCGAAAATGCCGCCGCACAGGCATAAAACTACGGTGTCGCCGTCGACGAAAGCGCACAGTGCTCCTCCCTTGCGGCATAGCTTCTCCTTTATACTATGCGGCGCGGGCGCGAAAGTTGCGGAGCGCAGGTCAATGCTCAGCCGGGCGAAATAGCCCGCCCATATCGCTCATTCAGACCGCGCAGCCAGGCACTGTCGGCATCGGCGAGCTGTTCCCGCGTGACGCGGAAGCCCCAATTGCCCTCGGCGACACCGGGAGTATTCATTCGCGTGTCCGCACCATAGCCCAGCAAATCCTGCAGCGGAGCAACGCAAGTGCGCGCGGAGGACTGCCAGAGTGTGCGCAACGCCGCCCTCACCGCCGGAGCGCCGGACCCGCCGCCGCCCCAGTCGCCGCTAATACCCAGATAATCAAGCGCGCGGCGGCGTTCGTCGCCGTCGGCGCCCCAGAGATAGCCCAGCAGTGTGTTGTTGTCGTGCGTGCCGGTGTATGCGGTGCAGTTTTCGGGGTAGTTGTGCGGCAGGTGCAGGTTATCGCTGCCGCCGGAAAACGCAAACTGAAGCACGCGCATTCCGGGCAAGCCGCTCTCCGTCAGCAGTTCGCGGACGGTGTCGTCGATTTCGCCCAAATCCTCAGCGAGCCAGCATTCGGCACCGAATTCGCGCAGCAGGGGAGTGAGCAGCGCCATTCCGGGACCTTTGTGCCAAGAGCCGTGAACCGCGTCAGGAGCACCGCGCGGCACGGCATAATAGCGCGAAAAAGCGCGAAAATGATCAATCCGCACGCGGTCAAACTGAGCCAGAGCACGGGCGGCGCGCGCCTTCCACCAGGCAAAATCCTGCGCAATGTGCGCGTCCCAATCATAAAGCGGGTTGCCCCAAAGCTGACCGCGCGGCGCAAAATAATCCGGCGGCACACCGGCAACTGGGGAGGGGCGTCCGTCATCATCACGCAGAAAAAGCCCCGGATTTGCCGCAAAATCCGCACTTTCTGCCGCAACATAAATTGGCATATCGCCCAAAAGTCGCACGCCCATTTTGTTGACCGCCGCCTTGAATGCCTGCCACTGCACGTCAAAAATCCACTGCGCAAAAACCCAGAATTCCGGCGTTTCGCCCTCAGTTTCGGTCTGATATTTAGCGTAGCCGTCAATCCAAAACGATTCGCGGCGACGAAAATCCTCAGCAGCCGCCAAAGCTACGCTGTTTGCGCCATCAAAAACCCGGCGCAGGAGCGGCACGCGTGTGCGGCGCAGAAAGTCAAAATCCACGCAGTATGGGCTATCACTTTGCCACGCGGGCAAGCCGGCGGCAGGAAGCAAGCCCGTCCCCACCAGCCCCTCAGGGTCGATGAGGAAAAGATTGCCGGCAAACGCGCCGGGCGAACTATATGGCGAGTTGCCCTTGCCAACGGGCGCGATTGGTAAAACTTGCCAGAGAGAGAAGCCGCAATCCGCCAGCCGGCGCGCAAAGCTCAGCGCGGACGCACCAATCGTCCCGCCGCCATACGCGCCGGGCAGACTGCTTATGTGCAGCAATACGCCCGCTTCACGCATACAGTTACGCCTTGCCGCGGAAGCGGTAGCCAACGCCCCACACAGTTTCAATATATTGCGGACTTGTGGTGTCCAGCTCGATTTTATCGCGGATTCGGTTGATATGCACAGTAACGGTGGAGGTTTCGCCGAAGGAATTTTCGCCCCACAGCTTATCAAAAAGGTCGCTCTTGCTGAAAACAATGTCGGGGTTATTGACCAGGAAGACAAGCAGCTCAAACTCTTTGTTCGTCAGCACAACTTCCGTCCCGCGGCACCATACCTTGCGGGCGGCGCAGTCGATTTTTATTTCGCGGATTGTAATCTCGCTCAGCATACCCGTGCGGGTGTTGACGGCCGTTAAACGCGCGTAACGGGCAATATGCGCCTTGACCCGCGCCACCAGCTGCTGCGGTGAAAACGGCTTGGTGACGTAATCGTCCGCGCCAAGCCCAAGCCCGCGTATCTGGTCAATGTCCTCGCGCTTGGCGGACACAATAATGATGGGGATTTCCTGCTCCTTGCGTATTCGGCGGCATAGCTCAAAGCCGTCAATCCCGGGGAGCATTAGGTCGAGTATCACCAAGCTGAACCCCTGCTCATCCAGAAAATGCAGCCCCTGCGTGCCGTCGGGCGCAATGAATACTTCAAAGCCGTTTGCCTCCAAATAGTCTCGCTCAAGCATTGCGATGCTCTTGTCGTCTTCAATTATCAGGATTTTTCCTTCGCTGTCCATGCTTTTCTCTCCCTCTCAAGATGCTTATTTTGGTGCGTGCTTAGTCGGTAAAACAAGGCGTCATTGGTTCCGCAAGCGGGAATGTGACCTCAATTGCAAGCCCGCCCAAATCCGACGGCCGTGCGCAGATTGTTCCGCCAAGCAGGTCAAGCAGCTGTTTGCAGACTGTCAGCCCGATTCCGCTGCCGTTGACGGTGCTGGTTTTTGCGCCGTTTGTGCGGAAATACGGCGTAAAAATCCTGCCGCAGTCTTCGCGGCTCACGGGTAAGCCGTTGCTTTCTATAGTGAGGCGCAGGCGTTTGTCCGGCAGATGTTCCGCGCTGAAACGTGCCTCCGGTTCTGTGTCAGGAGTGCGCTGCATATATTTTATGCAATTGTTGGTCAGATTATGGAATACGCGCCCCAGCTGCACGGGGTCAATGACCAGGGTGATGGGGTTTGAGGAAAAGCCGCGCTTAACAACATCGAAGTTTATATTGTTTTTATTAAAACTTTGGGAGATATCGGACAGCAAAGGCTCAAAAAAGTCCTCAAAGCGCACACTCTCAAAATGCAGCGGCAAATTCTCCATGTCCAGGCAGGAGAACATGAAAAAGTCGTTTGCAAGCTGGCTCAGCTCAACTGACTTGCGCTGTATTGTTTCCAAATATGTCCGTTCCTGCTCCGGCGTTTGGGGGATTCCGTCAAGCAGCGCTTCGGCGCAGCCCAAAATTGCCGCCAAGGGCGTGCCGATGTCGTGGGAAATCCCGGCGATTACGTCCTTGCGGTTCTCTTCGTAGCGTTCACGCTCTCCCCTTGCCTCGCGCAGATAAAAACGCAGGTGGTCCAGACCATCCAAAATGGCGGGAAAATCATATGAGCCCTTAGGCGTTTTTTCGCCGGTGCATTCATCAAGCAGGGCGTCAACGCGTTTGTGCATGCTGCGCAATGGCTGAACAATGCCGTCACGGTGCAGGCAGAACAGGTAAATTCCGCACACTGTGCTTATAAGCAGGCAAACGGCAAACAAATACCAAGGCGCGTTATCCCAAACAAGCGCGGCAACCGCGCAGCCCCAAGCCGGAACACACAAAAACGAGCCGGCAATAGCCAACTTGCGCAGCACGGTTAAGTTGAAAAAGCGTTCCATAAAACGAAATGCGGTCCGGTTCCTCGAACTGTCCTCCCGGCGAATTTCAAGGTATCTCCCCAGCCTCGTCTATAGTTTAACGCATTCTTCGGAAAAAATCAAGGGGTATATTTCCCACTTTTGATCGTGTTTTTAATATATTTGACGAAAGTATTGCAAAGCTGTAATTTTTTGCCAAGCCATAGTTGCAAAGCTGTAATAGAATTGTTGACAATTTGTGGTGGAAAAATCCCGCACAGTGCGCTATACTATGCGCATAAGAACATAGATGAAGCTTGAAACAGCAAAGCCGCCAAGAGGAGAGCTTGGCGCAGAAAGGCAGGGAGTAATATGTCCGCATTTACCGTAGTGTTTGTTTTGGCAATCGTTTTCTCACTGACAGCGGGGGCACTCTCCCGCCGTGCAAACGAGAGCAACTGATTCGCCTGCGCCGGTGCGCAGCTGTTCGACCTTTCCCACCCCCCCATTTAGTCCGCTCCGCTGCCTCCAGGCGGGGCGGACTTATTTTTTATGCGCCGTAACGTTTGACTTCCGCCCGTGTGTCTGCTATACTATTATTTCCAAAAGCGCGAAAATATTTTACGTTTCAGGAGGAACAGGCAATGGCAAGAATCTTCAACTTTTCAGCGGGTCCGTCCATGCTGCCCCTTGAGGTGCTGCAGGAAGCGCAGGCAGATTTGCTTGACTACAAAGGCAGCGGGCAGTCCGTTATGGAAATGTCACACCGCTCCAATGTCTACGAGGAAATCATCTTCGGTGCGGAAAAACTCTTCCGTTCCGTGTATTCCGTTCCCGATAACTACAAAATCCTGTTTCTGCAAGGCGGCGCGTCCACACAGTTTTCGGCGGTACCGCTCAATCTGCTGCGCAAATCCGGCAAGGCGGACTACGTTGTTACCGGGCAGTTTGCAACCAAAGCCTATCAAGAGGCGCAGAAATACGGGCAGATTCGTCTCGTCGCCTCCAGCAAGGATAAGACGTTCTCCTATGTTCCCGAGTTGACCCGCGACGACTTCGATCAGGACGCCGACTACGCATACATCTGCTTCAACAACACGATTTTCGGCACAAAATATCCGTATATCCCCGACACAGGCGATGTACCCCTGGTTGCGGATATCTCCAGCTGCATGATCTCCGAGGCGCTGGATATCAGCAAATTCGGCGTAGTCTATGGCGGCGCGCAGAAAAACGTCGCCCCCGCCGGCCTGACCGTGGTTATCGTCCGCGAGGATTTGCTTGGATACGCACGCCCTGAAACCCCCGTCATGCTGGATTGGAAGGCGCAGGCTGAGGGCGATAGTATGTACAACACGCCACCCTGCTGGAGCATATATATATGCAAGCTGGTGCTGGAGTGGATTGAGCGCATGGGCGGGCTGGAAGTCCTGGCGGAGAAAAACCGCAAGAAAGCAGCCCTGCTTTACGATTTCCTCGACGCGTCCAAGCTGTTCAGCAACCCCGTGCGCAAGCAGGATCGCTCCCTGATGAACGTGACATTTGTCTGCACAACCGAGGAGCTGAACGCGCAGTTCGTCAAGGA
>JAITOD010000085.1 GCA_031290105.1 Oscillospiraceae bacterium
AGCTGGCCCCGCGCGACGTGGTTTCCCGCGCTATTATTCAGGAAAGCAGACGGCTTGGCGGCGACACGCGGTTTTATCTGGATATCACCCGCCGCGGCAGCGCGTGGCTTAAAAAACGATTTCCGGCAATTTTTGCGGAATGTGCGCGGCGCGGATTGGATATGGGGCGAGACTGCGTGCCCGTTTTCCCTTGTCAGCACTACCTTATGGGCGGCATTGACGTGGACTTGGACGGCAAAACCACCGTGCCGCGCCTTTACGCCGCCGGTGAGTGCGCACACACGGGTTTACACGGCGCAAACCGCCTTGCCAGCAATTCACTGCCGGAAGCACTGGTGTGGGGACGTCATGCCGCGCAGAACATCATGCGCTGCATTCGCTCGGGTTACGTGGTGCCGCGCACGGTTGGGGTACCCGATACAACGCCCGCACACAAGGCACCTAATGCAACGCCCGCGCCGGACGCAATCGCTGCGGAGATACGCGCAATCCTGCAGACCAGCTGCTTTGTGTTTGCGGATACGGCGGCAATCCCAGCGGCGTTGGCGCGTGTTAATGAAATCCGCGCAGAGCTTGAAGCGGGGGAGGGGATGGCCGACCCAAAGCTTGCGGAGCTGTTGGCGATTGCGTTCGCGGCAAAACTAATTCTGGAAGGAAACCGAGATGAACCCAAAGCTGTTTGACGAAATCCTGCTTGCCGCGCTGCGAGAGGATATGCCGTTTGGTGATTTGTCCTCCGAAGCGGTGTTTGACAAATCGCACACAAGCACGGCGCGATTGCTGGCCAAAGCGGACGGCGTGATTTGCGGTCTGGAGTTGTTCTTCCGTGTGTTCGCCCTGCTTGGCGATGGGCTTAGCGGGCGCGAGGTGTTTTTTGCTGACGGAAATACTGTGCGCAAGGGCGATGTAATCGCCGTGTTTTCGGGGCGTACGTTGGATTTGCTTGCGGGAGAGCGCACGGGGCTGAACCTTCTGCAGCACCTTTCGGGAATCGCGACGCAAACGGCGGCGGCTCTCGCGGCAACGGCGGGCACGGGCGTGATTATAACAGAAACGCGCAAGACCTTGCCGAACCTGCGCGCGCTGCAAAAATACGCCGTGCGCACAGGCGGCGGGCGCAATCACCGTTTTTCGCTGTCGGACGCGGTAATGCTGAAGGATAACCACATTGACGCGGCGGGCGGGATTGCTCCGGCGGTGGCGAAGGTCCGCGCGGCGGTTGGTCATACGGTGAAGGTGGAGGTCGAGGCGCGCAGCCTTGAGGAAGTCCGTCAAAGCCTGGAGGCCGGTGCGGACATAATCATGCCGGATAACATGCAGCCGCAAGAAATGCGCGCCGCGGCGGCGCTGGTGAATCATCGCGCAATAGTGGAAGCGAGCGGCGGTATTACGCTTGATAATATCCGCGAATACGCCGAAACGGGCGTGGACGTGATTTCGCTTGGCGCGCTCACTCATTCCGTCCGTGCGCTGGATATATCCATGCAGATTATCTTGAATTAGCTTGCAATATTTGTCTGCTTCTGTTAAAATATTCCGGATTGAAAAAACGGTGAGAGTTGGTGCGCGGATGGCGAATACATACTTGGGAAAAACCAATCGGCTTGAGGGCAAAATCAAAGGAATATTCACCCGCAACGCGTATTGCTGGCTGGCGTTTTTTGCGGCGGCGGCGCTCATGACACTGGTCTATGTGTGCTTCCACGTCATTCCGTTCGGCAGCTTCACCGTGCTGCGCATGGATTTATACCACCAATACGGCCCGCTGTTTGCGGAGCTTTATGACCGCGTAACAGGGCTGAAGAGCCTTCTCTACTCCTGGACCTCGGGAATGGGCGGCGGCTTTTTGGGCAACTTCTATAACTATGTTTGCAGCCCGCTCACTTTGGTGACTCTGCTGCTTGGGCGTGAGCGGATTCTGGAGAGCATATCGCTGATTATCCTGCTCAACGCCGCGTGCTCTGCCGCCTCATTCACCTATTTCCTCAAGCGCGCCCGCGGTGTGCACAGCGCGTCGAGCGCCGCCTTCGGTGTGCTGTATGCATTCTGCGGCTGGTTCATCGCTTATTACTGGAACATCATGTGGCTTGACGGCATGACGCTTCTGCCGCTGGTTGTCCTTGGCGTGGAATTGGTCGTCAAAGAGCGCAAAAGCGGCTGGCTGATGTTCTCGCTGGCAATGGCGCTCTTCTCCAATTATTACATGGGCTATATGTCGGTGATTTTTGCCGCGCTGTATTTTATAATCTACTTTTTCGCCAACCACAAGTTCTCTGACACCGTCACAGCCGAGCTTCCGCGCTATCAAACAAACACGGGGGTCATCTACACCAAGCCGTGGGACTTCATCACACAAAACCGCCTTTTGCGTACGGGAATACGCTTTGCCGCCACGGGTATTGCCGCGGCGGGTTTGGTTGCGTTTGCGCTACTGCCCGTGTGGTATACCCTTGGGCAAGCCTCCGCAACCAGCGGCGATTTCCCGGAAAAGAGCGAGTTTTATAACACCATCTTCGATTTCTTCGCTAACCATCTTGCCGGGCTTGAACCCACAATCCGTTCCAGCGGCGACGACGTTTTACCCAATGTTTATTCAGGCATGGCGGCGTTGTTGCTTGTGCCGCTGTTTTTGTTCGCAAAAAAAATCAGCGGACGTGAGAAAGCCGCCTATACGGTGCTTCTTGCCGTGTTGTTCTTCAGCATGAACGTCAATTCGCTCAACTATATTTGGCACGGCTTCCACTTCCCCAACGATTTGCCTTATCGCTTCTCCTATATCTATTCCTTCATGCTGCTGCTGATTGCCTTCCGCGCTTTTCAGCACATCAAGGATTTCAGCAAGGCGCAGATTGCCGGCGCGGGCGTCGCCGTGGTGCTGTGGATAGTTCTGCTTCAGGAAATCGGCAGCAAAAACCTGACCGATACCTCTGTGTTTATCAGTCTGGCGTTCGCGTTTATTTATACGCTGCTTTTTGGTTTGCTGCGTAAGGAGAGCAATAAATTTCGCACACGGGGGCTGGCCGCGCTTTTGCTGTGCATTGTTTGCGCGGAGGTGGCGATTGCCGGCACGGATCATTATGAAATCAACCAGAAAAAGGAGTGGTTCGCGGACGACCGCCCCGCCTTTGTGGACCTGAAAGAGCGCCTTGACGAGCGTGAGGGCACGGAATACTACCGCATGGAGCTATCTTATCTGCGCGCGCGCATGGATCCATGCTGGTTCGGCTATAACGGTGTTTCCACATTCTCGTCAATGGCGTATGAGAAGACGGCGAATCTGGAGAAGCGCTTGGGAATGTTTTCCAACTACATCAACAGCTACACATATTTCCCGCAAACACCGGTCTATAACGCAATGCACGCCCTGCGCTATGTTGTGTTCAACAATTTGGACACCACGCACCCCGTGCCCAATCCCACCTATTACAAGGCTGTGGACGAGGAGGATAAGTTCCATGCCTATGATAACCTCTACAGTCTGCCGGTGGCTTTTGGTGCGGCAAAAACGCTTGAGGACTGGCTCCCGATGGACGACTACAACCCGTTTTCCGCGCAGGAAGCTTGGTTCAGCCTTGCCACGGGGGAGGCGGACGTCTTCACACCCGTGCCCGTGGACAGTATGTATTTCTCCAACGTGGACGATATCCCATATGATGAGGACAGCACAAATTTTTCGTACGCAAAGCAGACTGATACCATGTCCGCCACCGCAACCGTAAGTTACATAGTCCCCAAGGACCAAAACCTTTATATCTATGCCCGCTCATCGGAAATCACCACAATGACTGTGCGTAATTCCACAATTTCACTGACCTACAATCCTCACGATGAGTATATCCTTGACCTTGGCGCGTGCAAGGCGGGCGAGGAAATCTCTGCGGAGTTTTTGATTGCCCAAGATGGCAGTCAGAGCGGCGGCTTCAATATCCGCTGTTACGGTTTGGATGACGCGGTCTTCCAAAAGGGCTATGATAAGCTGAAAAAAGCCCGGCTCAACGTCACAAAATTCACCGACACGCACATTGAGGGCACTGTCAATATGGCGCAGGACGGCTTACTGTTCACGTCCATTCCATACGATGAGGGCTGGCACATCACTGTGGACGGCGAATCCGTAAAGACCGGCTCACTCTGCGCAGCGCTGGTGAGCGTTCCGCTGACTGCCGGAGAGCACACCATAACAATGCGCTACTTGCCAAAGGGCCTGCTGGCGGGAGTGCTGCTTTCGCTGATTACTGCGCTTGCGGCGGCATTGTGGTTCATGCTGGAGCATTTGGCAAAACGCCGCGCGGAAAAGAAAGCGCTGCTGCAGTCAATTCCGCTGTATTTGCCCGCACCTACGCCCACTGAAACGCTGGACGGCTTGATGATGGGTATTGCAGAGCCGGACAACGAAAACGAACCCGCTTTTCCGGTGGACGAAACGCAGGCGGATTTTAGCGGCTTCTCTGACGCGCCGGAATACGGATTGTAATTGCATTCGCCGGATATCAGACGGCGGGAACACAGGACCGGTATTTCCTAGCCGCGCTTGCTTGCCGCAAGATAATACAGCGCGCACTCGGCAAGGTTTTCCGCGTGGTCGCCTATGCGCTCATAGTATTTGGCAATCATCAGCAGGTCAAGGCAGTCGTGTGCGTGAGCGCTGTCCTTCTGCAGGCGCTCAATCAGCTCATCCTTAATTTTGTTGAACAGCGCGTCCACCACGTCGTCATAGGCGATAACTGCCCTTGCCTTCTCCGCGTCCTCGCTGACGAATGAGTCAATGCTGTCCGTAACCATTTTGCCGGTGGCGCGCGCCATATCGGCAATGTGCACGTCGCTCTTTACGGGGCTCTCGCGCATAAATGACGACAGGTCGGCAATGTCCGCCGCTTGGTCGCCGATTCGTTCCATGTCCGTTATCATTTTCTGCGCGGCGGTTACGTGGCGCAAATCGCTTGCCATTGGCTGCTGGTGGAGCAGCAGCCGCACACATTGCTGCTCAATGTCGCGCTCAATAAGGTTGATTTCCTCTTCAACAACCAAGGTTTTCTGCCGCAGCACGTCGTTGTCCTCAAGCAAGGCCTTGGCGGAAGCGGCAATGGCGTCCTCACACAAAGCCCCCATCTTCACAAGGCTCTCGTGCAGTGCCTCCAGCTGTTGTTGATAATACTGACGCATTAGCCAAACCTCCCTGTAATATAATCTTCGGTTCGTTTTTCCTTGGGCATCGAGAAAATCGTATCCGTCACGTTGTATTCAATGACCTCGCCAAGCAGAAAAAACGCCGTCTTATCAGAAATACGCGCCGCCTGCTGCATATTATGCGTTACGATTACGATTGTATAATTCTCCTTCAGCTGCATTATCAAATCCTCAATGTGGGACGTGGATATCGGGTCAAGCGCGCTTGTGGGCTCGTCCATCAGCAAAACCTCCGGCTGTATTGCAAGCGCCCTGGCAATGCAAAGCCGCTGCTGCTGACCGCCGGAAAGCCCAAGCGCGCTTTTTTTCAGCCGGTCTTTGGTTTCGTCCCAAATTGCGGCAGAGCGCAGGGATTGTTCCGCAATCTCGTCGAGCGCCGCCTTGGCTTTGACCCCGTGCGTGCGCGGACCAAACGTTACGTTATCGTAAATACTCATTGGGAAAGGGTTTGGCTTTTGGAAGACCATGCCCACGCGTTTGCGCAGCAGGTTAATGTCCATATCGCCGTATATGTCCTCGCCGTCCAGCTCAACCTTGCCGATAATGCGGCAGCCCTCAACCAGGTCGTTCATGCGGTTGAGCGTTTTGAGCAGCGTTGATTTTCCGCAGCCGGAAGGACCGATAAACGCGGTAATCTCGCTTGCGGAAATGTCCATGTCAATGCCCTTCAGCGCCCGGAATGCGCCGTAATAGAGCTGAAGCTGCCGAATACTGAACTTGCTGAGCGCCCGCGCGGCTTCGTCAAGTGCAAGCTCAGCACCCAAGCTCGGCGTCTTATCCTGCATATTTTTCTCCGTTCACTGTCAATCGTTAAGGGTTAATTTTTTTGCCGCCCGTGAGGACAGCGCGTTGATTAGCAGCACAAGCGCAATCAGCACAACCGCCGTGGCGTAGGTTTGGTCAATGTGCAGTCCCTCGCCGGAGAGGTTATACATGTGCACTGCCAGCGTCCGCGCGGAGTCCATTGGGCTGTGCGGGATTTTCGCCAGCGTCCCCGCCGTGAAAATCAGCGCGGCGGTTTCGCCCACAACGCGCCCCACCGCCAGGATAATGCCGCTCAAAATCCCGGGCACCGCCGCCGGCAGCACAATCCTGAACACGGTGCGCAGCTTGCCCGCGCCCAGCCCAAAGCTGCCCTCGCGGTAGGAATCCGGGACTGAAATCAGCGCCTCCTCCGTGGTGCGCATTATCACCGGCAGAACCATAATCGCCAAGGTGCAGCCGCCTGCCAAAAGTGAATACCGCCAACCCAGTGCCACCACAAACAGCACCATGCCGAAAATGCCGTACACAATCGACGGAATGCCCGCTAATGTTTCCGCCGCCATGCGTATTACCTTGACCAGCTTGTTGCCGCGTTTTGCGTATTCCACCAGATAAACCGCCGTGAACACGCCCAGCGGCACGGCAATCAGCAGCGACATTGCCGTCATCAGCAGCGTGTTGATCAGCGCGGGCATGAGTGAAACGTTGTCACTGTTGTATTTCCACGCAAAAAGTGACGGCGTCAGGTGCGGCACGCCTTTAATGAGGATATAGCCTACCATCAGCAGTATCACCAGCGCGGTAATACCAATTGCGGCGCGAACTGCGGCGCGTGCGGCGGCGGAGAACACATCCCGCTTGCGCTCAAACGATATTTTGGCTTTTGCGGCGCTGGGCAGTCGTTTGCCGGCGTTTTCGGAGATTTTCTTTTTCCACGGCAGTTTGAGCGTTTTGCCGCCAATGTTTCCGCCTCTGTTTTTGACGTAAGATAGCAGCAGATTAATCAGCAGTATGAACACAAACAGCACCGCCGCCGTTGCAATCAGCGCGTCCCTGTGCAGCCCCGACGCGTAGCCCATCTCCACCACAATATTTGCCGTGAGTGTCCGCACGCCGCTTGTTATGCTTTCAGGCAGGATCGCCTGGTTGCCCGCCACCATAACCACCGCCATTGTTTCGCCCACGGCGCGCCCCATACCCAGCACAACGCCCGCCAAAACGCCGGATTTTGCCGCGGGCAGCACGCTGAAAAACACGCTGCGCTCCGCTGTCGCCCCCAGCGCCAGCGCTCCCTCATAGTAGCTTTGAGGTACGGCACGGATTGCGCTTTCGGATACGCGGATTATTGTGGGGAGAATCATCACGCCCAGCAGGATTGACGCGGTCAAAATGCCCTTGCCGCTGCCGGAAAATCCCAGCGCGTCAAACAGCCTGTGCATGAGCGGTACCAGCACCACCAAGCCGAAAAAGCCGTAGATTATGGACGGAATCCCCGCCATGAGCGAGATTGCGGGGTTTAGGACTTTATAGAGCCGTTTGGGGCAAAAGCGGGCTAAGTAAACGGCAGCCAAAATGCCAAGCGGCGTGCCCACAATCAGTGCGCCCGCGGTCACGTAAATGCTGCCGACTATCATGGGGGCAATGCCGAAAGCCTCGCTGCTCGGCTTCCAGTGTGTGCCCAGCAGGAACTTCAGCGGATCGATTTCCGCGATTGCCGGCAGTCCGTTAACAAAAAGGAAAACGCAAATCAGCGCCGCGCAAATTATTGAAACACATGCGGCAAGCAAAAATATTATCCTCATTGCGCGTTCGGTTAGCTTTTGCATATCACGTCCTGTGATTTGTTTTTTTGTGGGGGCTAATTGGCTTATTCCAGCTCCGACCACTTGGTGATTTCTCCGCTGTATATCGCCTTGATTTGCTCTCGGCTTGCGTCCGTGAGCGTGCGGTTTTTGTTCACAATCACCACAATGCCGTCCGCTGCGATTTGCGTTTCCCGCGCACCCTGGGCCAGTTCGCCGTCCTTCAGCCCGCGCGAGGACATGCCGATGTTGCAGGTGCCGTTGACCGTTGACTGCACGGCCGTGGTGGAGTCGCTGGTGTTCGGCTCAATCTGTGCGCCGGGGTTGAGCTTCTCGTATGCCTCAATTAGCTTTTCCATCAGCGGGGCGACGGAGGACGAGCCGTCTATAGTGATCTTTCCGGCGGACTTGGTTCCGGCATATTCGCGCGTTGTCTCCATGGGGATATAGCCGTTATCCGCAACAACTGCTTGTCCTTCGCGGCTCATGATGAAGTCCGCAAAATCCTGCGCCGCCGCCGAAAGCTCACCCTTGGTGAGGATATTGAACGGGCGCTGAATTGTGTAGCTGCCGTCCCTCACCGCAGCTACAGTCGGAGTAACGCCGTCAATGCTCAGCGCCCTGACTGTGCCGTTGAGCGAGCCAAGAGAGATGTAGGCGATGGAATCCGGGTCGCCCGCAACGCTGACCATTACGCCGCCCGTGTTGTTCACGGTTTCTGCTGTGTCGATTGTTGCGTCCGTGCTTTTGCCGTCGGTGTCTTTTTCCGAAATGCCGAACAGCTCAACAAATGCGGAGCGCGTGCCGGAGCCGTCCTCGCGGGTAATGACGGTTATTTTCTTATCCGCGTTGCCGAAAAATCCGCAAGATGCCAAAGCCAGCAGAAGCGCTAAAGCCAAGCTGAAACTAAGGGCTTTTTTCATGGCGTGGATCTCCTTTTGCGCATTATATATGTCAGAACTTTAACACGTAAACAAGGCAAATGTCAAGTGCCTTGCCCAAAAATCGGCAAAATTAACAAAAAATCTGCGGCGTTAAAAAATACAGAGACAAAATAACACGGAACGCGGGTTACAGAAAACGGGAGCAAGGGCATGCCCCTCGCTCCCGTGACGGTATTCCTGATTTCAGGCGTATTCGTTTACGAACACTTTGCCGACTTTGTTAATGCTCTTGCATAAGTACTTGCCGTCCTTAAACGTAATCATGGAACCGCGGAACTCGCTGCCTGTTCTGCCTCCGTCCACGAAAATCGGGAAGTCGGTTACGTTGCGCCAAATAGCGTTGGGGTCTGTGTGCCCGGAAACCATGAAATTGATGTCCAGATTGTTTTTCATGGGGGCAATCCAGTCAGTGCCGAAGTGGTTGTCGATAGTGGGGATGTGGGCGATTGTCATACGGTATTGATAATCCTGGCTTACATCCTTTTGCAGATTTGTCATCCACTCATACTGCTGGGCACGGTAAGCTTCAAAGTTTGCAAGCCCGCCGTATTCGGGGTCAGTGTCAACCTTATCTTCGCCGGTATCAAGCACCAGCATGGAGATTGGACCGTAGTTTGTGGTGAAGTAAAGCTCACCCGTGTTTGTCGGGAAATATTTTTTCACCTCAGTCGCAAACGCGCCGCGCGTTTCATGGTTACCGCGGGCATAGACCACCGGGCAGCTGCTTTCGCTCAGCACAGCCGCCGTGTTCAGCACTTCATCTACAAAAGTCTGTTTGACCAAGAGCCAGTCCAAGGTGATATCTCCCGGCAGGAGCACCAAATCCGGCTTATCCACAAGCATTTTCGCCACAATGAACGAATCCGCATATAAGCCGTGAATGTCCGAGAAAGTGAGCGCTTTGATTTCGTCCTGTCCGCTATATCCGCGGAAATTGTAAGTGCTGCTGTCCACTGTTTTGCCCTTGATGGAGAAATATGCGAAGTTAAGGAACGTATACTGCGAATGGACGGAATAGCTGTTGTTGTCCAGCTTTGCTTTCGGCACTTTGACCACGTGGATTGTGTCGTCGGACTTAATTGTGCCGCTGCTTTGCTCATAGACTGTGTAGTCCGTGCCGCCGGAGCTGAAAGTAACCCAGCCGGTGCCGCGCTTGCTTGTGACCCAGACTATGGCATAACTGCCGCCGCCTACGTCGAAAACGGCAGGGTCAGTGACCATTTGAATGCTTACCGGCAGGATAAACACACCTCCCAGCGCGGTGTGGAGGGAGAGCAGCCAAGCCCCCAGCTTGGCAAGAATTCCGCTGAAATCCATGATGAAAACCTACCTTTCTTTGTGTTCAGATTGTTAGAAGATGCCCGTGAAGTTGCCAAGCAAGTCGGAAAGAAGCACCAAGAACTGTTCGAAAACGAACGACTTAAACGTTTCCAGAAAGAGCGCAAGGATGTCTTCCACGTTGAATTCAGGCATGATTCACCTCCGCTTAATCAGTTTACGGCACCATTATATCACATAGCTTCAGGCGCATAATTCCGATATGGAAAAATAGTTACAAATTTGAAATATTTTTTGATGATTATGTAACCTTTTTCAAAATTCATCTGCAATAATCTGCAAAAAAGAGATGAAGCTTTGTTGTCAAATCATACAAAGCCGCGCGCTTATATGACTAAATCTTGCGCAATGGGGAGAAATTCGCCGCTACATCTTGCGGTTTTGCGGCAATATGGGGTATACTATCCGCGTTAGCTTTGCTGATTGCGCCGGATATTATTCGGTGAGTGGGGGAGAAAGAGAATGTTTGTTGAAAGCCCGGACCACAACGATATCAACGTGCGCGATTTTATTGTGCGCAATTATTCACCGTATGACGGCGACGAGTCATTCCTCGCGCCGCCCACAGAGCGCACCAAAGCCCTTTGGAAAAAATGCAAGGCTCTGTTGGACCGCGAACGCGACGCCGGCGGTCTGCTGGATATTGACGCGGAAACCATCTCCGCGGTGGACGCTTACGGCGCGGGTTACATCGATAAAGAGCTGGAGCTGATAGTCGGCTTTCAGACGGACGAGCCGCTAAAGCGGGCGATTTTACCCATGGGCGGAATCCGCGTTGTTGAAAAATCGCTAAAGGCATACGGGCGCGAGCTGCCCGGCGATATCCGCAATGTTTTTGATTACCGCAAGACGCACAACGACGGCGTGTTCGACGTATACACGGAAGAAATGCGCAAGGCACGCCGCAGCGGAATCATCACCGGGCTGCCGGATTCCTACGGGCGCGGGCGCATTATCGGCGACTATCGCCGCGTTGCGCTCTACGGCGTGGACTTCCTCATTGAAAAAAAAGAGGAGGCAAAGCGCGAGCTGCCGCGTGAAATGCTATCCCCCAACATTCGCGCAATTGAAGAAATTGCGGAGCAGATCCGCGCATTAAGGGCTCTGAAAAAAATGGCGGCTGCGTATGGCTACGATATCTCCCGCCCGGCGGAGGACACCCGCGAGGCAATCCAGTGGTTATATTTCGGCTACCTTGCCGCAATCAAGGACCAGAACGGCGCGGCAATGAGCCTTGGGCGCGTGAGCACTTTTCTGGACGTTTTTGCCGAGCGCGACCTGGAAAACGGCAAATACACCGAAGCGGAAATCCAGGAGATGTTCGACCAGTTTATCCTCAAGCTGCGCTTCGTGCGTTTTTTGCGCACGCCGGAATATGACTCGCTCTTCAGCGGCGACCCAACCTGGACGACAGAGTCGCTTGGCGGTATGTGCGTGGATGGGCGGCACATGGTCACCAAGTCGTCCTATCGCTTTCTGCACAGTCTGACCAACCTTGGTCCCGCGCCGGAACCCAACATGACCGTGCTCTGGAGCCCGCGCCTGCCCGCGCCGTTCAAAATCTACTGCGCGCGGCTCTCCTGCGAAACCTCGTCCATCCAATACGAGAGCGACGACCTTATGCAAGAGAAGTTCGGCGACGACTACGGCATTGCCTGCTGTGTATCCGCCATGAGAATCGGCAAGCAAATGCAGTTTTTCGGTGCGCGCGCAAACCTTGCCAAGGCGCTGCTCTACGCAATCAACGGCGGGCGTGACGAGCTGACGGGCGAGCAGATCGCGCCGCCTATCATCCCCATTCAGGGCGATTTGCTGGATTATGACGAGGTCCGCGCGCGTTTCAGCGACGTGTGCGAGTGGCTCTCCGATCTTTACGTCAACACGCTCAATGTTATCCACTATATGCACGATAAATATTGCTACGAAAAGCTGCAAATGGCTCTGCACGACGAAAAAGTCCTGCGCACAATGGCGTGCGGAATCGCGGGGCTGTCGGTTGTGGTGGATAGTCTTTCGGCGATTAAATACGCTAAGGTCAAGCCAATCCGCAACGCAGACGGGCTGGCGGTTGACTTTGAGATTGAGGGCGAATACCCCGCCTTTGGCAACAACGACCGCCGCGCGGACACCATCGCCCAGGACGTGGTGCGCAAGTTTATGCGCAGACTCCAGCGGCGCAAAACATACCGCGGCGCAAAGCCCACCATGAGCATTCTCACAATCACATCCAACGTGGTCTACGGCAAAAAAACCGGCAATACCCCCGACGGACGCAAAAAGGGCGAGCCCTTTGCCCCCGGCGCAAACCCAATGCACGGGCGCGACCGCCACGGACCTGTGGCGTCACTCGCCAGCGTGGCTTCTTTGCCTTATGATTACAGCGAGGACGGGATTTCTTACACGTTCTCCATAATCCCCAATGCGCTTGGCAAGGCGGAAAGCGAGCGCCAAGCCAATCTTGTGACGCTGCTGGACGGCTTCTTCCTGGAGCACGGGCACCACGTTAACGTCAACGTGATTGACCGCGACGTGCTGGAGGACGCAATGGAGCACCCGGAAAAATACCCGCAGCTGACAATCCGCGTTTCGGGCTATGCGGTCAACTTCATCAAGCTCACGCGCGAACAGCAGCTTGATGTGCTGCGGCGCACCTTCCACACCTTCCTGTAAGGCGAATCTGATTTGACATTCACAAACTAAAAGTGTATAATCACCTTGTGGCGTTATTAAACGTTATATATTATACTTGCAAAAAGAGGAGAAACGCTATGGCTAACTGCACCGGCTGCGGGACCGAGCTCAACGAGGGCGCGGCATTTTGTTCCATCTGCGGCACAGCTGCCCCTGCGGCGGCATTCCCGGGAGCGGAAGCAGCTCCGCCCCCCGCAGCGCCGGATTTTCCGCCCGCTTTTCAGGCGAATGACTTTGCGCCGCCGGTTTTCCCGTCACCGGAGCAAACGACGCCCACCGCTCAGCCTCTGCCCAACTATGGTGCGCCTGTCCCGCCGACGGCGCCATTGCCCAACTACGGCGCGCAGCAACAGCCCGGCGCACCCTTTGCTTACGCGCCCCAACCCGCGCCGGACGCCGACGCGCAGGACGTGCAGCAAAACAAACTAATGGCAGTGCTCGCTTACCTTGGACCGCTGGTATTCATTCCGTGGTTTGCCGCGCCAAAATCCAAGTTCGCGCGTTTCCACGTCACTGAGGGCATCAAGCTGTTGCTTGCATGGGCGGCATATTTCGTTCTGCGTTCGCTGTTCTACTTAATTAAGTTCAAGCGCACAATAGAAGTCATCTGGGATTATACCTACACAGAAAGATACGTCCCGGGTTTCATCGTGGTTCTCTTCTCGATTATTGCGGCTGTCATCGGCGTGTTCGCAATCCTCGGGATAATCAACGCCCTGCAAGGCAAAAAAGCCAAGCTTCCGTTGCTCGATAAACTCACGATACCCTCGACTGACGGCGAATAATCACCGTGCCTGAAACAAAGAACAAAACGCCGCTCGCCGCCCTGAAAAACGTGACAGGGTCTGTGTATCACACAGAAACCTTTGGCACGGTGGACGGACCGGGCGTGCGTTTTGTGGTATTTTTGCAGGGCTGCCCGCTCAGGTGTGTGTATTGCCACAACCCGGACAGCGTTTCCGGGCGCGGCAAACGGCGCACTGCGGGCGCTTTGGTCAAAGAAATTTTGCAGTACCGCAGCTTCCTCTCCGGCGGAGTGACGTTTTCCGGCGGGGAGCCGTTGCTGCAACACAAATTCGTCGCCGCGTGCGAGAGCTTGCTGGCCGACGCGGGACTCTCGTCCGTGATTGATACGGCAGGGCTTTTGCGTCCCGCAGAAGCAGCGGAGGCAATCGGCGGGGCAGAGCTTATCTTGCTGGATATCAAAGCGTCGTCGCCTGAAATGGCGCTGCGCCTTACGGGGCATGATAACCGTGCGGGCTTGGCGACGCTTGAATACTGCGAAAAAATCGGCAAGCCCGTGTGGATTCGTCACGTGCTGCTGCCCGGCTATACGCTCAACGAGACCGAGCTGAGTGCGCTTGCCGTGTTGCTGCGCCCGTTTTCGTGCATACAGCAAGTAGAGCTGCTGCCGTTCCACAAGTTCGGTGAACCCAAATGGGCGGAGTGCGGGCGGGAATATTTGCTTGCCGATACCCCTGCGGCTACCAAGGAAGAAACTGCATGGGCGCGGGAAATATTTATCAAAAACGGCATAAAGGTGGTTCGTTAGTGTGAAAATTGTGTCGTGGAACGTGAACGGAATCCGCTCCTGTATGCAAAAGGGCTTTGCCGAAAGCGTGCTGGTGCCGGACGCGGACATAATCTGCCTGCAAGAAACCAAGGCCCTGGAAGAGCAGGCTAATTTGCGGTTGCCGGGCTATGCGGGGTATTGGAACTCCGCAATCCGCAAGGGGTATTCAGGCACGGCGGTGTTTACGCGGCGGGAGCCTATTGCCGTCACATACGGCATTGACCGCGCGGAGCACGACAGCGAAGGGCGCGTCATCACGCTGGAATTTTCGGAGCTGTTTGTGGTGGATGTATACACGCCAAACTCCCGCGACGGCTTGGTTCGTCTGAATTACCGTATGCTGTGGGAGGACGCCTTCCGCGAATATTTGTTGACCCTCGATAAGCAAAAACCGGTGATTATTTGCGGCGACCTGAACGTGGCGCACAACGAAATCGATCTTTCGCACCCAAAAGAAAACTACGGCAACACGGGCTTTACGGACGAGGAGCGCGGCAAGCTTTCGCGTTTGCTGGAGTCGGGCTTTGTCGATAGCTTCCGTGCGCTGCACCCAAATACGCCCAACGCCTATTCGTGGTGGAGCTACAGAACGCGTGCCCGCGAGCGGAACATCGGTTGGCGTATTGACTATTGCGTGCTGTCTGAGCGCCTGCTGCCCAAACTGCGGGACGCCTCCATCCACGCCGAAATCACCGGCTCAGACCACTGCCCGGTAGAATTGATAATTGATAGTGAATAATCAGCACGCCGTTAAGTACTTTTGTTCTTATTCAAAATTGCCGCACGGCTGAGATTTGCTTCGTCATTATCCACTATTCACTGTCAATTATTAATTAATTTTTGTGCCTTGATGACCTTCAGCCGTCCAAAGTCCTCGCGCTCTTTTTCCTCAAGTGCGCCGGAAATGAAGCGAATTGTGTGCTCAAATTGCGGAATAAGAATATTTTGCAGGGCGTTGGCGCGTTTTTGCGTCTTTTTTATTGCCACCGCAAGCCGATAAACCGAGCTTTCCACCTCCGCAAGCTCTGCCGTCAGCTGCTTGACCAGCCCGAATTGCACACAGGCCTCGTCCAGCTGCGAATTGGTTGAGCCAAGTCCGTAATACAGCGCAAACTGCTCCGGCTCAAGCGAAACCGTGGGCAGCTCCACGCCCATAACGCTCCGCGCACTCAGCGTCAAGGTGTTGTCAACCGGCACGGAATACCCGAACGGCTCACAGCTGCCAAGGCTGATGTTCGCCCGCTGCAGTGAGCGATACGCCCGCGCGTAGGTCTCGTCAATCCGCGACTGCACACTGCCCGCCTTGTCGATAAGCCCCATCATTTCGCGGATGAGGATTGTGCGCTTTTTGTCCATCAAATCATAGCCGAGCTTAGCCAGCGCCAGCGACTTTTTTGTTGCAATGAGGTTGCTTTTTGTGGGGAAAACCTGTGCCATCTGCAAGACTCCTTATCACACGTGAATGGTGATTTTGTTGTTAATATTGGTTATTATACCCGATATGCTTGCGTGATAGCAAGCGCCGAGTGCGCCGCTTGGGGGCCGCGCAATCAGCTGACCATGCTCAACTCTGCCGCCAACGCTGACGATCGGCTCCGCCGGCGCACCGATGTGACTGTTCAGCGCAATGCTGACCTCCTGCGGGTGCAGCTCAGCAAAACACATTGGCACTTCGCCGTAATACCCCCCAACGCCGGCACGCGCCGCCGCACGCTTGGTTGGCACCTTGCGCTCATCGCGGAATTCGGGCAGCGATTGGTCAATATTAAACGGCGGTGGTTTGATGTTTTGCGCGCGCATTTCCTGCTTTATTAGTGCGTTGATTTTGCGCGGCTGCAGCTGCATTGGGCATGCGTATAGCTCACATATCCCGCATTCGCAGCACAGTGCCGCGGACTGCAGAACGCTGTCGTGCGGCAGCGTTCCCCGCCAATCGGACGATGAGATGCGGCGCATAATCCGGTGCGGCTCCAACGGGTGACCGAGCAAGCGGCGCGGGCAAAGTCCTGTGCAAAAGCTGCACTGAATGCAAGCGGCGCGGGCGCGGTTGATTGTTTGCCGCTCGTTCAGCACGGCGTATTGAGCCATGCGCGCGTCTTTTGGCAGGAGCGGAAAACCTGACGTGGTTTTGCTCACAGCAAGCTCTGCCGTCTCCTCGCCGCCGAAAACCTTGCCCATCATTGGACCGCCGCTCACGACGATATAATCGCGCACGGTGCTGCCGCCGGCCGCCGCCAAGCAGTCCGCAAAACTCGTCCCCACGGGTGTTTTGAGTATGCAGGGCTTACTCACCGCGCCGTTGATTGTGATGTATTTTTGCGTGAAGGCTCTGCCATGCAGCGCGTGCCAAACAGCGTAAAGCGTCGCGGCGTTGGACACCACACAGCCCACGGCGCCCGGCAGAGCTCCCGGGGGGACGGTGCGCCCGGTGACCTCAAAGACCAAGGTTTGCTCATCGCCTGCGGGATAAAAACTGCGCAGCAAATGCATTCGCAGTGTGGGGTAGGGGAGGAGCGCCGCGCTCAGCGCTTCGATTTCCGCGCGGTATGTTTTTTTCAGCGCAATCACCGCTTCGGATGCCCCCAAATGCGCTCTTACGCTCTCGGCGGCTTCGCAGATTTCAGCAGCTTTTTCCCGCACAAGATAGCGGTCTGTGCCAAGCAGCGGTTCGCATTCTGCGGCATTGATCAACAGCAGCTCTGCCACGGTGTTGTATTTCGCGTGTGTGGGGAAGCCCGCGCCGCCGCAGCCGACTACTCCGGCACGCTCAACAGCAGACAACAAATCCGTCATGGCGTTCCCTCCCTTGCAACAGGTATTTTACCACTTTTGGCGCTTTACTGCAAGCTTTTTGCGCCGCGGCCGCGTGGATTTTTCTGCCCGGGCGGCGGTTTAATTTGCGTACGTATTGCATTTTTGCGCAAAATGCGGTACAATATCTCCCGAATGTTTCTATTGGAGGAATAAAAAATGGTTTCTGCAGGCGATTTCCGCAACGGCGTTACTTTTGAGATGGATGGCAAGGTCTATTCCATCATCGAGTTTCAGCACGTTAAGCCGGGCAAAGGCGCGGCGTTTGTCCGCACAAAAATCCGCGATGTTATCGGCGGGGCGGTGCTTGAGCGTACGTTCAACCCGTCCGAGAAGTACCCAACCGCGTTCATCGAGCGCAAAGACATGGAGTACAGTTACAACGACGGCGGGCTGTATTACTTCATGGATCCCGAAAGCTTTGAGCTAATCCCAATCGGCGCGGACGTGCTGCCGGACAGCTTCCGCTTTGTGAAGGAAAATCTGGTTTGCCGCGTACTGTCTTACAAAGGCAGCGTTTTCGGTCTTGAGCCGCCCAACACTGTCACTCTGCAAATCACGCAGACTGACCCGGGCTTTAAGGGCGACACCGCAACAAACGTCACAAAACCCGCCACACTCGAAACAGGTGCGGAAATCAAAGTCCCTCTATTCATCGACGAGGGCGAGCTGGTTATGGTCGACACGCGCACCGGAGATTACCTCAGCCGCGCATAACGGACGGCAAACAACGTCCGCATTAAAGCATCAGAAAGGATAACATTATGGCTATGACATTAGGCGAAAAAGTCGCACACCTCAAAGGGCTCTCGGAGGGTCTTGGGCTGGATGAAAACGAAACCCACGGGCGCTTGATTTCCGCTATCATTGCGGTATTGGAAGAAGCCGCAAGCACGGTCAAGTCGCTGGAAAACCGCGTTGACGAACTGACAGAGCAGCTTGACTCGGTGGACGAGGATTTGGACGGGCTGGAAGAATATGTTTATGAAGAGCTTTCAGGCGAGGATTGGGACATCGACGACGAGGAAAATGAGGTTGAGGTACAGTGCCCTGCCTGCGGAGAGACTTTCTCGGTTGACGAAGAGATTCTTGACGAGGGCGAAATGCACTGCCCCGCCTGCAACGAGCTGCTGGAGTTCGAGGTCTCCTGCGATTGCGGGCACAATGATAATGAAGAATGAATAGTGGATAATGAATAATTCGGGCGGTTGGCGCTATCTGAAAATGCTTAAATTTGAGTGTATTTGGATTGGTGTTGAATGGCGGCGCCAAAAGATCCTTTCCAACATTATTCATTATTAATTATCAATTATTCATTAATAAGGGGTGCTTTTATGCCTGCAATCCGCGAATTGGGCGAGCGCGCGCAGGAAGCGCGTACCCGTCTTGCCAAGCTTGACGGTGCGGTTAAACGCGCCGCGCTGGAAGCTGCCGCTCAGGCGTTAGAGGATAGCTGCGCGGCTATCCTTGCGGCAAACGCTTTGGATTTACAGACCGGGCGCAGTAATGGCATGTCAGAGTCGCTGCTTGACAGGCTGGCGTTGGACGAAAGCCGCGTCGCGGGCATGGCGAACGGCGTGCGCGATGTTGCCGCTGAGGAAGACCCGGTTGGGCGCGTGCGTTGGGGCGCGGTGCGTCCGAATGGTCTGCGCATAGAGAAAATCACCGTGCCGCTTGGCGTTGTGGGCGTAATCTTTGAGGCTCGCCCCAACGTTTGCAGCGACGCCGCCGCGCTCTGCCTTATGGCGGGCAATTCGTGCATATTGCGGGGCGGCAAGGAGGCAATCCGCAGCAATACCGCAATCGCCAAGGTTATGCGTCATGCGCTCGAAAACGCAGGGCTCCCCGCAGACTGCGTGCAGCTGCTTGAGGACACATCACGCGAGGGCGCAGCTGAAATGATGGCGCTCACCGGGCTGATTGATGTGCTGATTCCCCGCGGCGGAGCAGGGCTCATACGTGCCGTTGTGGAAAACGCGCGCATCCCCGTGATTGAGACCGGCGCGGGCAACTGCCATATCTATGTGGACGAGAGCGCTGATATCAACATGGCGGCGGAAATTATCTTCAACGCTAAGACAAGCCGGCCATCGGTTTGTAATGCAGCGGAGAGCCTGTTGGTGCACAGAGCGATTGCGGCTCAGGCGCTGCCAATTATTGCGGCGCGGCTTGCGGAGAAATCAGTAGAGCTGCGCGGCGACGCGGCGGCTTGCGCAATTCTCCCATCTGCTGTGCCCGCCGCTGAGGAGGATTGGGGCACAGAATACGGCGGATACGTGATGAGCGTAAAAGTCGTTGATGATTTTGACGAAGCGGTGACGCACATCGCCAAATATTCCACCCACCACAGCGAGGCGATAATCACGCGCGATTACGCGGCGTCGGAACGCTTTTTGCGCGAGGTTGACAGCGCGGCGGTTTATGTTAACGCCTCCACCCGCTTTACCGACGGCGGCGAGTTCGGTTTCGGCGCGGAGATAGGCATATCCACACAGAAGCTCCACGCGCGCGGACCGTTGGGACTCGGCAATTTAGTGAGCGAAAAATACCTGATTCGCGGCGACGGACAAACAAGATAATGGACAGTTGATAGTGGATAATGAATAATTAACAGCCGCAATCACAACTGTTAATTGTAAATTGGAGGACACGATGGCTAAGGCAAAAAAAGCACGCACAGGCTCGTTTATTTTAGGGCTGATTGTTGTATTGCTGGCGATTTTCGGCGCGGTTACGCTGATCTTACTTGCCGGCAAGAGCGCCGGAAATCTGTTCAGTGATACCGCAAAACGCGAGGAATACGAGGCATTTCTTGCGCCCGTCGTCCGAAATGACCCGGACACTTTCGATGATGTCAATCAGGCTGCACAAACCCAACTGTTGGATTGTACAATCTGGAAAATCCTGCAATCAAACATGGAAACGGGAAAGTACGAAACCGTAGCGCTGACCGATGGCGCAGGCTTCCAAATCCCCGAGGCGGATGTTGACGCACAATTTGCCTCGATTTTTGGCAGCATTGAAAATATCGAACACTCCACAATCGACGGCGGCGACTACATTTTCACCTACGACAAAGCCAAGCAGGTCTATTTGGTACCGATTACCGCAATCGCACCCATATATATTCCTCGCGTGACTGATATTCAGAAGAAGTCGCGCTCCATTGTGCTGACCGTCGGCTACATTCCCGCGTCGGAATTTGCGCAGGACGAAAAAGGCAATATCACTCAGCCGGAGCCGGATAAATTCCGCAAAATCACTCTGCGCACCGCAAAGGACGGCTACTTTATAAGCGCTATTCAGGTGGCATAACAAGCTGCTCAGGAGGAATATTTTGTGAAAAATTTGGCGGACGGTGTATATTTTACCGGCATGCTCAACCCAAATATGCGCGTTTTTGACGTGATAATGCGCACGGAATACGGGACAAGCTACAACTCATATGTGGTGCGCGGCACTCAAAAAACGGCGCTGATTGAGGCGGCGCACAGGAGCTTTTCCGCGCTGTTTCAGGAGGAACTGGCGCAGGCTTTGCCCCAGGGCTGCGCGCCGGATTATCTGATACTCAACCACACGGAGCCTGACCACTCCGGCTGCGTCGCCGAGCTTTTGGAGCGCTTCCCTAAGCTTGAGGTTTTTGCAACGCAGGCGGCAAGCGTCTACCTGAAAAACATAACGAACATACCCGATTTGCGCGTACACGTCGTCAAAGACGGCGAAACGCTTGAGCTCGGCGGCAAAACGCTGCGTTTTTTGTCCGCGCCGTTCCTGCATTGGCCGGACTCCATGTTCACCTATCTGGAGGAGGACAAAATCCTTTTCTCCTGCGACTTTTTGGGGGCGCACTACTGCGAGCCGGGCGTGCTGGATACGCACTTAGTCTATCGCAAAGCTTATGAGGATGCGCTGAAAAATTACTTCGACTGCATTTTCGGGCCCTTCCAGCCGTGGGTGCGCAAGGGGCTGGCAAAAATCGCGCCGCTAGACGTGGATATGCTCTGCCCGTCGCATGGTCCTGTGTTAACGCGCGGCTGCTTGCTGGAAAATGCACTGGCGCAATATACACTGTGGAGCCGTGAAGAGTCGGCGGGGGCAAAAAAAATCCCAATATTTTACTGCACGGCATACGGCAACACCGCTGCACTCGCCGAGGCTGTGCGCGGCGGGATTTTGCGTGTTTTTCCGGATGCACAGTGCAAAATATACAACATTATTGAGCACGATCTCGACGCCCTCGTGGCACTCCTCAACGGGAGCGACGCATTTGCGGTGGGCTGCCTGACCATAAACCGCGACGCTGTGCCGCCGATCTACAGCCTGCTTGCCCACGCGGACGCAATCAATATGGCGAAACGTCCGGCGGCGCTGTTCGCCTCATACGGCTGGAGCGGCGAGGGCTTCGCGAACACCGCGGCAAGGCTGAACAGCTTGAAGTGCCGCGTGTTTGAGGAGCAATTCAAGGTCACGCTGGTGCCAACCGCCGCTGATTTAGCGGCAGCGGCAGACTTCGGCGAACGGTTTGCGGATAGTATTTGCTAACAAATATTCCCCATTTGAGCGTAAAGCCCTGCCTGCGGCAGCAAAGCCTGTTAATTATCAACTATCAACTATCATAAAGGGTGACGGACAGTGTACAGAATCGGGATTGACCTTGGCGGCACGAATATTGCGGTGGGCGTGGTTGACGCGCAAAAGCAAATTGTTGGGCGCGGTTTGCGCAAAACCAACTCTCCCCGCCCATATGAACAGGTCTTTGCGGACATAGTCGCCGCAGCGGAGGACGCAATCGTTAATGCCGGGATTACGCTCGGCGACGTCGCATCCATCGGGCTTGGCACACCCGGTTCAATCGACAAGCGCTCCGGCATGATTACCTACGCAAACAACTTGGAATTTCACGACGTCCCGGCGGTGGAGACACTGCGGGGGCACTTTGGCAAGCCGGTGTTTCTTGATAACGACGCTAACGCCGCCGCACTCGGTGAGTGTTGCGCGGGAGCCGGTCGAGACGAAAACGTGGACTCCTTTGTGATGATTACCCTTGGCACGGGGGTTGGCAGCGGGATTATTATTGACGGCAAAATCCTGCGCGGAATCAACTACGCCGCCGGCGAAATGGGGCACATGGTGATTATCAAGGACGGCAGCCGCTGCACCTGCGGACGGCGCGGCTGTTGGGAAAGCTACTCGAGTGCGCGGGCGCTGGTGCAGCAAACGAGGGACATCATGCGCGCCAACCAGGATAGCTTGATGTGGCAGCTTTGCGACGACAGCTACGACAACATCAGCGGACAGACTGCGTTCCGTGCGGCAGAGCGCGGCGATGAACCCGGCAAGCTTGTGGTGAAGAATTACATCGCGTTCCTTGCCGCCGGCATTGTGAATATAATCAACATTTTTCAGCCCGCAATGGTGTGCATTGGCGGCGGAATTGGCAAAGAGGGCGAGACCTTGCTTGAGCCGCTGCGCCACGCCGTTGTTCGCGAGCGGTATTCGCGCGGGGCGGACCGCCAGACGGAGCTTGTGACGGCGGTTTTGGGCAATGACGCGGGGATTTTGGGCGCGGCGCTGCTGGAGGATTGATTGCGCGGGAACGTAAATCTTTTGCACCTTATTTTCGCCTTTGATAATCAAGTTTGCGCGTTGTTTCGTGATATATTTTCGCCTTTGTTTTTTAACGTTACAACGAGCCACGCTGCTCTGCAAAAATCTCACCCAGCAGCAGCGCCTTTGCCGCAAGCATGGGCAAATTCACCGTGCCGTCCGCAGCGGCGTAATACCCTGCCAAACGCTCCAGCAACTGCTCCCGCGCCGCAAGCGCCGCACTTGCCGCCTCAAGTAGCTCCCACTGCGCCCGGTGCAAAAAACGCAGCCGCCGCGATTGCTCCTTGCCCTGCCGCAAATAAAACCGCTCCGAACGCAGAACGCGCATATGCTCAAAGCGCTTGCCGCCCTCCAGCGCAGCTATCAGCGCGTGCGGATTATGGAAGCGGTTACACACCGCCGCGCCCAGCCGCAATTCCGGCACAAACAGAAACTCCGGCGCGCCGTTCGGGTCCAGCGGCGACGGGCAGACCACAGCGTCCAGCCCGTTGCCCAGCGCGTTTGCTCTCAGCCGCGAGAGCAAAAACGCTCCCGCGGCTCCACTGAAATCCTCAAGCAATATCAACGTATCGCACATTTCGGCAATCGTGCGGAAGTGCGCTGCCATGCCGCCCGCGCTGTGGCTCGTCAGCATTCGCCGCGTTTCTCTACCAATGCGCCCGCTTGGCGGCGGAAATTCCTTTGCCGCCAGACGCACGGCGCAGCGGGTCAGCTTTGCTTTGTTCAGCCGCGCCGCGTCCGTACGGGCAAAGTCCTTTTGCAGCAGGGCGGCGGCATTGAAAAATCTGCTGTATTTGCGCTCACATTCCTGTATTTTCTCGTCCGGCTTGGCGATTGCCGCGCTCTTGCGGCAAAGCTCAGCCCAGTCGCGCTGTTCGTCGAGAGATAGCTCCGCGTCGGCCGACAAGTCCTGCGCAAAGTGACTATCGATGAACAGCACGCCGCTCTCCGGCAAAAAAACCGCCGCGGCTTGTTCCGGGCGCAGCGGTGCGGAGTATCGTTCCGCAGTTTGCCCGTTTTGCTCCAAATATGTTGTCAACAGCAGCAAAAGGCGGTGCTTTTTCTCGTCCGGACAGCCGCGCAGCAAAACAACCCGCCGCGCCCGGGGGCGGTATTCGGCGCTCCAAAAATAATCCGCACTCAAACACCATCCCCCCGCTTCAGTTTATGAATCGGGGGCTTGTTGTGTGCTTACTTTCTTTTCGCGGCATTAAGTAATGTCTTCCACTCATCAGTGAATATTTACCGCATTTAGGCAAACACTATCCCTTGCAAGCTGAAAAAAGGGGTTTTTTGAGTGAAAGCTACCGGTATTGTTCGCAGAATTGACGACCTTGGGCGCGTTGTGATTCCCAAAGAAATCCGCCGCACCATGCGTATCCGTGAAGGCGACCCGCTGGAAATCTACACTGATTCCGACGGCGAGGTTATCTTCAAAAAGTATTCGCCAATCGGTGAAATATCCGGCGTAACGGAACGCTATGCCGAGGTGCTCAACAAGGGCACCGGTGTGCCTGTCATCATCACAGACCGTGACATGGCGGTGGCGTGCTCCGGCTTGCCGCGCAAGGAGGTACTTGAACGGCGGGTCACCCCGGCGCTGGAGGGCATCATGGAGCGCCGCGGCGGCTGGACTGCGGCGGCAGACACCGAACCTCTCCGCCCGGTTGAGGGTCTGGAACGCTTCGGCGGGATAGTGTATCCTATCATCGGCGCGGGCGATGTGCTGGGTTCAGTCGTATTGCTCATGGGCGAGGACGGCACGCAGCCTACCCAAACAGAAACTAAGCTGGTGCAGATTGCGGCGGCGTTTTTGGGCAAGCAAATGGAAGAATAGGCTGAATGCCGGCGACGTTTTATTTCAAATAAGAGGTAATTACTGTCCGGCATGAGAAAAAATCAGACAAAAATCTGTTAAGTTAAGGTGCGGCATATGAAAACTACAGCGGAAAAATACAAGACCATGGTGGAACAGTCGTCGCCGAATTCCCCGCTGCTTAAAAATATGGCGAAGGCTTTTGTTGGCGGAGGCACGGTGTGCGTGCTGGGCGAGCTGCTTGCCATGCTTTACGCACGCCTTGGCGCAGGCGAAGAGCTTGTTCGTATGTTGGTGCCGGTCACGCTCATTGCGCTCACGGCGCTGCTGACAGCCATTGGCGTCTACGATAAAATTGCGCGTCACGCCGGAGCCGGAACAATCGTGCCAATCACCGGCTTTGCCAACGCCATCGCCTCGCCTGCAATGGAGTTCCAGACGGAGGGGCGCATTCTAGGCACGGGCGCAAATATTTTCCGCTTGGCGGGTCCCGTGTTGGTATACGGCGGCGGCGCGGCGGTTTTGTACGGGATTATCTACTGGCTGTTTGCGCGATAAATTATCACACGATTTAACAAATTTGTGTGACACAATATCTCGTTTGCGGAGGACAAAATGGCTGAACGAATTGGGCTGAACACCGTTGTATTGCATAGCCGACCAAGAATATCGGCTTTTGCGGCGGTCGGCGGAGCAATGGAGGCGGGTGGATTGCTTAACGGCAAACTCGCCCGCGTTTTTGATGACGACACCTTGGGGCAGGACAGCTGGGAGAAGGCGGAGGCTATCCTTCAGCAGGCGGCCGCAGAGTCCGCGCTATATCGGGCAAGGCTTTCGACAAAAGACGTTGACCTTCATTTTGCCGGAGATTTATTGGGTCAGTGCAGTGCCAGCATGTTCGGCTCGCGCGGCTTAGGGATACCGTTTGCCGGGCTTTACGGCGCGTGCTCAACCATGGCGCTCAGCTTGGCAAGTGCGGCCATTGCCATTGAAAGCGGCGCGGCACGCACGGCGCTTGCGGGCACTTCATCGCACTTTTGCGCTGCGGAAAAGCAGTTCCGCCAGCCTCTGGAATACGGCGGTCAGCGTCCTCCAACGGCACAATGGACGGCGACCGCCGCAGGCGCCTGCCTGTTGCAGGGCGGCGAACTGCAGGGCGATGTTCTGCCGCCGATAATCACACAAATATGCCTTGGCAGCGTGACTGATTTAGGCATAAAAGACGCCCACAACATGGGCGCGGCAATGGCGCCCGCCGCCGCAAACACAATCGGCGCGTTCCTGCGCGACACCCAAAGTATCCCCGGTGATTACGACCTAATCCTCACAGGGGACTTAGGCTCGGTGGGCAGCGATTTGCTACGGCAGCTCCTACTGCAGGATTGGGGCGTTGACCTGAGCGACCGCCACAATGACTGCGGGCTTATGCTGTATTCGCAGGAGCAGCCCAATGAAATCAACGCGGGCGCGTCCGGCTGCGGCTGCAGCGCGGCTGTTTTGTGCGGGGATATTCTGCCGCGAATTGCCGCGGGTGAGCTGCGCCGTGTGCTCTTCATAGCAACGGGCGCGCTGCTCTCAAGCGTATCATCGCTGCAGGGCGAGAGCATACCGGCAATTGCCCACGCCGTGTTGATTGAATCCGGAACTTGAAAAGAGGTGAGATTTATGGATAGCGCAACGGTGCTTCGCTTGGCGGGGCAAATGGGCAAAGCCGCCAAAATCTTCGGCACGCTTTCGCAGATTCTCAGCGTTGTGTCGCTTATTGCGTTGGCGGGTGGTGCCGTGCTGTTTTGCCGGCAATTGGTTAAAAGCAGGGGAGAGTAAGCGCAAAATTTCTTTGTGTCAGGGCGAAAATACGCACAAAGCGCCGCGAAAAATTGTGTTTGCTCCTGCCGGCGGTGCATGTCGTCCGGCAGTTACATTTTGCCATCTTTTTGCAATAATTCGGGGCTTACTCGTGCCCCTTGTCAGGGGGCGGAAAACCGTGAGCAGTAAATCGGCGTCCAATTGCGTGTCAGCACTGCGCCGGGCAATGCGCGCTATCCGCGGGCAGTATTCCCGTTCCGTGCGCAGTCCCCGCAGCGCAAAGGGGCGCGAGTGGCTGCTGGATAACTACTACCTCTTGGCGCGTGAGGGCGCGGCGGTGCTCAAAGCGCTGCGAGCCTGCCCGCCGCTGCCCGTTGATGTTGATGGCAAGCCGCGTCTTTTGGGCTTTTTCGGCGATTATATACGCAATGCCGGCGATGTTGATACGCACTCTTTGGCGAGCGCTCTGGCGGAAATTTCTATAACATCCGCCGAGACAGAGCAGCTGCGTCTGTTTTGGTCAGCCGCGCTTATTTTGAGTGCAAGCCGTGCCGCGTGCGCACCTCTGCCTGACACAAGGGAGTTGGGTTA
>JAITOD010000052.1 GCA_031290105.1 Oscillospiraceae bacterium
CAGCTGGTGAGAGCAGCTGCTTAGAGTCGCCGGCAACTATGCAAAAAAGCTCATATTTGTCCCGCGGAACGCGGCAACGCAAAGCGCCGCTGCCCGCACGATTCGCCATCTTGACATTATGTCACGGACTTGTTATAATAATGTATATATGATTACTATGCCTTTGAGGTGAACCGGATTGCCGAGGATTGCCGCCGCCAGTTCTGACGGAAAAGTCATCAACCGCCACTTTGGGCGCACGGAACGTTTTTTTGTGCTTGACATGGACGGTGAGGACATGCACTTTGTTGAGGAACGTTCGGTACAGCCGCTTTGCAACAACTTTGAGCATAGCAATGAGGCTATGCAAAACGTAATCGAACGCCTTTCGGACTGCGATGGGGTATTTGCGGCAAAGGTTGGTTCAGGTGCCGCAAACGCGTTGTTCGCTGCGGGTATTCGGGTGTTTGAAGCCACGGGTGTTATTTCCGATGTTCTGCGGGAAGCCGCCCGCAATGGGGTCTTTGATGAAGCTCTTTGAGCTCAAGGCGGTACTGCGCCTTGAGCGATACTCCTCCGCCCTCCCGGTGATGCTGAGAATTGCTCTTAATCAGGGCGGGGATGATTTCAAGCGCGTAACATCGCCCGAAAGGCGTTGTTTTTTTCAGCAACAGCGCGAATATCCTTAATCCTTGACATTCTGCCGCCCGCGTGTTAAACTTTCCTCTGTCAATGCATATTGGGATAGTGTGTCTATGTTCTCTGCGGCATTCGCATTTTCCAAAAAATCGGCGTGATTCTGTGCGCGTTTTTCCAAATGCTCGGCCGGGCATTTCCCGTCAGCCATTCCGGCGACGAAATCAAGCCGGACTACTCAAACCCGCTGAGCACGGCAACGAAAGACGCGCCTGCGTAGTTTGAGCTTTAGTACGTCAAGGTCTACCAAAACACGGCGTTTGAGCCGCATATTCGCACAAAAGAGGATTCCTACGACGCGGGGCGGCTGATTCCCGACTTTTTGGGGCTGAAGTAAATATATCTTTATAAAGCAAAGGACACAGCAAAATGAAGCAGCTATATCTTGGTAATGAAGCCGTTGCGCGCGGTCTGTGGGAGGCGGGCGTGACCTTCGGCAGCAGCTACCCCGGCACACCCAGCACGGAGGTGACGGAGTTTGCCGCAACATATCCGGAAATTGAATGCGAATGGGCTCCCAACGAAAAAGTCGCCATGGAGGCGGCGCTGGGCGCGTCAATCGCGGGAGCGCGGAGCTTTTGCGGCATGAAGCATGTGGGGCTGAACGTGGCCGCCGACCCGCTTTTCACCGCAAGCTACACGGGCGTGAACGGCGGTATGCTGGCAATTGTTGCGGACGACCCGGGTATGCACTCGTCCCAAAACGAGCAGGACAGCCGCCACTACGCCCGCGCTTCCAAAACGCTCATGCTGGAGCCGTCCGACAGCGCGGAATGCCTTGCCTACACAAAGCTCGCGTTCATTTTGGCAGAGCGTTTCGATACCCCCGTCCTCCTGCGCCTGACAACCCGCGTGGCACACTCACGCTCACTTGTGCAGACGGACGCCAGAGCAGATGTTCCGCTGAAAGCGTACGAGAAAAACCCCGCCAAATACGTGATGATGCCCGCCATGGCGCGGGTGCGGCACGTGTTTGTTGAGGAGCGGATCCAAAAGCAAATTGCGTTCTGCGAGGACGAAGCGTTCGCGCTGGGGCTGAACAGCGTCGAGTGGAACAGCCGCAAAATCGGCGTGATTTCTGCCGGAATTTGCCATCAATACGCCAAAGAAGCTCTGGGAAAAAGTGCATCATACCTCAAGCTTGGCTGCGTGTATCCGTTGCCGGAACAGGTGATACGCGATTTTGCCGCGCAGTGCGAAACCGTTTACGTGCTGGAGGAGCTCGACCCTTACATAGAGCAGCATTGCCGTGCGCTGGGACTGAAGGTCATCGGCAAAGAGGCGTTTTCGCTGCTGGGCGAATACTCACAGGCGCTGATTGCCAAGGCGATTCTGGGCGTAGAAAACCTCAATTTGACGGCTGATTTGTCGCTGCCCTCACGTCCGCCAGTGCTGTGCCCGGGCTGCCCGCACAGGGGACTGTTTTACGCGCTGAAGAAAATCGGCGTTGCCGTCAGCGGAGACATTGGCTGCTACACATTGGGATCGCTGCCGCCGCTTGGCATGTTGGACACCTGCATTTGCATGGGCGCGTCGGTCTCCGCACTGCACGGACGCAACAAGGCAAACCCCTCGCTTGCGTCAAAATCCGTGGCAGTGCTGGGCGATTCCACGTTCATTCACTCCGGAGTGACGGGGCTGATCAACATTGCGTATAATCAGAGCAACTCTGTTGTGATTATACTGGACAACTCCATCACCGGCATGACCGGGCACCAGGAAAACCCCACCACGGGCAAGAATATCAATGGCGATCCGGCGCCGTTTGTGAGCCTGGAGAAGCTCTGCGCGGCGGTGGGTATTGCCGATGTGCGCGTGGTTGACCCCAACGAGCTTGCCGCAAGCGAACAGGCAATCCGCGCCGCACTTGCCACCGACCAACCTGCCGTGGTGATATCGCGCCGCCCGTGCGCACTGCTGAAAACGGTGAAGCACGCGCCGCCGCTGAAGGTCGAGAGCGAAAAATGCGTGGGCTGCAAGGCTTGCATGAAAATTGGCTGCCCCGCAATTTCGGTGATTGACGGCAAGGCAGAGATTGACTTCACACAGTGCGTTGGCTGCGGAGTTTGCGCTCAGCTGTGCCGATTTGGAGCAATCAATTAACATTTAGCAATGAACAGTGCGGGACGAGCATTGCTCGTCCTTTGCATTTTGAGCGCATTTTAAGCTGCAGACTATAGAATACCGCAAATTTCAGCAGTCTGCACAAAAAACCGTCCAAAAAAAAAAAAAAACAGATGAAATATTGAATTTTCTATTGCTTTTTTAAATCGGAAATGTTATAATGTTAACCGGTACAGGGGTATCATCCCTTATCTACCAAAATTAAAGGAGGTCAACATGAAAAATCCGCAAAAAATCCTCAGTATTCTGCTAGCCGTAATGCTGCTGCTGGGCAGCCTCTCTGCGCTTGCACTTGCCGCCCCGCTGGAGTCCGCGTCTGTATCGGTCGATGTCTACGCAGACAGCTATGGTCAAGTGACCGAATTCTATTTCAGCGTCAGAACCGGCCCGTCATTCTCACGCCTTGACGGCGAGCCGCAAATCACCTGGCACTTTGCCGACGCCGAAGGTCTGCCGCTAAATTTGGACGACTATTACTACAGCATAAGCAACAACGGGCGCAGAGGCTGGATTGAGTTGCCGATTGGCGAATACCAAATCTCCGTCACCGTAACCGTCGGCGACGTAACGATTACGTCCGAACCCGTTCAGCTGAATTCAGAGCTGCATGTGCTCGGCGGTCGGCTGTATGACGCTTACTACTACGCATGGAACATCATTAGTGATTACGACGAAGGCTACAGCTGGTGGGAATATGACGAGGACTACGGCTGGTACGAGCTTCAGTTGACCCAAGAGAGCCTTCACGCGCTGGCATTGGTTGTTGACGAAATCACACCGATTATCGACAAGCTTGATTACGGCATTCTGCTGGCGGATACCGTTGAAGAAGCGCAAGCAATCATCGACGGCGCGGTGGTCGTTTTGCAGAACGCGATTGACGAGCTTGTGAGCTTGACACCGGTGCCCGATGACGACAATTACTATGACGATGATTACTATGATGATTACAACAATTGGCGCAACAACCGCGGCCCGTTCAGTTTCCTGCTGGATTGGCTTGAACGTGTGTTCAACGTCGTCCTGTTCTTGCTTCCCGGCAATTGGCCGTCTGCCGGCGAGATTGCGTTCTTCTTCCACCGCTTGCCCACGAACGTACCCAGCTTCGATGAAGCACTCGGTTTCATTAAGGACGTTTTCTCCTAAGTCTTAACTCAAAAGCCGTCCCGTTTTTGGCGGGGCGGTTTTTTTGCGGGCAACAGGCAACGCCATCGTGGCAGGTTCTGCCTGCCGAAGACGTTCTCGGTAACAAGACGCGTGATTTGTGGTATAATATCCTTGCTAATCGTTCCTGCAAATCGAATGTCGGAGCGCTGCGTTCGGGCGATGACCTGACTTTTCCGAAAGCCGCAAACCCGCGCCACTGCTGTGTTTTCTCTGGTGATCCAGCGGGGGCTCGAACCCCGGACCCTTTGATTAAAAGTCAAATGCTCTGCCATCTGAGCTACTGGATCATATTTGATGGGATGCACGCCGCACACCTAATAAAGCATGTACATCCCAAAAGCGCGACGCACAATCAACAGGCGGATAAGATAAGTGAGATAGGGCAACACACAGCCGCCCTACCTCCCGCATGGTTTCGGGTTGCTACACCAACCGGGCAAGCGCCGATTTTTTCCGCGAGGCATTGTTCTTATGAATCAGACCCTTGGCGGCGGCTTGGTCGACTTTTTTGATTGCGGCAGTGACGAGTACCTGCACATCGTCACTCCCGGCAACGGCTGCTGCGTTCGCTTTTTTAATAGCGGTCTTCAGCGCGGAGTTTTGGGAGTGGTTGCGGGCGGCTTTGATTTTGTTGACAAGCACGCGCTTTTTTGCGGATTTAATGTTCGGCACTTAGTTTTCCTCCATAATATTGGAAATTCAAACGGATAATGCACAGAAAACTTGCGGCAACGGGCAACTTGCCCATCGCCCGCCGGCTGCGAAACCGGGATTTGAACCCGGACAAACAGATTCAGCAGTTCACTCTGCGCCGTGTAAGTATAGCAGAATATGTCTGATATGTCAACCCCTCCCCCGTTTCAATGCTGAGCATCGGCGCTTTGCTCGGCGAAAGTTCTGCGCAACTGTGATATAATGTGGGCAACGCCTACCAAAAGACGTTCTAAACTCCGTTCGGAGCAAAAGTCGCGTTTTCGGCCGCTGAATACAACAAAACCGCCGCAAGCTGCAACGGTTTTTTATTGTATCAACGGCGTTGACGAATGTGGCTGCGGAACTAGGATTTGAACCCAGACAAACAGAGTCAGAGTCTGCCGTGCTACCATTACACAATTCCGCAACAAAAACTGTACGGGTGAGTATAACATTTTTTGCCGCCATTGTCAAGTATCTGCCAGGCAGGAGGATCGGACAAGATTTTCAACGCTGGCCGCAATGCTTTTTCCGCACATCGCTCAACTCGCCTATATCATAAAAATTTATTAGTGTCAGCAATACTCCGGGAATTAGCAGCTTCCGCCGCTTTTTTTAGGCTGCTCTTTATTTTTGGAGAAAAATTCCCGCAGGCCCAACAGCAGCAAAAAACCGCCGAAAATCCGCGACAGCCACTCCGCCGACACCGCGCCGGCCAGCCATACCCCCAAGCCCACGCCCAACAAGCCGCCCGCCATAATCGGCAATGCCGCCTTCCAGTCAATCAGGTGTTTTTTTGTGTAGAAAATAATCGCAATCACCGCGCATGGCAGAAAGAATATCAGGTTTATGCCCTGAGCCGTCAGTTGCTCCATGTTCAACGCCAAGACGAGGTACAGCAGCAAAATCCCGCCGCCGCCCAAGCCCAGCGATGCCGCCACGCCGGAAAAAAATGCTGCCAAAATATTCCAGACCATGACACCCCCTTATCAGATTTTCAGGCATAAGGGACAAAACTCTTCAACTCGGCAAGCTGCCCGCCCCCGCTGCAGTGTGGGCTTTTTGAGGGCTGAATGACAGCATTATCATCAATTGCGAATCATCCTGAAGCCCGCCCACAGCATGAACACAGCAAAAACCTTACGCAAAAGCTTGTCCGGAATGTGCGGCAGCAGCAGCATCCCCGCCACTGCGCCGATTGCCCCGGTGGGCAGGTACGGCAGCGCGTCCGCGAACGACACCTTCCCGCCAATGAGGTATACCGCCGCGCTCACCAGCGTCAGCGGGAAAATCACCGCTATTGCGGAGGCGTGCGCCTGCTTTTGCGCCAGACCGCGCGATTTCAACAGCGGCACTGCCAACATACCCCCGCCCGCGCCCAAAAAGCCGTTGGTAACGCCGACCAAAAAGCCTATGCCCGCACTCAGCAGTTTTTTTGGTGATTTTTTCTCGTCCATAAGCATAGTTTTTCCCGGAGGGATTTTTCTTATACGCTTGGAGTGACTTATGTTAAAGCAGCTGTTTGCCAAAATCAGGAAGTATACCTTTGCTATTTTTGCCTGCGCCGTCTGTGCCGTCACGGCGGTGATGTTTTCCCTCGTTAACAAGGGAAATCAGCAGGCGATTACCGCCGCGGCGCAACCCGCTCAACCGGTATTCGTTGTGGACGCGGGGCACGGCGGTCCGGACGGCGGCGCGGTTGGCGCGGACGGCACGTTGGAGAAGGACATCAACTTGGCGATTGCCGTACGTGTACGGGATTTTTTGCGCGCGTTCGGCTGCGAGGTTGTCATGACACGGGAGGACGACAGGAGCATTCACAGCTCTGACGCCAAAACAATCCGCCAGCAAAAAGTGTCCGATATCCACAATCGCACAGATTTGGTAAATGATACCAAGGGCGCAGTTCTTGTCAGTATTCACCAAAACAAATTCCCCGCCGCTGCCGAGAAAGGCACGCAGGTGTTCTACTCCCCAAACAACCCGCAAAGCCGGGCCTTGGCGCTCAAGATTCAGGAGCGCGTTACAAAGCTGCTGCAACCTGAAAATACCCGAAAAACCAAACCTGCGGGCAACAACATCTATATCCTCACCTATGCCAAAGCCCCGGCGGTGATGGTTGAGTGCGGCTTCATCTCCAACCCGGGCGAGCGCGATAAACTAAAAAGCGCTGAGTATCAGGGGAAAATTGCGTTTGCCATTGCGGACGCCGTATTGGAAGCGGCTCAATTGACAATTAACAATTAACAATTTTTAGGGGCTAAACAGCGCGTTAATTGCTGACTGTTAAGTTGTTGTCAAAATTTGTTCTCTTGTAAGCTGACCAAATTCGTGTTATACTCACAAAAGCTGTTCGCAGCTGAAGAGGAGTGAGAGAGCATGAAAATCTTAAGTAAACAAACCGCCGCAGTACTTATTACACTGCTGATTGCGCTGGGTATTGCGCCGGGTATTGTTATCTGCAAAAACTTGAATGTACCCCTTGACGAAGCCGCCGTGCCGGAGCTCACCGCCGTGCTGTCCCGGGACGCCGCGCCATCCGGCGAAGGCAATGCTTCCGCCGTCGCTTCAGCGCAAGGCGGCACAAGCACGCAGCCGGCGCCTGCCGGAAAGAGCAGCTCGGCCGCCGCATCAAGCGCGCCCAAATCAATCCCGGCATCAAGCTTCCCAAAGCCGGCCGCCACAACAAACGCTGTCACCACAACAAAGAAGACGGTCACAACCGCTAAGAAGACCGTCACAACAACAAAAAGGGCGGTCACGACCACTAAGAAGCCCGTCGTCACAACAAAAAAGCCTGTTACCACAACAAAAAAAG
>JAITOD010000049.1 GCA_031290105.1 Oscillospiraceae bacterium
CCGCTGATGAGCCGCTTGCCGTCATATTCGCACACCGCCCCGCCCGCAGGAATTTCCTCTGCGCTCTCCGGCGCCGGTACATCGCCTGCCGCTTGGCGGATTGCGGCGGCAAGCGGGTGCTCAGAATAGCGCTCACAGATTGCGGCAAGGCGCAAGGCTTCCCGCTCCGAAATATCGCCAAGCGGCAGGACCGACTCCAACTCCGGTTGTCCGCCGGTGAGCGTGCCTGTTTTGTCGAAAGCAAAGACCTCCGCCGCCGCCAATACATCCAAAAACGTGCCGCCCTTAATGATAACCCCGCGCTTTGCCGCCGCGCCGATTCCCGCGAAATACGCCAGCGGCACAGACAGCACCAGCGCGCAGGGGCAGCTTGACACAAGGAACACCAGCGCTTTGGGCAGCCAGTGCCGCCAATCCCCGGAAACCAGCGAACCCACAACAAACAGCAGCGCCGCGCTCAGCACAACCGCCGGGGTATAAATCCGCGCAAAGCGAGAAATGAGCTTTTGCGCGCGGCTTTTGCGGGACTGCGCTTCCTCAACCATTTGCAGGATACGCGACGCTGCTGAATCACCAAAAGCGGCGCTTGTGCGGATTTTCAGCATTCCGGAGCCATTGACCATACCCGAGAGGATTTCAGCGCCGGGGACGGCTTCGCGCGGCATTGATTCGCCCGTGAGCGCCGAGGAATCCAGCGTGGACGCGCCTTCGATAACCACGCCGTCCAGCGGCACCCGCGCGTGAGGCGCTATTAAGAGAATAGAGCCCACCGGAACGTCCTCTGCCGGGACCTCGCGCGGTTCCGTTGTGCCCTCAAGCAGCAACGCGGTTTCCGGGCGGATTTCCGCCAACTCGGCGATCTGCCGGCGGCTTTTTTGCTCCGCGATTGTTTCCAGCAGCTCCCCCGCACGGAAGAACAGTACCACCGCCGCGCCCTCCGCAAAATCGCCGATTGCAAACGCCGCAACCGCCGCCAGTGCCATCAATATATTCTCGTCAAAACGCCGCGCCCACAGCGATTTTCCCGCGCTGACGAACACCGGAACACCGGCAATCAACACGCCGCCGCCGCACAGAATCAACCGCGCCCAAAACCGCCACGCCTCCGGGTAGATTGGCAGGAGGGCGAAAGCGGTCAACAGGGCTGCGGCGAGCAAATCCCACGGAATGCGCGGCTTCGCACCTGCAGGGGCGCCCGATGCAACGCCTGAGTGCCCGTGTCCGCAATCACAAAGCGGCTCATCCGCATGATTATCGCAGCAACATGCGCTCTCTTCCGCGCCATGCTTGTGTTTGTGTGCCATAGCGTACTCCTTTATAATCACCTGAAAGTTGTTAATTTTTTGTGCGCCAGGTGGGTTAGACCGATTTGCAGAATGCACTTGACGTGGTCGTCGTCCAGAGCGTAGTAGATGGTTTTGCCGTCGCGGCGCGGTCGAACCAATCCCGCCGCACGCAAAAGGCGCAGCTGGTGCGACACCGCACTCTGCCCCAGCCCCAAGCGGTCGGCAAGGTGATTGACGCAGAGCTCGCCCTGCAAGAGTGTGCATAGTATCCGCACGCGGGTGGTGTCGCCGAAAACCTTGAACAGCTCCGCCAGCTCGTATAGGCTAAGCTCGTCGCCCGGCTCGGCGATTTGGCGGCTGAAGCAATCGCACGCCTCGGGCATGGACTGCTGAAACGGCGCATTTTGCCCTGTCCCCTCTTGCGCAATATTTTCTTTGTACATTATATGCTCCTCAATATCGATATATGAACATCTATTCATGTGTTTGTATTATATCACGGCGCCTGCGCTTTGTCAAGCACTTTGCGCCAGAAAGAAAATATTGGGGGCAAACGCTTGACAATCGCGGCGTGTTCTGTTATAATATCTCGTGCTGTGCGGCTATGGCGGAATTGGCAGACGCGCTAGATTCAGGTTCTAGTCGGGGCAACCCGGTGGAGGTTCAAGTCCTCTTAGCCGCACCAGTCGGCAACGCCGACAGGAAGACGTTTGCAGCCTTACCTGGAAGCATCAGGTTAGTGCTCGGCGGCAAAACCTTGCGTCACCTTGTGCCGGACATTGGTTTGGCACTTCACCCTTGATTTTAATGTGCTTTTTGCACATGGAGGAAAGATTATGGCAAAATGTGATTACTGCGGCAAAGGCGTAACCTTTGGTATCAAGGTTTCCCACTCCCACCGCCGCTCAAACCGCACGTGGAAGCCCAACGTTCAGCGCGTCAAGGCGATTGTCGCCGGCACGCCCAAGCACGTTTACGCTTGCACTCGCTGCCTGCGCTCGGGCAAGGTGCAGCGCTCGGTCTGAGTAAAAAAAGCAAAATTCGGCAAAACTATACGCAGCCGCACTGTCTGCGTATTTTTTTGTGTTGTGAGTAGAGCATGAGCCCTTGCGTGAGCGTAATCGTACCTGTTTGGGGCACGGAAAAGCAGCTGCGCCGCTGCATGGATTCCCTCCTTGCGCAAACGCTGCGGGAGCTGGAAATCGTTGCGGTGGACGACGGCTCACCTGACGCTTGCCCGCGCATATTGGACGAATATGCCGAAAATAATCCTGAAAAAGTGCGGGTTTTCCACATTGAGAATGGCGGCCTCGCCAACGCCCGCAACTACGGGATTGCTCAGGCTCACGGCGAATACCTGGGCTTTGCGGACAGCGACGATTGGGCAGAGCAGGATATGTTCGCTGCGCTATATGATCGCGCGGAGGAAACGGGCGCGGAGGTTTGCGTTTGCGGCTATTACTCTGTGCGTGAAAGTGACGGCAAAGCCCGTATTTGTCACTGCGGCGGCCTGGCTGAGGGCAACGCGCGCGAAAATCCCGCAGTCCTTTACGGCGCAACAAGCTACGTATGGAACAAGCTGATACGCCGCGATTTTTTAACGCGTATTTTGCCGCTCGCGCCCGTCGGGCTGTATTTTGAGGACATACCCGTCTCATATTGCGCACTGTTTTCGGCGGGGATGGTTACGGCTGTGTGCCGCCCGCTGTATCACTATTTGCGCCGCACGGATTCAATCACAGGCAGCTTGACGGCAAGGCACAGCGAGGTATTCGACGCGCTGGCGGGTGTGAACGCTTTTTGCCGCGGCTTTGGGACGTCGCCGCAGCTGGAGGACGCGCTGTTGACGCTGAACCGCAAACACTTGTGGCTGCGCTGCATGGAAACGCTGCGCCCGGGCAAACGCGCAATCAAGCGGGAAATTCTGTCACGCGGCTTCGCTCATATGGACTCGCAGTTCCCCGGCTGGAGGAAAAGCAAGGCGGCAATTATTCCCGCGAAAGCAAGGTTTTTGCGTCCGCTGCTCAACCGAAAATGGTTTTGGCGGCTATTCGCTTGAAAAAAATTTGTAGATTGTGTACAAAAAGCTCTGCAAATTTTGTCTAATCTCACATCTAAAAGCTAAAATCTATAATCAAACCGCCGAAATGCTTGACAAACGGCGCGCGGGCAAATATAATATGTATATCGGCAGCAAGGACGCTGCGCACTACTTTGTGCGCGGCGTTTTTTATTGTTGAACTTGAGAAGAAAAGGGATGATTTACCGTGGAAGTATTGCAGGGCATCTTGGGCGACGAGGGCTTGGAGGCACTCAGCGGGCAGTTTGACGGGGTGAACAGTCTGATTTGGGGGATTTGGTTCCTCATTGGCGCGGCGCTGGTTTTCTTCATGCAGGGCGGCTTCGCGATGGTGGAAACGGGCTTGACCCGCGCCAAAAACGCAGGCAACATCATCATGAAAAACCTCATCGATTTCTGCATTGGCACGGTGGTTTTTGTGTTCCTGGGCTTCGGGCTTATGATGAGCGAAAACTACATTTTTGGTGTTATCGGCATACCGGATATGAAAATCTTCACGGACTTTGCGAACTTCGATTTCTCAAACTTCGTGTTCAATCTGGTCTTTGCGGCAACGGCGGCGACAATCGTTTCCGGAGCCATGGCAGAGCGCACAAAATTCAGCGCCTACTGCGTTTACAGCGCGGTTATCAGCGCGGTTGTGTACCCAATTGAGGCGGGCTGGGTTTGGAACTCTCAAGGCTGGCTTGCCAAAATGGGCTATGTTGATTTTGCCGGTTCCTCCGCAATACACATGGTGGGCGGCATTACAGCGCTGATTGGCGCGGCGTTCCTGGGCGCACGTATCGGCAAATACGCCAAGGACAAGAAGACGGGCAAAAAAGTCGCCCGCGCAATCCCCGGTCACAGCCTGACCTTGGCGGCGCTGGGCTGCTTTATACTGTGGTTCGGCTGGTACGGCTTCAACGGCGCGGCGGCCAGCGACCCCGGTCAGCTGGCGCAGATTTTCGCCACAACAACCATTGCCCCGGGCGTTGCGACGGTTGCGGCAATGCTATACACGTGGATTAAGAACGGCAAGCCGGATGTTTCCATGAGCTTGAACGGCGCGCTGGCGGGACTTGTCGGCATTACTGCGGGCTGCTCGACGGTGGACGCGGGGGGCGCTGCGATAATCGGCCTTGTGGCGGGCGTATTGGTAGTCGTCGCGGCAGAATTCATAGACAAATATCTGCACATAGACGACCCTGTCGGCGCGGTTGCGGTGCACGGCGTGAACGGAATTTGGGGCACGCTGGCAGTGGGACTGTTCGCCGCGCCGGGGGCATACGTCAAGGGCGGCGCTGACGGCGATCTGGTCGGTTTGTTCTACGGCGGCGGCGGAAAACTGCTGGGTATTCAGACGACGGGCGTGCTTGCTATTGCCGCGTGGACGGCAATCACAATGACGATAGTGTTCTTCCTCATCAAGAAAATCAACGGGCTGCGCGCCAGTGCCAAGGAGGAAGTTGAAGGTCTGGACCTGCACGAGCACGGTCTGCCAAGCAGCTACGGCGGCTTCCTGTTTGACCCTGAAGCGCTGGAGCCTTCCGAAATTAAAGACTTGCCTGCGGATGCGATACCCGTTGCGGACGCGGTGCCTGTGGTGCGCAAGGCAGCGGTTTATGCGGAGGACGGTCTGAAAATCACAAAGGTGGATATTGTCACCAAGCCCGCAAAGCTTGAGGCGCTGAAGATTGCCATGAACGCAATCGGCATTACCGGCATGACTGTCACCAACGTGATGGGTTATGGAATGCAGGGCGGCAGTGTTGAGAAATATCGCGGCGTTGACGTGGAAGTAACCTTCACGCCCAAGGTCAAGCTGGAGATTGTGGTCTGCAAGGTGCCGGTGGAGCTGGTGATTGAAACCGCGCGCAAGGTGCTTTACTCCGGTGAGCTGGGCGACGGCAAGATCTTCATTCACGACGTTGAGGACGTTATCAAGGTCCGCACCGGCGAACGCGGATACGACGCATTGCAAGACGTAGAATAGCGGGCAGCACGTTCGTTAGCTTACGATAGCTGAATATACAAAGCGGCGGGGCAGTTTGTCTGCTCTGCCGCTTTTGTAATTTATTCCCACAATGCAGAGCAGACAATTTCTGCCCCAACATTTTTGTTATTCAAGCACACCCAAACGGTTTTTTGCTTGCGTTTGGGGTAATCTTGTGGTATAATCCCCTACAAGAAATCACATTAAACGGAGGAAATTGTTATGGCAAAGATTATCGTTGACTGGAAAACTATCTATGCTTTCATTGAGGACGCGTTCGTTGGGGTCGGTGTACCGCGCGAGGACGCGAAAATCTGCGCGGACGTGCTTCTTGAGAGCGACAAACGCGGCATTGAATCCCACGGCTGCAACCGCTTCAAGCCCATCTATATTGACAGAATCAACGAGGGAATTCAAAATCCCGTCACAAATTTTGAGATAATACGCGAAACAAAAACCACCGCCGTCATTGATGGGCATGACGGCATGGGGCAGGTTATCGGCTGCAAATCCATGCAAATGGCTATCGACAAAGCCAAGGAGTGCGGCATGGGCATGACGGTTGTGCGCAATTCCTGCCACTACGGCATTGCCGGCTACTACGCCACACAGGCAACGCGGCAGGGCTTAATCGGCATTACCGGCACCAACGCGCGCCCCTCCATTGCGCCGACCTTCGGCGTGGAGAACATGCTGGGCACCAACCCGCTGACCGTCGGCTTCCCCACGGACGAGGAATTCCCGTTTGTGCTTGACTGCGCAACGTCCATTGTGCAGCGCGGCAAGATTGAGTACTATGACCGCATTGGCAAGGATACGCCGGAAGGCATGGTTGTTGGCCGCGACGGCAAAACGCTGACCGACTCTGCTGAAATCCTCAAGCAGCTCAATACGGGCGAGGCGGCGCTGGCTCCCGTGGGCGGCATTGGCGAGACGCTGGCAGGCTACAAGGGCTACGGCTACGCAACGGTGGTGGAGGTCCTCTCCGCCGCGCTGCAAGCGGGCAACTACCTCAAAATGCTCAGCGGCTTTGACGAGAATCACGGAAAAGTGCCGTATCACCTGGGGCACTTTTTCATTGCGATTGACCCGGAGGCCTTCGTTGGCCTGGACAGCTTCAAGAAGACGACGGGCGATATTCTGCGCGCGCTGCGTGCTTCCGCAAAAGCGCCCGGCGAAGACCGCATTTTCACCGCCGGCGAGAAGGAATACCTTGTTTGGCTGGAGCGCAAGGATTCCGGTGTGCCAATCAACGACGCTGTGCAGGGCGAGCTTTCCAAGGTGCGCGACACACTCGGGCTGACCGGGTACGTGTTCCCGTGGGAAAATTAGGTTGCAGATCTTAGTTTTCAGACGGTAGATTGTCGCACTAATGGTGCGGCGGTCTGCCGTTTGTCGCTTTATAATATACTTATGTGACAGATAAAACCGCTAATGACAAATAACGCCGCGGAGCCGAAAATGACCTACACGACCCACAGCGCAGACGAAACCGAACAGCTTGCGGCAGATTTTGCCAAGGGTCTGCGCGGCGGCGACGTGCTCGCGCTCTTTGGCGGGCTTGGTGCGGGAAAAACTGCTTTTGTGCGCGGGCTTGCGCGGGGCTTGGGGATTATGGCGGCGGTCAGCAGCCCAACATATGCCATTGTGCATGAATATCGGGCGGCGAAAACGGCGGTCTGCGCAACGACTTTTGCCAATTATTGTCTGGCTCATTTTGACATGTACCGCGTGAGCACTTGGGGCGATTTGGAGAGCTGCGGGTATTTTGACTACCTGGAATCCGGCGCGATACTTGCGATTGAGTGGAGCGAAAACATTGTCTCGGCCCTGCCGGAGGGGGCAATCCGCGTGGAGATTTTGCCCGGCGCGTCAGATGATGAGCGGGTGATTTGCGTCACTTGACGGCGCGGCGTGATTTGCCATAACGAGTGTGCGGTGATGATATAGCTATGCTTGCGATGCGGATTTTTTATGCGGCGATGCGTTGAGCAAAGAAAATGTTGTGGAAAATATTCACGTCTTAATATGAGCATGGCCAAGCTTCACTATACAAGCTACACTAATCTTTGCGCTGATCTCATCTTTTTTTGTGCGTATTTTTTATACCGCCAGCTGTAGCTCCAGCTACAGCTGGCGGTATATTTTATATAAATTGCAGGGGCACGACAACCCGCGCCCCTGCAATTTTCTGTTCAGCGCCCAAGAGCGCCGCCCGCTATTCTGAGAACAGCGCCGTGGAAAGATATCGCTCGCCTGTATCCGGCAAAATGACCACAATGCGCTTGCCCGCGTTCTCGGGACGCTGCGCCAGCTCAGTCGCCGCAACAATTGCCGCACCGGAGGAAATCCCCACAAGCAGCCCCTCTTCCTTAGCCACAGCACGCCCTGCCGCAAACGCCTCATCGTTATCCACGGCGATGATTTCATCGTAAATCTCAGTGTCCAGCGTCTTGGGTATAAAGCCCGCTCCGATTCCCTGAATCTTGTGCGGACCCGCAGTGCCCTTGCTCAGCACGGGAGACGCGCTCGGCTCAACAGCCACAATGCGGATATCCGGGTTCTGCTCCTTCAGGTACGCGCCCGCGCCGCTGATTGTGCCGCCGGTGCCGATTCCCGACACGAAAAAGTCAACTTTGCCGTCGGTGTCGCGCCAAATTTCCGGTCCTGTGGTCGCTTTGTGGACCGCAGGATTGGCGGCGTTTTCAAACTGCTCGGGAATAAACGCGCCCGGAGTTTCGTCCGCAAGCTCCTGTGCCTTCTGCCGTGCGCCGGTCATGCCCTTTGCTCCCTCGGTGAGCACAACTTCCGCGCCGTACGCCTTCAGCAATGTGCGCCGCTCAACGCTCATTGTCTCCGGCATGGTGAGGATAATCCGATAGCCGCGCGCCGCCGCCACGGACGCAAGACCAATGCCGGTGTTGCCGCTGGTCGGCTCGATGATAACGCTGTCCTTGGTGAGGACGCCGCGCTGCTCAGCGTCCTCAATCATTGCCAGTGCGATGCGGTCCTTAACGCTGCCGGCGGGATTGAAATACTCAAGCTTTGCGGTAATTTCCGCCGCAAGCCCGCGTGCCGCTGCGTAGCGGTTGAGTGTGAGCAGAGGAGTATTGCCGATGAGGTCCGAAAGTCTGTTTGCGATTGCCATGTTGGTTGTCTCCTTCCAATTGCCCTAAAGCCTATAGGGATAGTATGCTTATATTATACGCGATTAGAACCCGTTTGTCAACTTACTTTCTTTTCGCGGGAAAGTAAAGAACATCGAGAATATATAATTTTCTCGCAAAACAGTAATTAAGGGTTGACCAAAACAGTAATTTCTGCTAATATAATGTACGTAGATTGAAATCACGAGGAGAGAAAACCCACATGGACACATTCGACAAGCTATGCGCGCTGATTTCTGAGGTTCTCGGCATTGCGCCGGAAGCCATCTCGCTTGACATCACCCCCAAAGATTTGGATGCAGACAGCATCGACATGCTGGACGTCGTCGGCGAAGCGGAACAGGTTTTTCAAGTAGAAATCACTGACGAAGCGCTTGAGGGCTTTGAAACCATCGGCGACTTTGTCGCCTATCTGGACGCACGCATATAGCAATTAACAATGAACAAGATAAGGGAGCAACAAAATGTCAGATAAGAAAATGGTCGATTCCATCACCGCACGTGACGAAAACTTTGCCAAGTGGTACACCGACGTAGTGCTCAAATCACAGCTGGTCGCCTATTCCGGCGTGCGCGGCTGCATGTATATTCACCCCTACGGCACGGCGCTGTGGGAGAACATCCGCGCGGAGCTGGACGCGCGCTTCAAGGCGACAGGGCACGAAAACGTAATGCTGCCGCTGTTTATCCCCGAAAGTCTGCTGCAAAAGGAGAAGGATCACGTGGCGGGCTTCGCGCCGGAGGTGGCTTGGGTAACCCACGGCGGTGACGAGGAGCTCACCGAGCGGCTTTGCGTCCGCCCAACCAGCGAGACTCTGTTTTGCGATTACTACGCGTCGGTTATCCACTCCTGGCGCGACCTGCCGAAGCTCTATAACCAGTGGGCAAACGTTGTCCGCTGGGAGAAAACGACCCGCCCTTTCCTGCGCACAATGGAGTTTTTCTGGCAGGAGGGCCACACCATGCACGAAACTGCCAGCGAAGCATGGGAAGAGACGGAGCGCATGCTGAACGTCTACGCCGATTTTGCCGAAAAGGCACTGGCAATCCCCGTCGTCAAGGGGCGCAAAACGGACAAGGAAAAGTTCGCCGGTGCCGTGGCTACATACACAATCGAAGCGCTGATGCACGATGGACAGGCACTTCAGGCGGGCACGTCGCACTATTTCGGCGACGGCTTTGCGCGGGCGTTCGACATCAACTTTACCGGGCGCGACAACTCCCTGCAATACCCTCACCAAACAAGTTGGGGCATGAGCACGCGCATTATCGGCGGGATAATCATGGTCCACGGGGACGACAACGGCCTGGTCTTGCCGCCGGCAGTCGCGCCGGTGCAGGTTATAGTATTGCCGATTGCGCAGCATAAACCGGGTGTATTGGAGGCGGCGGCGCTTCTCAAAGAGCGGTTGGAGAAGGTCTGCCGCGTCAAGCTGGACGACAGCGAGAATTCCGCCGGTTGGAAGTTTGCGGAATATGAGATGAAGGGCGTGCCGCTGCGGGTAGAATACGGTCCGCGCGACATCGAGAACGGCGTGTGCGTGGTAGTCCGGCGGGATAACCGCGAGAAAACCATTGTGCCAATCGCCGAGTTGGAGGAGCGCATTCCCGAGCTGCTGCAAGCTGTGCACAACGGACTTTATGCCAAGGCGCTTGCCCGCCGCGAAGAGATGACCTACTCCGCAGCAACCTTGCCGGAGCTGATCAAAACCGCAAAGACTAAGCCCGGCTTCATCAAAGCGATGTGGTGCGGCGATTTGGCGTGCGAACTGCGCCTCAAGGAGGACGCGGGCGTCACCAGCCGCTGCATTCCCTTTGAACAAGAGCGAGTCGCCGAAACCTGCGTTTGCTGCGGCAAGCCCGCTAAAGATATGCTCTACTGGGGCAAAGCCTACTAAATCAATTAACAATTAACGGGTCTTGTTTGTTGACACTTTGTGTCGAATTATGTATAATATAACTGCGACACAGCCTAAACGGTAGGCGGTTTGCGTTCACCACACCTCACGGAGCAATCCGAGAGAGGGGGTGACGCGCATGGATATACTATTCTTAGCAGTACTCTTAGTATGTGCGACAGGATATGTCCTTGCACTTCAACATAAAACGAAGTAACCGCCCCCACCGCAAGTAGGACGGTTACTTCAATAGCAATCTTCCGAACGCAAACCGCTTATACGGTTGTGTCGCTGATAATATTATATCACATCCGCAACAAAAATGCAACATAGCGCTGTTTATTGCACAAAAAGAGGTTTGGCATGGATATTTTCTTCTCGCGGGAGTTTCTGATCGACTGGTTTTTCCCGAGAGCGGGCGCGGAATTCATCGGTAACTTTTTGTGGCTGCCATTGGCGATTGGCTTGCTGCTGATAATCGGCGTCGTGGTCTTCAAAAAAGTCCTGCGCAAATCAGAGCTGAAAAAAGTTGCGGTTGTTTCAGTCATAAGCACGCTCATGGTGCTGTCCTTTGGCGTCTTCGCTGTGTGGGCTAGTGTCGGCACGATTAGCGACTATTCTATCTACGTTGACGAGCTTGAAAATCCAACATCAAGCATAGAAACGCAGGACGACGAGGACGAATACTATGACGACAGCGACAGCTACGACGAAAACGGCGACTACATAGAGCCGGAAGAGCCCGAGTGGATGGTGCAAATCCGG
>JAITOD010000015.1 GCA_031290105.1 Oscillospiraceae bacterium
GGCGGACGCCGATGTTGACGGCGCGCACATTCGCACATTGTTGCTCACGTTCTTTTTCCGCTATATGCGCCCGCTGGTGGAGCACGGCTATGTGTATATCGCGCAGCCGCCGCTGTTCAAGGTCAGCAAGGGCAAAAAGTCGTTTTACGCATTCAGCGACGAGGAACGCGACTCTCAGATTGCGTCGCTGGGCGGTTCATGCGATATTCAGCGCTACAAAGGTCTGGGCGAGATGGACGCGGTGCAGCTTTGGGAAACCACAATGGATCCGGAGTTCCGCACAATGCTTCACGTGACGCTGGAGGACGCAATGGCGGCGGACGAAACCATCACCATTCTCATGGGCGACAAGGTTGAACCGCGCCGCAATTTTATTGAAACTAACGCCAAATATGTGCGCAACCTTGATGTGTAGATTTTAGACGCCAAGGGCAACAATAATCACGCCGACCTTGGTTCCGGATGTGAGCGAAAATGGATTTCAGTCTTCTGCCTAACGCAAGCGTAATGGGCATACTCAACGTCACGCCGGATTCTTTTTCCGACGGCGGGCGTTATTTTGCCGCAGACGCGGCCGTTTCTCACGCGCTTGAAATGCAGGCTCAGGGCGCGGAAATCATTGACGTTGGCGGTCAAAGCACGCGCCCGGGTGCTGAGCGGATTTCGGCGCAGGAGGAAATCTTACGCCTAGAGCCGGTACTTGAGGGATTGCGCGGCGTGATCAATGCTCACATTAGCGTGGATACATTTTACACCGAAGCCGCAGAGTTTGCGCTGGAAAACGGCGCGGTAATCGTCAACGACGTAAGCGGAACGCCCGGCGCGGCAATGGCGGAGACCGTGCTGCGGCACAGCGCCGGCTGGATAATTATGCACAACCCGGGTGGTCAGGGCGGCGCGGTCAGCGTGCCCGATTACCCGAACGGCGTTGTGCGGGCGGTGCGGGATTTTTTTGTGAACAGCCTTACGCTTGCAGAAAATTGGGGCATACCCGCGAACTCGCTTTGCCTTGACCCCGGCTTTGGGTTTGGCAAAACATATGCCGAACACGCGGCGCTTTTGAGCTCCCGCAGCATTTGGGACGTCGGCGCGGCGACGCTCATTGGGCTTTCGCGCAAGCGTTTTGTGCGGGAGCTTTTTGGCGCGCAAACTGAGCCTGAGCTGGATATTGCCGGCGCGGCACTGCACTCAATCGCCGCAAAAAACGGCGCAAAAATCATCCGCACACACAATGTTGCGCTCACCAAACAAGTCTTGAAATCGCTCTGTTAATACAATATATGGCTTGTCCGCGTTACGCCACTATCATCAATCTCCGTGCTGAACACAAACCCCGGCGCGTCGCCCTGCGGGAACAAATCGCGCAGCGGAACAAGCACAAACGCGCGCTCAGCCATGCGCGGGTGCGGCACGGTCAATTCTGCCGTGCTGAGCGACGCGCCCTCATAGAGCAGCAGGTCCAAATCCAGCGTGCGCGGTGCGTTTGGGTATGGACGCTCACGCCCGTGCGCCGCCTCAATTCCCAGCAGCGCGCCGAGCAGGGTATGCGGCGAGAGCGCAGTTTCCAGCAAAACACAGGCGTTTAGGTAGTCCGGCTGCGGCGTATCACACGCGAACGGCGCGGTTTTATAGACCGACGATGCTGCAACAAGCTCAGTATTTGGCAGATTTTTCATTGCCGCACACGAGCTGCGCAAAGTCGCCGCCGCGTCGCCCAAATTTGCGCCGAGAGCAAGCACAGCACGCCGCCTGTCGGGCGTTACACGCAACGCCTCATGCCGCTGCCTGACTATTTCCACGCCAACCGCAGCGAATTCCGCCGCAATGGGGGCATCAGGTTTGAGCACACGCACGGTGAGCTCCCGCAGCGGCGGGAAGTTCTCCAAAACCGCGTCCGCAACAAGCTGCGCGGCGCGTTCGAGTAAATCGCAGCGCACGGAAGTGAACGCACTCCGCGCCGTCTTCAGCAGAGCGGCATAGCTGACCGTGTCCGCCAAAAAGTCGCTCGAGCAAGCCGCAGACGCGTCCAACTGCGCCGTGATATCCAGCACAAAATATTGCCCAAGCCGCTTCTCATCCTCGTTCACGCCGTGATAAGCAAACAGCCGCAAGCCGCGAATCAACAGTGTTTCCATCAGTCTGCCGCGTCCTTCGTATAGCTGTAGAGCAGCTCGTCAAGCGGAACCTTTGCTGCGGTGTTGAAGAGGTTTGTGGCTGCCATAATGCCGGCGAAAGCAATGAGCAAAACCTGCTGTTCGCTGTTGAAATGCGCGCTGAGGTAGTCATAATGCCCCTGCGGAATTTTGTGAGGATTTTGCGCAAACGCCTTGCCGAAATCCATCAGGAAGCGTTCGGTTTCGGAGAGGGCAGGGTGGTCGGGGTCGTCGCCGCTGTCAATGAGTATCTTGCGGAAAAACGTGCTGCAAATCAGGCAGTCGTTGCCGGCGGAAATCGCGTAGCTGAACAGGCTCACCGCCCGATCACCAATAATTGGCAGAAGCAAATCGCGCAGCGCGTACCACTCCATATAAACGTCGAACGCCTTGGGGCTGTGCAGCAGCGTGCGCTTCATGTTGGTTATGCGTCCGTGCTTGGCAATTTGATCGTCATAGCGCCCGCGTACATCAGCGGCGCCGCCCTCGTATTCCGTCATGGGGATTAGCGGCTGTTTGTTGTAAGGGTTTTGCATATTTTCCTCCAATATTTTTGCTTAGTGTCAACACGGCCCGGCTGCAGTTTATTCATACATAGCTGTATTCCGCCCTCATTACGCATTGATAACGCGCGTCAAGAGCGGATATGCCTTCCCGAACGCGGCGTTCCAGCTCCGCGCATTCGGCGGATTTGCTCCCGTGCGGCATCACCAAATCGAAGATGAGGTTCACGCGCTTTTCGCCGTCAACCACGCGGAAATCGTGGAGCGTCAATCGCCCGTCAACCGACTTGATAACGTCCTTCACCGCGTCGTAAATCCCGCGCACACGGGCATCGTTGACCTGGATTGGGTCCATGTGCAGCACAAACGGCACAGCAAACCGCTCATATATCAGCTTTTCCGCCGCGTCAACCGCCTCGTGACTGACCATCACATCAACATCCGCCGGAACCTCCGCATGTGCTGAGCCAAATACCCGCCCGGGACCGTAATCGTGCAGCATCATGTCGTGCACGCCAACTATGCCCTTGCAGGCCCGCAGCACGGCGGTGATTTGCCCCGCAAGCTCGCCCGTGGGGCGCTCCCCCATCAGCAGATTCAGCGTCTCCAAAAGGAGCTTCAGCCCGTTCCACAATATAAACAACGCAACCGCCGCGCCAAGATATCCGTCCGCGGGGAATGCCGTGAAGCGCGAAATCGCCAGCGACAGCAGCGTCACGCCGCCGCACAGTGTGTCCGAAAAGCTGTCCGATGAGGCGGCAAGCAGCGCCGGTGCCTTGGTCAAGCCGCCCAGTTTGCGGTAAAACAGCCCCAGCCAAAGCTTGCACAGAATTGACCCGACGACAATCGCCGCCGCCGCCCAGCGGAAGGTCACCGGCTCCGGATTGAAGACACGTTCCAGCGCGGATTTGCCCGTTTCCAGACCCATTACGCACACGAGTACAGCAAAAAACACCGTCACCAAATATTCCATCCGCCCGTGACCGAAGGGGTGCTCCGCGTCCGCGCCCTTGCCCGCCAGCTTTGCGCCCACTGCGGAAATCAGCGCGCTGCCCGCGTCCGTAAGGTTGTTCATCGCGTCCGCCGTTACCGCCAGCGAGTGGCTGAGCGAACCCGCTGCAAACTTCCCCGCCGCAAGCAGCAGGTTCAGCAAAAGCCCCGCAACGCCGCCCAGCACACCCACTCGAGTGCGCGCGTCCGCATCAATCGGCTCCGCCTTTTTTACGGCAAACAGCCGCAGCAACAAGTCCGTCATTCGCCGCTCTTTCTCCGTCAGCGTTTGCCTTTTTAATAGTATATTCAAGAATCCGCGCCGTCAATCCTCTACGCCAAAACCGGCTCCCTCTCCCCGGCGATTTGCGCAGCCGCCCGGCGTCCGTCCTCAAGCCCAAGGCTGTAGAACTCGTCCAGCAGCGCCTTATCCTGGCAGATTAGCGACACCGGCACCGCGCGGCTTGGCGCAACGATTATCGCCCTGCCCTGTGCCTCCAGTGTTTCCAGGAAGGTGATGGTGCGGTTGTAGTTCTCGTGCCGGCCGGCGACTGCGGTGACCATACGCGGAAAATTGCGCAGACTGAAGCGGTAAATTGCCTTGTGGTTTTGTTCCTCCTTGATGTAGCCGCGTGTTTGTGACAGCACAACAACCACGCGCTCACAGCCCTTGGCTATTGCCCTTGCGGCGGGGATTGAATCCACCACGCCGCCGTCAAAATAGAGCCCGCCGCCAACGCGCACGGGCTTGCAATAGCCCGGCACTGCGCACGACGCCATCAAGGGGCTGCAATCGGTGGGCAAAAGGTCGTCCTTTGTGAAGTAGCGCGGGCTGCCCGTGTATGCCTCTGCCGCAACAAATTCCGCCTCGTACGGGTATTTTGCAAGCGCGTCAAAATCCAGCGGGTCGTCCTGCAGCGACAGCTGACCGTAGATATAATCGAAGTTGAAATAGTTGCCCTTGCGCAAAATGTTTTTCAGCCCCATGTAATCCGGATTTTGCGTGTGCTCAGCGTAGAATCGGTAGTTGCGTCCGCGCTGTCCGGCGGCAAAGCTGATGATATTCGCCGCGCCCGCCGACGTCCCTACGCTGTATTCAAACGTCAGCCCCGCGTCCAAAAATGCGTCCAGCACGCCCGCGCCGTAGATTCCGCGCATACCTCCGCCCTCAACAACCAAGCCTGTTTTCATTTGTTTATCCCTTTCATAGCAATTAACAATGCCTTGCCGATTCCGATGTGCCGGTTGTGTATTGCTCACTCGTGCATTGGCGCGGCAGGCATGAGCGGTGCGCCGCCCTGAACAGCCGTCGCCGCAAGCAGCAGGATTTCGCCGTCCTCCGGCAGAATCAGCGTCGCCGCCCCCTCGGGCACGGCAAACGAATGCCGGAAAACATAGCACTGTTGGGCAATAACGTCGCCCTTGGCGTTGTGCATATGCGTGGCGTTCCACGCGAGCGCGCCCGGTTTAACGTGCGCCTTATCGCCCAGAGCCGGCAAATCCCATGCCGCAATGCGCTCTGTTGCGGATTGCACCGTTTGTGTATACGGCACCCCGCCGATTGAGAACGCCGCCTCTTTGTCCGCGCCCGTGCTGAGAAGCAGGAGGTGGACGGTTTGTGTGCCCAAAGGCAGCGGGAACATCTGCCCGTTGCAGCGCAGAGCTTGTTTTTGCGTGTTGAAGTGCACGCCGCCGCCGGTTATGGACGATGGGTAAAGCTGCTCCGGGATTGTCATGCCGCCAACGGGACCGTCCTGCGGGGCGGAGCGCGGCGAAGTGATGGGCACGTCGCCGGCAAAATCAATTGCGACTGCGTGCTCCGTCCGCGCGTCTTTCTCCGGAGAAATGAAACGCAGCGCAAATGTTTTGGGCTCATATGGCGCAAGGTCAAACAACAGCTCGCCGCCCTCAACGGTGTTGCCAAGCAGCGGATTCTCATCATCGCGCGGTTCCTCGGACGCCCAAACCTCGCGCGCGGAAACTATCTCCGCCGCAAAACTCAGCCGCAGCCGGTGCTGGCTCTCGCCGGCAATTTCCTGCACGCGAATAACGGTTTCGTCGCTGTTCTGTGCTTTTTTTATGCAGCGAACCGCCGCACCGGAGCCGCTAAGCTGCGCAAAGCCCCATACCGGCGGCAGCAGCGCGGGCGTGGGCTCCTGCGAATAACGCGGCAAAACCTCGGCGAACGCCTGCAGCGGCTGGTTGAAGCACAGCGCGGCACGCTGCGTGTCCTCCAGCCCGCTGCCCTGGTGTGCGAACACGCCGAACGCGTAGATGTTGCGTCCCAAATCCAACTCGTGCTGGTGACTGTCCGGCAGGAAGGGCATGCGCGGTGTGTGTATGCCCGTCAGGCGCAGGGTGGATTTATCGGGGTGATCCCAGCCGTATTTGCAGTCGCTGAAGACTGATACGCCGAAATCGAGCGTTGAAATATCCGCAAAGTTTTGTGCGGGGACCTCGTAGAGCTTTTTGGTGCTTGTGCCGCGCTTGGCAACGCCCACGCCCACGTCATATGACGCAAGCTCTGACTGCGCCGCCAGCGGGAAGCTCGTTTTGAGCAGACGGCACTTGCTCTGCCAGTCAATGTCGTTATCAATGCGCAGCACGTCGGAGAGCGCGTCAAGCGTCAGCACCTGCGTGAAGGTGCTGCCCTCCGCCGTGCGTGTAATTTTAAGCGCGGCGCGCACCGGACCGTTCGCAATGACCTCAAGCTGCGGCTTTGCGGCGTAAGCAACGGGCTTTTTCATCAGTTCCTTATAGCGCAGCTCCCACGCGGGGTAGTGAGCGGAGCCCGAGTAGTTGTGCAGCTCCATGCGAATCGGCGCGCTTAGCAGTTGGCGGTGCAAGATCTTATGGAATATCTCGCAGATATCGCCGTTTTCGTTGATTTTCACGCGCAAACGCGAGTTTTCGATTGTGTTATCGCTTAACGTGATTGTGCTCTCGCCCGCGTATGGAGAATCAGCAGTCTGCACATCAAACAGCGCAATGCCGTTTGCCGGCACATCCGCCAGGAAGCAGATGTTCAGCAGCGCGCCCTTGCGCCCCAAAACCTGTGACGGCAGCTCCTTGCCGTTGCTGTCCAGCACGCGGACGAAATCACCGTTAAACTCTGCGGCAGCGCTCACAAGCTCCGTGCGGTTGTAAGCGGTTGGGTTTGCGGCGGCAATGCACTTGCCCTTCACAAAGCTGTCGTCCATCTGCGCGCGTATTGCGCTCACGGCGGCGGTATACAGCTGCCCAAGCTGATTGAGTGAGAGCGCGTAATCGTTCCAGCTGCGCTGATACACACGCGCAAGGGAGGTGCCGGTAATGTCGTCGTGGAACTGGTGGGCTATCAGGCGCTTCCATGCGGTGTCCAGCGCGTCCTGCGGGTATTCCAGCGCGCCCAGCCATGCCGCCGCAGCGGAAAAACGCTCCGCAGCGTCGGCAAGCCACTCGCCGCGCTTGTTCCACCTTTTGCCTATTGCGCGGGAGGTGTAGCAGCCAACGCCGTGGTTGGTGGAAATCAGCTCGCCCGTGAAGAGGGGCAGGGCGGAGAGCCTGTCCGGCGTGAGCTGCTCTGCAAAATCGCGGAAAATCTTGTCCGCAGAGGAGGAAATAACCTCAGGGGACTGCACGCGGTTTTGCGCAAGCTCATTTTGCAGCGCGGCGACGCAGTATTCCTTGGGCGCGCCGCCCACGTCGCCCGTGCCGTAGAAAAGGTAAGTGGCAGGCAGGCGGTATTTGGCGATGTTCTCGCTGAGCTTGCGGTTAGCTTTTTTGTGCTTGCGGAATTTCTTTGGTCTGCCAACATAATTCAGCGCGTTGAGCGACGCGAAAATCTCGGAGCCGTCCACGCCCTGCCAGCGTCCAAGATCGAACGGAATCCCCACGGAGCTTGACCATGTCAGCTTTTGCGTGGTGAAGCCGTTCAGGTTGGCGTGCGCGGCGATTGTCGGCAATTGGGCGCCGAAGCCAAAGCAGTCCGGCAGAAAGATATCGCAGCTGCGCTTGCCGAAGGTCTTGTCAAAATAATCGTTGCCGTAAAGTATGTTGCGGAACATCGCCTCTGCGGAGGGTATGTTCACATCGCCGTTTTCGTAGGCGGAGCCCGTCACGTTCCAGCGCCCCGCCGCCACATATTCGCGCAGCTTGGCAAACAGCTCGGGGTAGTATTCCTCCATCAGCTCGTAACGATAGCTGCCCTCAAAGCTGAAGACGTAGTCCGGGTATTTTTCGAACAGCGCAAAATTATCGCGCAGTGTGTTGAGGATGTACTCGCGAATGGTGGTCTCGAAGTCCCAGTTCCAGACGGTGTCCAGATGAGCGGTGGCTACGGCGTAGATTGACGGCTTGGTAAGCGGCTTTTGCATACGGAGCATTCCTTTCGTCGTTGTGCGGATTTAGGCGCACGGTGTGAAAAATTTTCTCTCTCGTGGGATATTGTAGCAGATATGCGCGAAAAATGGAAGAGGTTTTGTAAGTTTTTTATAAAATTATTCACACGCCGCTTCAGCAATGCAATAATCGTCCCGCGCGTCGGTGATAAGCACAGGCAGCAAGGCGTTGGGAACGTCAAGCATGTTTTCTGCGGCAAAACGCGGCGGAATCGGACGGACAGCGGAAACAGCGCCCACGCGCACCGGAATATAATTCGCCGTACAGCCGCGCAAAAAGCCCTCGCGGTCTCGTTCCTCAGGCAGGATTGTGAGCGTTTTGCCAATTTGCGCGCGCAAAAAATCCCGCCGTATTTCGCCCATCGCAGCAATCAGAGCCCGTGCGCGCAGCTCCTTCTCAGCCCGCGGCAGCTGACCCGCCATTTCCGCCGCACGCGTTCCTTGCCTGGCGGAATACGGAAAAATGTGCGCCTTCTCGAACGCCATTTTGCGCGCGAACGCCAGTGTTTCCGCAAATTCCGCGTCAGTTTCAGCGGGGAAGCCTGCGATTATGTCCGTCGTGAGCGTGCAGCCGGGGAATAGTCTGCGCAGATTTTCGCACAGCGCGGCAAACTCAGCCGTGTTGTACCGCCGATTCATGCGCCGCAAAACCGCGTCACTGCCGCTCTGCAGCGAAATGTGGAACTGCGGACAAAGCTTGTCGATTTCCGCCAGCTCCGCTGCCAAGCCCGCCGTCAGCAAATCCGGCTCCAGCGACCCCAACCGCAAGCGCACAAGGCCCGGCAGATCTGCCGCAGCCCGCGCCGCCGCGGCAAGCGTTTCACCGCGCTCCTTGCCCCATGCGCAAAGGTTTATCCCTGTGAGTATCAGCTCGCGCGCGCCCCGTGTAATCAGCCCGCGGCACTCGTCCAAAACCGCGTCCTGCGGCACGGAGCGCGCCCTCCCGCGTGCCAGCGGAATGACGCAGTAGCTGCAGAATCTGTCGCAGCCGTCCTGGATTTTCACTGCCGCCCGCACGCCGACAAGCGTTGATTCTTCATCAATCGGTGTTGATTTTTCATTGTTAATTGTTAATTGAGAAAGAACATCGGCAAGGTGCTCTTTCTCGTCCTGCCGCAGGATTATGTCCGCTTCAGGCAGCGTCTCGGCAAGCTTTTCGGCGACGCTGGGCAGGCAGCCTATCAGCACAATTGTTGCTTCGGGGTCGGCTTTTTTGAAGCGCCGCACCGCCTGACGCGTTTTGCGTGCGCTCTCTGCCGTTACCGCGCAGGAGTTGATTATGTATACCCCCGCGCCGTCCTCAGGCGCTGCAATCCGCCAGCCGCGCGCACGCAAAGCGTCAGCCAATCGGCGTGTTTCCGCCTGATTGACCTTGCAGCCCAAGGTGTAAAATGCCGCTGTGTTCACGCTATTTTTCGCCCGTCACAAGCAGCTCATTGCCGCTCACATCAAGCGCAATTGCTGTGAGTGATTCATCCGTATTGTTCACAAGCAGCGTTGCGATTTTGTCCTCAACCTGCTTGCGCAAAATTCCGCGCAGATCGCGTGCGCCCCTCGCGCCGTTTTCCGCTCCATTGGATAGGAATGCGGGCACCTCCGTTTTCCACGTGAACGCAATGCCCTTATCTTTCAGCGGCGCCACCAGCTCGTCCAGCATCAGCGCAGCAATGCGTTCGTAGTCCGCCGCCGCCAAATCGCGGAATACCACAACTTCGTCCACGCGCCCCAAAAACTCAGGACGCAGAAAATCCTTCAGCGCCGCAAGAGCCTTCTCGTGCGCAAAATCGCCCTGCGCTTTGCCGAAACCAAGCGCGTTTTCCTTGCGGTCGCTGCCCGCGTTGCTCGTCATCACAATGACCGTGTTGCCAAAATCTACCGTGCGCCCGTGCGCGTCGGTTATTTTGCCCTCGTCAAGAATTTGCAGCAGAATGTTCATCACGTCCGGGTGAGCTTTTTCAATCTCGTCAAACAGCAGTATTGAGTAGGGCTTGCGGCGCACCTTTTCCGTCAGCTGACCGGCCTCGTCATATCCCACATAGCCCGGCGGCGAACCAATAATCCGCGACACCGCGTGCTTCTCCATGAACTCGCTCATGTCCAGCCGAATGAGTGTTTCCGGCGTGTCGAACAGCTCCGCCGCCAAGAGCTTCACAAGCTCCGTTTTGCCAACGCCCGTGGGACCCACAAAAATGAAGCTGGCGGGTCTGCGCCGTGTGGAAATCTGCACCCGCCCGCGCCGCACCGCCGCCGCAACCAACTGCACAGCCTCGTCCTGACCGATGAGCTTTGCCTTAAGGTGCTCCTCAAGCTCGCCCAGGCGGCGCAAGTCGCTCTCCAATATTTTCTGCGCCGGAATGCCAGTCCATAGCTGAATCGCCCGCGCCAAATCCTCCTGTGTCACGCGGTTATCCGCTGCTTTTTCGCGCAGTTCAGGCAGCTTGTCCTCTGCCTGCAGGAGCTCTACCTTCAGCTTCGCGACTTCCTCATAATCAATGTCCGTGTCCGCCTCCAGTGCCGTCACCCGCTCGTTCAATTCGGTGATTTGCGCCTCCGCACTCTCCAGCGCGCTGATTGCCGGGTTGCGCAGATTGCACGCGGTGCACGCCTCGTCGAGAATATCAATTGCCTTGTCCGGCAAAAATCTGTCGTTGATGTAGCGCTCGCTCAGCGTCACCGTTTGCCTTACCAGCGCGTCCGAAATGCGCACGCGGTGGTATTCCTCGTAATAGCCCTTTATGCCCAGCAGAACCTCGCACGCGTCCTCAATGCTTGGCTCCTCAACCTTTACCGGTTGCAAGCGGCGTTCCAGTGCGCTGTCTTTTTCAATGTGTTTGCGGTATTCGTTGAAGGTCGTGGCGCCGATAATCTGAATCTCTCCGCGCGAAAGTGCCGGCTTGAGGATGTTCGCGGCGTTCATCGCGTCCTCCGCGCCGCCCGCGCCCACAAGATTGTGCACCTCGTCAATGAAGAGGATGATGTTGCCCTCCCGCTTGACCTCCTCCAGCAGCCCGCGCATACGAGCCTCAAACTGGCCGCGGTATGACGTACCCGCCACAAGCGCCGTCAAGTCCAGCAGCTGGATCTCCTTTGGCGCAAGCTTTGCCGGAACCTCGCCCGCCGCAATGCGCAGCGCAAGACCCTCCGCGATGGCGGTTTTGCCAACGCCGGGTTCGCCGATTAAGCAGGGGTTGTTCTTTGTTCGGCGACATAAAATCTGCACCGCGCGGGCAATTTCTCTCTCCCGCCCAATGATTTGGTCAACCTTGCCCTCGCGCGCCCTGCTTGTCAAATCCGTGCAGAACTTGGAAAGATACTTGCGAGGCTCTTTTTCCGGCTTTGCACGGCACTTGTCCCGTTTGGATTTCGCGTCCTTAGACGGCACATTGCCCGACGGTGTTTTGCCCGAATCCTGCGGCGTTTTGCTGCCGAGCAACGGGGCGTCCGTATTGTCCCCGTCGTCGTCCTCCGAGTGTCTTCCGGGCGGCTGGCGGAACATGCCGAACATTGGAATCTGCGTGCCGCTTGGGGGCATAAAGCCCTCCATGTCCATGTTGTCCAGCAGATTTTCCATCATCTCGTCCGTGCCCTCAAGCTCCTCCTCGGGAATACCCATATTCTTGAGCATTTCGGTCACGGGACCAAGGTTCATCTTCATCGCGCAGGGAATGCACAGGCTTTGCTGGACGGAGTTGCCGTCCTGGTCCGTTTGACCGATTGTGACCTGCGCGGGGCGTTTGTTGCAAAGGGAGCAGAGCATTTTTTAGTCCTTTCGTTGCGCGGGGGTGTTTGTGTTGGCGGAATTCTGTGCCCGTGTTGTTTGTGTTTGCGTGTATTCAGATGTCGGAAGCTTTGCGCTGCGCAAACCCGCGCTTGACCTCCTTGACAATCCCCGGCACATAGCTGAGGAAGGCAATGACGGTCAGCACAGCGCTCAGCCCAACCAAAATCAGCACGGCGGGTTCGGGCAGCGTAAGCGCGGGAACTTTCAGTGCAATCGCGCCGATTTCAGGGGCGAACCCCAGCAAGAGGCTCATCACAACGTAAAACGTCACCGTTGCAACCTTGCCGAAAATCTCTGCCGGCTGCGGGCGCATTTTCAGCAATAACATTGCCCCGCCGCCCGCCAGCATGAACAGCTCCTTGCCCAAAAACACAACGAATACCCATGAATAAGTGCGCAGCAGCGGTGTTTCGGTGTTCATGAACTGAATCAGCAGCACAACCGCCAGGGTAATTTGTGTGACCTTGTCCGCAACGGGGTCAAGCATTTTGCCAAGCTCCGTCACTTGGTTTAGTTTGCGCGCGAGTGTGCCGTCTAATGTGTCAGAAAGCCCGGAGAGCACCAAAAGCGAGAGCGCGGCGGCGTAATGCTTGTTGATATACAGCAGAACAAACGGAATCAACAGCAAAATCCGGGCGACGCAAATGATGTTTGGGATCGTCAAGTTTTTTTTGAAAAATCCGCGCATATCCCCGCTCCTTCCGCTCACCAATATCTATGCCGGCAAATTCAATCTGTAAGTTTAATATTATAGCATATTGTCCGCAAAAGTACAATATGCGCAATCGATTTTTTTCGCCGTCGGAATTGTCCCGCCGGGGAGTGCCGCAATCGGCTTAATACTTAAAATTTGCAATATTTGTCCGCACGGTGTATAATATTATGTCGGCTTGTCGGCGCGGGCAATGTCTGCCGAAAGCGCCCCGAAAAGCTGCCGCAAACCATAACGACCCTATGCTCGGTACTGAACGCGGCGCGGATTCCGCACACGGGCGGGCGGCGGATTTTATCTTTTGGGAGGCTCAATGACCCTCACAGGGCTGGATTTACAGGGCTTTAAGTCTTTCCCGGACCGCACCGGCCTGCGGTTTGGGGAGGGCATTACCGGCGTTGTGGGACCAAACGGGTCGGGGAAGAGCAACATTGCCGACGCGGTGCGCTGGGTTCTGGGCGAGCAATCAACCAAGTCGCTGCGCGGCGCAAAAATGGAGGACGTCATCTTCAGCGGAACGGACGCGCGGCGGGCGCAAGGCTTTGCGCAGGTTACGCTGCGGCTGGATA
>JAITOD010000080.1 GCA_031290105.1 Oscillospiraceae bacterium
AGGATTTCATGAAATGGATTCAAACAACTGAGTAGGTGTTAGGACTCTCCGATATAACCGTAAACCCGCCTCCATCACAGCAATCGCTACAACAGGGGCGGGTTCGCTCTATTGAATTAAATATAAACTTCTACCGTAATATCCTCCCACTGATACTCCCGCAGATACTCGCTCCGCGCCTTGCGGAATGCCAATGCCATTTGGTAGTCAATGGTGAACTCGTAGTAGAGCCTACGCCTCCCTCGTGCGTATCGCCGCCTGTGCCGCCGCAAGCCTTGCCACAGGCACGCGGAATGGCGAACAACTGACGTAATTCAGCCCAATGTTGTGGCAGAACTCCACGCTGGCAGGGTCGCCGCCGTGCTCGCCGCAGATGCCAAGCTTGATATTCGGGCGGGTCTGACGACCAAGCTCAACCGCCATTTTGACCAATTTGCCGACGCCCTTCTGGTCCAGCGTGCCGAACGGATCTTCCTCATAGATTTTCGCGTCGTAATACGCATCAAGGAAGGTGCCCGCATCGTCGCGGCTGAAGCCGAAGGTCATCTGGGTCAAGTCGTTGGTGCCAAAGCTGAAGAACTCCGCCTCTTTGGCGATTTCATCGGCGATTAGCGCCGCGCGCGGGATCTCAATCATTGTGCCGACAAGGTATTTCAGATCCACGTCGGCAGCTTTGATTTCCGCATCGGCGGTCTCGGTGACAGTCTTTTTGACGTACGCCAGCTCCTTGATTTCGCCCACAAGCGGAATCATGATTTCGGGCACGATGTTGAAATCCGGGTGCGCCTTGTTGACAGCAATCGCCGCGCGGATAACCGCTTTGGTTTGCATTTCGGCAATTTCCGGGTAGCTGACCGACAGGCGGCAGCCGCGGTGACCCATCATCGGGTTCAGCTCGTGCAGTGAGGAGACGACCTGCGTCAGCTCCTGCGCGCTGAGTCCCAAATCCTTGGCAAGGTCCGCAATTTCGGCGGGCTGTGTGGGCAGGAACTCATGCAGGGGCGGGTCAAGGAAGCGGATGGTCATTGGACGGCCGGCGAGCTCAACATACATCGCCTCAAAGTCGCCCTGCTGGAGGGGCAGAATCTTTGCGAGCGCTTTTTTGCGGCTCTCAACGTCGCGCGCAACAATCATTTCACGCATTGCCTTAATGCGGTCGCCCTCAAAGAACATGTGCTCAGTGCGGCACAGACCTACGCCCTCCGCGCCGAATTCCACAGCCTTGGCGGTGTCGCGCGGGGTGTCGGCATTGGTGCGGACCTTGAGCGTGCGGTATTCGTCCGCCCACTTCATAAAGGTCTCGAAGTCTCCGGAGATTGTGGCTTCCACACTCGGCAAAATTTCGCCGTAAACCTGACCGCTGGTGCCGTCCAGTGAAATATAGTCGCCCTCCTTGACGGTCTTTTCGCCCACAGTGAAGAGCTTTGCTTCATAGTTCACCTTGATTTCGGAGCAGCCCGCCACACAGCATACGCCCATTCCGCGCGCAACAACTGCCGCGTGTGACGCTTTGCCGCCGATTGCGGTGAGGATTCCCCGGCTGACCTGCATACCCTCGATATCGTCCGGACAGGTTTCTTTGCGCACAAGAATGACTTTCTCGCCCTTGGCAAACCAGACCTTCGCGTCGTCTGCGGTGAACACCACACGTCCGCTTGCCGCGCCGGGTGACGCCGCGATACCCTTGGCAATCGGCACCGCTGATTTAAGCGCCTTTACCTCAAACTGCGGGTGCAAAAGGCTGTCCAGCTGCTTCGGCTCCACGCGCAGGACTGCTTCCTCAACGGTAATCACGCCCTCGGCAACCAGATCGATTGCGATTTTGAGCGCGGAGGCTGCTGTGCGCTTGCCGTTACGGGTCTGGAGCATATAGAGCGTGCCGTTCTCAATGGTGAACTCCATGTCCTGCATGTCGCGGTAGTGGTCCTCCAGCTTTTGGGCGATTGCAACAAATTGATCATAGACCTCCGGCATGGTGTCCTGCAGCTCGGAAATCGGGCTGGCTGTGCGCACGCCGGCAACAACGTCTTCGCCCTGCGCGTTGATTAGGTAATCGCCGTAAAGACCCGGCTCGCCCGTTGCAGGGTTGCGGGTAAAGGCGACGCCTGTGCCGGAATTGAGGTTGAGGTTGCCGAACACCATAGGCTGCACGTTGACGGCGGTGCCCCAGCTATAGGGAATGCCCTCCATGCGGCGGTAGGTGTTGGCGCGGGGGTTATCCCAGGAGCGGAAGACTGCCTGAACCGCTTCGAAAAGCTGCTCCTTGGGGTCGGTGGGGAAGTCAACGCCCTTTTCCTCTTTATAGAACGCCTTGAAGCGCGAAACAAGTTCTTTCATGTCGTCCACGTCAAGTTCGATGTCCTGCTTAACGCCCTTTTTCTCCTTGACGGTCTCAATGATGTCCTCAAAGCGCTTTTTGCTAAGTTCCATGACGACGTCGCTGAACATCTGGATAAAGCGGCGATAGCTGTCATAAACAAAGCGGGCGAATTTGGGGTCGCTGTTGCCCGCGATAAGACCGGCGGCGACTTCGTCATTAAGCCCCAGGTTTAGGATTGTGTCCATCATGCCGGGCATGGACGCGCGCGCGCCTGAACGGACGGAAACGAGCAGCGGGTTTTGAGGGTCGCCAAACTTTTTGCCGTTGATTTCTTCGGTCTGTGCCAGCGCTTCAACAATCTGCGCTTCAATGTCTGCGCCGATAAGCTTGCCGTCGTCGTAATAACGCGTGCACGCTTCAGTGCTGATGGTGAAGCCCTGCGGAACGGGCATTCCAAGGCGGGTCATCTCGGCAAGGTTCGCTCCCTTACCTCCGAGCAGATTCCGCATGGAACCGTCGCCCTCGTTCTTCCAAAGATAAACGTACTTGTTGTCTGCCATGATTCTACCTCCGTGTTTTTTGTGGGGATTTATGTGCATACATTGATGTATTATAGCATATCCGGCGAGTTTTGTCCATAGCTAAAACTTTGAATTTCAGATTCCGGATTTTATGCATTCTGCCGCGCGGGAATAGACCGCTTCACGGTTGAGCGTATTTGCGAACGCCGCGTCCCATTCGGTAATCTGTGCGGGAATCAGCGATGAGTTTTCATCGTCCGGGTCATATGCCGCGTGCATTTTGGCGAATAGCTCTGCCGAATCTGCATCAGCAAAGCTATGCATTGCGGCAAGAGCTTCAGTCGTCAGCGGCTTGCCGTAAAGCTTGAAGAATTTCGAGAGCTTGCCGGGCTCATCCTCAAGCGCAAAATAGAGCGCGTAAAGCTCCCGCGAAGCCTGCGGCAGGGCGGCAAAGGCGGCGTTCAGGTCAATCTCTTTCTGTATGCGGCTCTGAATATCCAGCGCAAAGCCCATGAAGATTTGCTTGTTGGTTGCGGACGCGCGCGTTGCATTGTATGCACGGTATGCGTCGAGAGCGGCTTTTTGCTCGTCAAGGCGGGCAGTGATGGCGGCGCGGGTGCGGCGTACTTCGGCGCGTTTGCGCAGAGCCTTGCGCCAGACCAGCACGACGCACACCGCCAGCGCAAGCAATAGCAGCAAAAGGTACCAGTGTTCGCGGTAATAATCAAACATATCAAAGTTCCTTTCAAATTAACATGCAAGCCTGTAGCTGTGAATTGTTAATTGTCAGAGCTGTTGCGTCCCACGGAAACGCTCACTCCGGAGTATTCGCGGCTTTTGCCGAGCGTGATAAGCAAATCCGACAGCAGAGCACGGACTTGCGGCGTGGAGCGCGTTTTGAGGATTAGGCGGTAGCGGAATTTGCCGCCAACTTTCTCAATCCGCGCGGGCATTGGACCCAGGATGATCATTTTGCCCGCATCGTTGTGCGCGCTGAGGAAATCCAGCGCAAAGCGCGCCGCCGACTCCGCTGCCGTACGGTTTTCACAGGCAAAACCAATGACATACAGCACGCAAAACGGCGGATAGACAAGCGCTTTTCGCAGGGCGATTTCCGTACTGAAAAACGCGGGATAATCTTGACGGGCGGCAAGCTCCAGCGTGGTTTCCTCCGGGGTAAGTGTTTGGAGGATTGCACGCCCGCGCTTCTCCCCGCGCCCGGCACGGCCAACGACTTGCGTAAGCAGGGAAAACGTGCGCTCCAAGCTGCGGTAGTCGTCGTCGTGCAGCTGTGAATCAACGCTCAGCACGCCAACCAAGGTGACGTTCTCGAAGTCCAGCCCTTTGGCCACCATTTGCGTGCCCAGCAGAATATCGAACTCACGGTTACGGAAGCTCTCTAAAATGCGGGCGTGACTGCCTTTTTGGGTGACGGTATCTGCGTCCATGCGCACTACACGCGCTTGCGGGAGAAGTGACGCCAGCTGCTCCTCAACGCGCTGCGTGCCAAAGCCGGAATACTGCACGCCGGGGTTATGGCAGTTCTCGCAGACTGTGGAAAACGGACGCGCATAGCCGCAATAGTGGCAGAGCAGACGGTTTTCGGCAGCGTGATAGGTGAGGGAAATGCTGCACTGCGGGCAGGTGACTACTGTGCGGCATTTGCGGCAGACGGCGAAGGTATTATAGCCGCGCCGATTGAGGAGGAGCACCGCCTGTTCCCCCCGAGCAAGGGTTTCGGTGAGGGCACGGCACAACTCTCCGCTGAAAAGGCTTGGCTGCGCGCTGTCCTGCGCCATATCCACAATCTGCACCTGCGGCATGACGGCGTTTCCGTAGCGTTCGGGCAGGGTATATAGAGCCGTGTGCTCATTGTTGACCGAGCCGTAGCTATCCACGCCGGGGGTTGCGCTGCCAAGAAGCAGCAGGGCGCCGTGGCGTTTTGCGCGGAATTTAGCGACCGCCCGCGCGTCATATCGCGGCGCTGAGCCGGATTTATAGCTATCCTCCTGCTCTTCGTCCAGCACAATCAGCCCGATATTCTCCAGCGGCGCAAATACCGCCGAGCGCGTCCCGACGACGATGTTCGCTTTGCCGTCCAGCACGCGCCGCCACGCGTCAGCCCGCTCCCCTGCCGCCAGCGCGGAGTGGAACAGCGCGGTGTCAGCGTTGCATCGGGCGCCCAATCGTGCCTGCACCTGCGCCAGCAGCTGCGGCGTGAGCGCAATCTCCGGCACCAGCAGCATTACGCCGCGCCCGGTTTTAAGCACCGCCTCCGCCATGGCAAGGTAGACTTGCGTTTTGCCGGAGCCTGTCACGCCGTACAATAATGCTGTGCCGGCGGCGGGAGAATGCGGGGGGGCAGCGGCGGTAGCGGCGGACGAGCAGTGCTCGCCCCTACACGGTTTTTCAATGCCGCGGTACTGATTCCAGAGGGCGCGGCAGACCTGTTTTTGCGCAGCTGTGAGGGCGGCGGGAGCAGCGTTTACGGTAACGGTCTCCGCTTCGGGAATGCGGTAGAGCGCGCTGTCATATACTTCCAGCAAGCCTTTTTTCTCAAGCGCAAGGACGACCGCCGGCGTGTAGCCCGTCCACGCGCAAATTTCGCGCACGGTGAGTGCCTCAAACTCCTGCAGCAGCTCAACAACCTCCTGCTGCTTTTGGGTGAGTTTGACTTTGCCGGGCTCGTTTTCCGTGTTTATCAGACGCGCCGTTCGCGCAGACGCTTCGCCGATTTCCCGCGTAGCTTCAGCAGATTCAATCACAAGCCCACGGCGCAGCAGCGAATCCAGCTCTGACGAATTTGCGGATATACCCAGCGCCTTTTGCAGCGAATCCTCACGAACAAAGCTGCCGCGGCGCTTGAGCAGATCAAGGATTTGCCGCTCATCAGCGGACAAGTCGGCGGCGGGCAAGCTTTTTGTTGCCGGGCTGAGAGCTTCACTCTCCAGCGGCGCATTGGGCGCATCGTCAGTGGGTGCGGCAATAAACGCCCTGCGCACACGCTGCCGCAAACCGACGGGCATTTGGCAGCTCACGGCCTCATACCAAGTGCAAAAGCAGCGCTCACGGATATATGCGGCGGTGGCGAGGGTGTCCTCCAAAAGCAGCGGCGCGGCATCCAGTACGGCGGAGATTTCCTTGAGCTTGCGCTCGTCGGCGTCCTCGGGCAGTTCAGCGCAGACGCGGAAAACAACGCCAACGCGCGGCGGCCTTTTGCCGGGGCCAAACGGCACAAGTACGCGAACGCCCGCCTCAACGGTCAACTCCGCCGGGACGCGGTAGGCAAAGAGCCTGTCGAAGCTATAGGCGGTCTTTTCAACCGCAACGAGTGCATAATTCAATTACAGATGGCGGATTTCCTCCGGCTCGGCAATAACTATTTCGCCGGCAAGGATTTCATCAATGGCAATGCTCAGCGCTTTTTCCTCCGAGGGTTTTTCGCCGCGGATTTTCGACCGCGTTTCCTGTTCCTCTACAATTTCGCGGGCACGGCGGGCGGCGGCAATGACGAGTGAATAGCGGCTAAGGTGATCCTGAAGAACTCCGCGCAGATCTGGGTTAAGCATGTTTTGTGCTCCTCATAAAATAAGATTTTTCAGGTGACTTGACAAATTGGGGAATTAGGCATATAATAAGCACAGGCGGCGAGATCGGACGGCTCGCTCGACAGTATTTGGTTAATTGAAATAACCGCTACCGGCTAGGGCGAGCGGTTATTTCTGTTTTGTATCGTTTCCGGCGCCGCCGGTTAGGATGTAGACCGTAATCACGAGGATTAGGTACACCGCTGCAAGATACTCCATAAGCTATCACCTCCTTCCCTTGCGGGTGGAGGATCGAGCGAACTGTCCAGAACATACCACTTGCGCGGAACATTCAAGTCCCGCCGTCCATGCTGTTATATTATACTATTTGCCGCCAAGGATTGCAAGCACCTCATCAACGGCAGCATCAAGGTCTCCGTTGATTACGTGGCGGCGGTATTCGTCCTTGCGGCGTATTTCCTCGCGGGCGATGGCGAGGCGTGTTTTGACGTCCTCCTCGCCGTCGGTTTCGCGGGCTCGCAGGCGCGCTTCCAATACCTCAAGCGACGGCGGCAGCAGAAAAATGGTGAGCGCGTCAGGGTAGATTTCGCGCACACGCGCCGCGCCCTGCACCTCAATCTTAAGGATAACGGTTTCGCCTTGGGCAAGCATTTCGTCCACCGGCTCCTTGGGCGTGCCGTAAAAGTGACCGCCGTATTCGGCGTACTCCAGCACCAATCCGCAGGAAAGCTTGCGCCGAAACTCATCTTGCGTCAGGAAATGGTAGTGCACGCCGTTGATTTCATCCGCCCGCGGGGCACGGGTTGTGAACGAAACGGAGCGCCGCAGCGACGGCTCACGCGCCAGCACTTTATCAAGCACGGTGTCCTTGCCGGAACCGCTTGGACCCGAAAAAATCACCAGCTTGCCTTGGGCTTTCTTACTCATTCACAGCTCCTTTTTAACTTTGCAGACAGGCTTTGTTACCGCGCCGAAAACTTTGCCGTTTACTGCCGATTTGCTGCGTCTTCCTGCGGGCTTAAGCCGGCTCGTCGTCCGCTTAAGCGCTTTTCCAGCACGGCGGGCGTAAGGAACGCGAGCACCGCATGTCCGCTGTCAAGCACAAGGACGCTGCGGGTTTTGTGCCCTTGTGTCGCGTCAATGAGGTTGCCCGCTTGCTTTGCGTCCGCAATCAGGCGCTTGACGGGCGCGCTGTCAGGCTCAACCAGCGCCAGAATACGGCTGCGGTTGAGCAGATTGCCCGAGCCTATGTTGACAAAATCACTCAATATTTTGCACCTGCTCCCGAATTTTTTCGATTTCGGACTTCATTTCCAGCACCGGCGCGGTAATTGCCGGATCCGGCACCTTGGAGCCGATTGTGTTTGCCTCGCGGTTCATCTCCTGCGTGAGGAAGTCCAGCTTGCGCCCCACAGGCAGTGCAACCGATTCGCCCTCCTGCAAAAGGTATTGCCGCATATGGTCGATATGACCGGCAAGGCGCGCGGTTTCCTCGTCCACGGCGATTTTTTCGGCGAATAGCGCTGTTTCGGTCAGCAGACGGCTCTCGTCAATGTGCCGATCGTCAAGCAGCTCACGCATACGGGCTTCAATGCGCTCCCTGTGCGTCGCAACAGTTTGCGGCGACAGCTCGGTGACAGCGTTCAGCGCATCTTGCAGCAGCTCAAGGTGGAAAAGTATATCGGCGGTCAGGCGTGCGCCCTCGCGGCAGCGCATAGCCGCCAGGTCCTCCAGCGCACTTTCGGCAACAGGGCGGATTATCTCCCAGAGAGCATCTGCGTCCGTCTTCGGCGGTTCAAGGCTAATCACGCCCGGCATACGCAGAAAATCGGACGCGCTGACGCCATAAAGCGTGTTGACCTGAGCTTCATTGCCCACGCCGCCAACGCGCGCCTCTATATGGTGCTCGTCAACAAGCCTTGCCAAAGCACGGACGTACTCTGCCGCAAGCGGTTCATCCACGGCAATACGCGGGGCGGCAAAGCCCTGCGAATCAATGCGCAGGAAGCACTCGGCTTTGCCGCGCGAAAGCTTGGACGCTGCCAGGGTGCGGAGCTTTTCCTCTGCCCAAAGGCAATCGCGGGGCACACGGGCGGAGAACTCCAGATAACGGTGGTTCACGGTTTTGAACTCAACGGAAATTCCGCCGTTATTTGCCCCGCCGTAGCCGGTCATACTATACGGCACACAATCACAACCTAACAATTAACGATTGAGGACTAACGCCCCTGCGCTTACAATTCTATTTGTATAGTATACCAGAATGGGCGCAAAGACGCAAGCTTATCAGCGATATATAGCACATAAAGCAAGTAAAATGGAGATACTAGATTTTAGACTTACAGCTTGGGCGGTACAAACATGAAACGTAAAAAGATACGCATAATCAGCTTTTTTGCCGCGCTGACGGTTCTTTTTGCCGCGGCGTTATTAATGCTGCAGGCAGGGCGGCGGACGGCGGCGGACACCGTGCGGGCGGAGAAGCTGGGCGCGCTGCTGCGGCTGACGGAATACACGCAGAACCTTTCGCCGGAATTGGAAAAAGCGGCTGTGCTGTCCTCACCGGCACTTTTCAGCGAGCATTTGGGCGCGATAATCGAGAACGCCGCCTGCGCGCGCCTTTCACTCGACGCACTCACGGACGGCGAGGACGCTTACGCGGGGCTTTACCGCGCATACCGGCAGCTTGGGGACTTTGCGCTGTATCTGCAGCATGAGCTTTCCGCCGGGCGCGAGCTGCCCGAACCGCGGCGCGATACACTGCGCACACTGGCGGCATTCACCGCGTCATTGACAAAGCAGCTCACGCTGCTGAGCGGCGCGGTACTCTCGGGCGAGAAATCAGCGGATGGCGCGGAATCGGCTCTCCGCAAGGCGAAAGTCCCCTTGCTGGCTGAGGATTTGCCGGAAATTAACAAGGCGTTGGAGGGTCTGCCAAAGCTCATATATGACGGTCCGTTCTCCGATAACGAGGACGTGCCGAAGGACGATACGCAGGAGGCCTGGCAGATATCCAAAGAAAAAGCCGCCGATATTGCCGCCGAATTTTTGAATATAAAGCCGCTGCTTTTGCGCGAATTGGACGAGCAGGACGTGCCGTACCCCGCATACCGCTGGTGTTTTGGCGGTAAGAGCGTGAAGATTGCAAAAAACGGCGGAGTTTTGGCGGAGCTCTCACAGACGGTGCGGGCGGGTGCGGCGCGTTTGACGGACGGCGAGACGCGCGCGGCGGCAGCGGAATATTTGACGAAGCAAGGCTTTAGCAATATGCAGGCGGTTTCCGCACGGGACACGGACGGCGTGCGCACCTTCGAGTTTGCCCGCAGCGCGGACGGAGTGCTTTACTACACGGACATTATAAAGATAAGCGTTGCGCTGGACAGCGGCGATATTGTGGGGCTGGACGCGGGCTTGTATGTGATGAAGCATCGGGCGCGCAAGCTTGCAAGCGCGGTGATAACGGCTCAGGCGGCGTTGGATTTGCTTCCGGCGGGTTTGGAGGCGGCGGGTCAGCCGCAGCTTGCGCTGATACCTAAACGGGGCGCTGAAGTCCTTTGCTGGGAGCTTTCGTGCAGGGGCGGCGGGGGCGAATACCGGCTTTATCTGAATGCGGCGGACGGCGGGCAGGAGGACGTCCTGATTGTGACGCGCAGCGGCGGGACGGTCATTTTTAATTGAAAATGGACTTGGAGGGCTTGTGCGCAGCGCGGTATCTCCCGTTTTGCAAATATACGATTATTCTCGCCGCTTGCCAAGGGCAGACGGTGATTGCATAAGCTGTCAAGCCGGCTTTTAGGCGCAATAATTGCTTGCCGTTAATTGCCGATTGCCAGAAACGCTTCCGCTTCAGCGGCAAGCTCGGCGGCGGTTTCCATGCTCTCCGCCTCGGCAAGAATGCGCAGACGCCGCCCGCCTTTGCCCGGCAGAATCAACAGCCTGCCAAGCCCTTTGCGGAGCAAAAAGCCCTCCGGCGCGTCAAGCGGCTCAAGGTCGGTTTTGCCGCTCAGCTCCGCAAGGCGCGACGGATTACCGTGGGCAAAGCTCTGCCGAACATGCACTGTCGGCAGCTCTGCCAGCAGCTCGGCAAGGCTCATGCCGCGGTTGGACATAATCGCCAGTAGGCGCACGGCCAGGAACAAGCCGTCGCGCGTCCACGGCGTTGACTGCGCGGCTTTGCGCGCCGCCGCATCGCTGCCGTCGCTCGGCGAGTGCAGATATCGCATGAGGGTACAGCCGTTTTGGCGGGCGAGTGTATCAAGGAACAACGGCGCGTCCGACGGCAACGCAAGGGAATGCCCATGGCGGAACTCATTGAGACAACACAGCGCCAGCAGCTTCTCAAAAGGCTGCTGCCCCGTCTCTCGCGTCCACGCGCCCACACGTCCGCCCGATGCGTTAAGGCGCAGCGTCAGGCGACCGCCGAAGATGTCGCAGCCCAAATCCTGCAAGGTTTCACGCAGTATTTCACGCGGGAGCGGATTTGTGCCCTCAACGCCGACGCTCAGCCCCGCCAAGGGTAGGGGTGCACCTTCAGGCACGTCAGATCGGTTTTTGCCGGTGAGTTCGCTGCCCGTTACGCTGCCTGTTTGCCGGCGCAGTTCTTGACGGTATGCCGCGCGAATGTTCGACATATCTGCCGTGTCGCGGATTTGATCATCCTGAGCGGGATGCTCCTGGGCACGCTCAAGGGCGGCTTCAATTGCGCGCTCAACACCGCGCGGCAGAGGAAGTGCGCCCTCACCTGCCGCAAGCAGGGTATTGCCGCGCACAAACACAGAGAAGCTGCGTCCGCTGAATGCCGCGCAATATTCCGCCTGGGCAGGAAAACTCTCGCCGAAATCCCAGACGGACGCGCCGCCATACTGCAGCCCGCCGCTCAGCGCACGGGCAAGCGACTTTGCGCGCGGACTGCCGTCATGAGCAATTCCGGCGCGGCGGCATTCGGGCACACTCGCCATGGCAGTGCCAAGCGCCGCACAAAACCGCGGTGTGAGCCGCCCGCCCGCGTCCAGCCCGAAGTCGCCGAAAATCTCGCGCCGCGCACCGCCATATTGCAGATTCTCGCGCACCGTGTAGCCTACCTCAACCCGCTGACCGGGCCAAATACGCACACCCGGCTCCACGGAGCTGTCCTCACCCGCAACGGCCCCCGCGCCCAAAACGCTGCCCTCAAACAGGCTTGCGCCGCGACGGACCAGAGCGTCATGGCAGAGCAGACTTCCCGTGACGCGGCTGTTTGCCTCGATTACAGCGCCCGGCATCAAAATTGACCGGCGCACTTTTGCGCCCGCACCCACCGATGCGCCGTCCTCAAAAACCGTGTAGGGACCAAGCACCGCGCCCTCGTCGATGTGCACGTTCTCACCAAAATAAACCGGCGGCTTAATGGTATAATTGCCCATGGGACGTGTGCCGAAAATGCCATCTTGCCCATCTTGTAAGAACATTTGTTCGCTGTCCAGCATGTCGCGCGACGCGTGCAGCAGGGTAGATATATCGCCCACGTCGCACCAATAACCGGGCGCGGCGTGGCAGTGGATTGCCTTGCCCTCGCGCAGGAGCAGCGGGAACAAATCCTTGGCAAAGTCATATTGCCGTCCGAGGGGGATCCGCTCCAGCGCGTCCGGCTCAAGGACGTAAATGCCTGTGTTTGCAAGGCCTCCGACGGCCTGACTCCAGCCGGGTTTTTCGATAAAGCCCTTAACAAAGCCTGCGCTGTCCGTGCGCAGCAGACCGTATTCGCGCGGGTCGTCAACGCGCAACGCAACGATGGTGACGCTCGCGCCGCTTGCCTTGTGGGAGCGGAGAATTTCGGCAAAATCGTAGTTGCACAGGGCGTCGCCGCTGAGAACAAACGCGCTCTCGCGGCTGTCGCCAAGCGCATTTCGGACGCTCCCCGCCGTGCCCAGCGGCTCCTCCTCGCGGATGAATTCCGGCGCCATATCGCCGTAGCCCCCGCGGTACGCCTCCTCAATCACCTGCGGCAAATAGCCCAGGGTCAGCGCGGCGGAGTTGATACCCGCACGCAACAATCCGTCGAACAAATACTCCAAGATCGGCTTGCCGCATAGCCGTGCCATGGGCTTGGGGATGTCGCAGGTCAACGGGCGCAGACGCGTGCCTTCGCCGCCCGCAAGAATCACAGTGCGCATAAAGTCCTCCACACAGCTTGCTGTGGGTTAGTTTTCCCGGCGGCGGCGTGATTATTATGCGCGGCTTGACTTTAACAAGGTTTTTGTGGTATAATACAGGCAGTTTATGTCGCAGCAAGACTGCGATATCATGGTTATGCAAAGGTTTTAACATGAAAATTTCCACACGCGGGCGCTACGCCACTAGAATGTTACTCGATTTGGCGCAGCACATGCAGAGCGGTTTTATTGCCCTCAAGGACATTGCGGAGCGGCAGGGCATTTCCAAAAAATACCTGGAGCAGATAATTCCACTGCTGCGCAAGGCCGGAATCTTAAGGACAAACCGCGGCTTTCAGGGCGGATATCAGCTATCCAAACCGCCGCACGAGATTAGCATCGGCGAGATTTTGCGCGTGACGGAGGGCAGCCTTGCGCCGGTTTCGTGCTTGGAAGATGACAACATGACCTGCGCGCGCAGTGCCGAATGTCCCACTCTGCCCGTTTGGGAGGGCTTGCAGCGTGTGATTTCGGAATATCTGGACGGCATTTCGCTGGCGGATTTACTGGCGCAGGCAACTCATGGGGACGATTACATAATCTGACGCAGCACATATAAACAAAAAACCAAGGCGCGGAATGCTTCGCCTTGGTTTTGTTATTCTCTTGAAGAGCACACAGACCCGCCGCTACTGCGGGCTTATGGCAACCCGCTACGCCATAGCCTTTTCCAGCCACATTAACGCAAGATCCAGCGCGTCATACAGACCGCGGCGAACGGCGTTTTGCAGGATTTGCTCCTGCTGCGGTGCGTCCGGGTCAGTGCTGACCAACTGCAGCACGATTTTATCGGCCACCGCCTGACCGCTGACCTCGCGGTTATTGAACACCTGCATGAAAACCACGTATGGCTCGCTCATGTTGCCGTAATAGAGCTGATTGCCTGAGCGCACCAGCGGTCTGCCCTTATAGAGCAGGAACGGTTGTGTATTTTTATCTGCCATATTTTGGCTCCTTCCTCCGATTAATTTTCCAGTGAGAGGTACTCACGCAGCATTGCCTTAAGCAGCTCGTCCCTATCGAGCTTTTGCGCCAAGGCACGCGCTCCCCCGTGCGTGGTGATATAGGTAGGGTCCTCGCTCAGCACATAACCGGCAATCTGACCGAGCGGGTCATAGCCGCGCTCCGCCAGCGCAGAGTAGATTTCATGCAGCGTTTGCCGCATAAAAACACTGTTGCTTGCGCTGATATCCACAACGCGTGTTTTGTCGCTCATAAAGGACACCTCCGCTTCCGCAGTTCCCAAGCCAGCATATTATAGCACAAATGAACGCCGTTAGCAATAGGGTAAGATTTGAGCGGTTAAACGAGCGAGCTCCCGGACATCTCTCTTGGTTGCGGCAGACCAATGAGCGCAAGCATTGTTGGCGCGATGTCGCAGAGCTTGCCGCCGCCGCGCAGATTAACGTCACGCCCGCTGACCAGGAACGGCACGGGGTTGCTTGTGTGCGCCGTGAAGGGCGAGCCGTCGTCTTCCGCCATGCGGTCGGCGTTGCCGTGGTCCGCCGTGAGCAGGAACACGCCGCCCATGGAACGCACCGCCGCTTCCACGCGCCCAACGCAGTCGTCAACGGCTTCCACCGCCGCAACGGCCGCTTCAAATATGCCGGTGTGCCCAACCATATCGCAGTTTGCAAAGTTGAGTATAATCACATCATATTTGCCCGAGAGGACGCGTTCTGTCACAGCGTCCGCCACCAAATACGCGCTCATTTCGGGCTGCATATCGTACGTGGGAACCTTTGGCGACGGGATAAGCACCCTGTCCTCGCCGGGGTATATTGTTTCTACGCCGCCGTTGAAGAAGAAGGTCACGTGGGCGTATTTTTCGGTCTCCGCAATGCGCAGCTGAGTTTTGCCGAGGGCGCTCAGGTACTCGCCCAAGGTGTTTGCCAACGACTGCGGAGCAAACGCCACTCGCACGTTCGGCATGGTTGCGTCATATTGCGTCATGCAGACGTAATACAGCGGGAAATACCCATTCCGCCTAGGAAAACCGATGAAGTCAGGGTCAACTAATGTGCGTGTGATTTCGCGTGCGCGGTCAGGGCGGAAGTTGAAGAACACAACGCTGTCATGCGGACGGATGGCGCCGTCCTTATCAATCACCGTGGGGAGCACAAACTCGTCTGCGCGGTGCTTGCCCTCCTCGTCGAGCGTCAGATAGCTTGCGCGGACGGCGGCTTCGGCATCGTCCGCCTGCACGCCCTCGCCATAAACAAACGCGGCGTACGCCTTGCTGACGCGCTCCCAGCGGTTGTCACGATCCATGGCATAATAGCGCCCGCAAACTGTGGCGATTTTCCCCACGCCAATTGCATTTATGCGTGACTGCAAATCACCGATGAAATCCGCGCCGGAAGTAGGTGCAACGTCACGTCCGTCAAGCAGGGCATGGATATAGACACGCTGCAACCCCGCACGTTTTGCCAGCTCCAACAAGGCGTAAAGGTGGGTGTTGTGGCTGTGCACGCCGCCATCGGAGAGTAGGCCCACCAGGTGGAGGGCGCCGCCGTTGGCTTTTGCCGCCTCAATTGCGCCGGCGAGCGCGGGGTTAGTGAAGAAATCGCCGTCAACAATGGATTTAGAAATACGCGTCAGCTCCTGGTACACAACGCGACCCGCGCCCATGTTGGTGTGTCCAACCTCGCTGTTGCCCATTTGACCGTCGGGGAGACCCACGTCCGGCCCTGACGCACCGATTTGCGTGTGCGGGCACTGAGCAAAGAGGCGGTCTATGTTCGGTTTTTTGGCGGCGGATATGGCGTTGCCGCGCGTTTCGGGGTTCAGCCCAAAACCATCGAGGATACAAAGAAGGAGGGGTTTCTTCATCTTAGCGCTTCCTTTAAATACGAACATTCGTCGTGTTTTTTTATTGTCAATTGTTAATTGTAATCAC
>JAITOD010000098.1 GCA_031290105.1 Oscillospiraceae bacterium
GTCCGGCGGAGGGTACGGAAAAATCCGCGCCCGACAACGCCGCGTCCCCTGAACCTGAGCACGAGGAGCAGCTCTACTCCCTCAACTACGCCTGCCCCATCCACGGTGTTTCCATCTCCGAGATGAGTCCGCGCATGTTCTCGTTCAACAACCCCTACGGCGCGTGCCAAACCTGTTCGGGGCTGGCGCAGTTCATGGTTGCGGATCCGGAGAGAATCCTGCCCAACCTGCGCCTGACCATCCGCCAAGGGGCAATCCGTGCCAGCGGCTGGACATCGTCGGAGGGCGGCACAATCGCGCAGATGTATCTTGAAGGGCTTGCCGATCACTATAATTTTTCGCTGGATGTGCCGGTGAAAGATCTGCCCAAAAAGGCGATTGATGTGATGCTATACGGCACGCACGGCGAAAAAATCAAGATGACGCGCAAGAATGAATACGGCAGCGGCTCATACTACACCGACTTTGAGGGCATTGCCGAAAACCTGCAGCGCCGCCACAAGGAAACCCAGAGCGACTGGATGCGGCAAGAGCTGGAGAGCTACATGACAATGGCTCCCTGCCCGGATTGCGGCGGCAAGCGGCTGCGCGGGGAATCGCTGGCGGTCACAATCAAGGGCAAGGAGGAGGCAAAGCGCCGGCTTCACGACAAACAAACGCCCACCGAATACAACATCATCGACTTCACGGAAATGACCATCGTCAAGGCGCTGGCCTTCCTTGGCACGCTGCAGCTCACGCCGCGCCAGGCAAAAATTGCGGAGCTGATACTCAAGGAAATCCACGCGCGCCTTAACTTTCTTGAGAGCGTTGGGCTGGATTATCTGACTCTCTCCCGCGCGTCGGGCACGCTTTCCGGCGGCGAGAGCCAGCGAATCCGCCTTGCCACGCAAATCGGCTCATCGCTCATGGGCGTGCTGTATATTCTGGACGAGCCGTCCATCGGTCTGCACCAAAGCGATAACGCAAAACTGCTGGGAACTCTGCGCCGTCTGCGCGATTTAGGCAACACGCTAATAGTGGTTGAGCACGATGAGGAAACCATGCTTGCAGCGGATTATATTGTTGACATCGGACCCGGGGCGGGCATTCACGGCGGCGAGATAGTCGTGCAGGGCACTCCGCAGGAGGTCATGGACTGCGAATATTCGATAACCGGGCAATACCTCAGCGGACGCGAGCGCATACCCGTGCCCAAAAAGCGGCGTGAGGGCAACGGCAAGAGCCTAACGGTGCTGGGAGCCGGCGAAAATAATCTGCAAAACCTTGACGTAACAATCCCCTTGGGCGAATTCGTTTGCGTGACGGGGGTTTCCGGTTCGGGGAAGTCGTCGCTGGTCAACGAGATACTCTATAAGCGTCTGCAGGGCGAGCTGAACCACGCGCGCACCAAGCCCGGCGCTCACCGCGAGATGTTGGGAATAGAGCACCTGGACAAGGTAATCGATATTGACCAGTCGCCGATCGGGCGCACGCCGCGCTCCAACCCCGCCACATACACGAGCGTTTTCACGGATATCCGCGAGCTGTTTTCCCAAACGCCGGACGCCAAGGCCAAGGGGTATAAGTCCAACAGATTCAGCTTCAACGTGCGCGGCGGGCGCTGCGAGGCGTGCCAGGGCGACGGCATTGTGAAGATTGAGATGCACTTTTTGCCGGATGTCTACGTTCCGTGCGATGTCTGCAAGGGTGCGCGGTATAACCACGAAACCTTGCAGGTGCACTACAAGGGCAAGACTATTTACGATGTGCTGGAGATGACGATTGAGGAGGCGCTGGCGTTCTTTGAGGCGATCCCGAAGATTTCCCGCAAGATTCAGACGCTGTTTGACGTTGGTCTGGGCTACGTTAAGCTGGGTCAGAGCGCGACGACGTTATCCGGCGGCGAGGCGCAGAGGGTCAAGCTGGCGACGGAGCTTACCAAACGGGCGACGGGACGCACCATCTATATCCTTGATGAGCCGACAACCGGGCTGCACACGGCGGACGTACGCAAGCTGATTGAGGTTTTGCAGCGTTTGGTGGATTCCGGAAACAGCGTGCTTGTGATTGAGCACAATATGGACGTGATAAAAATTGCCGACTGGGTGATTGACCTTGGTCCGCACGGCGGCGACAGGGGCGGTCGGATTGTGGCGCAGGGTACTCCGGAGGACGTTGCGCGCGAGGAGAAATCCATGACGGGGCAATATCTGCGGAAGGTTTTACAGTAGGCGGGCAGCTTGTAAAGGCATTTCACTTTACAGGAAAACGCTCTCAATTTGACGAAACGGGCGGGAAATACAACAGGGGGCGGGCGGATTGCCGGATTCTGTTTTTGTTATTGTTGGGGGGAGGATTATTGCTTATTTGCGGACGTAGGTCTGCCGGCGGGCTTTTATATCCAAAAGCGCAACAAACTTTTTGCCTTCTGCATCTTCAGCAAAGTCCAAAAAGTAACGCCCAAGCATTTTCCTGCCATTTGCGGGAATTCGCTTCCACTTATATCCACGGAAGAGGTCCGCAAGGAAGAACGTTTCGCCTTCATGCAAGTGCATAATTTCCTTCTTCGCTATGCCCATTAATTGCGCAATTGACTGACGATCCTCAAAGTTGATTGTTTCGGTGATGTGCATGGTGATTTCTCCTTTTGTTTTGCAGTTTAGGGACTTTTTGCTTTTGAGGTGGTGGTATTAACTTTTGTGCGGAAGCATTATTGCGCGTATGCATACGCGAAACCATACACTTAACCGTGCGCAGGAAATGAGTATATAGCAATAGCTCTATTTTGCCAACTCAGACAAAAAGCGTGTGCATAGGCATGGTCTCTGCACGCCCTGCGCTTTAGAGATTTTCGTGTGTAACAAACGTTATAAAAAAGCCCATCCGGTCAATTCTGCCGCTAATAAAAATTCATCACGCAAACTCAGCCCAACGCCACGTCCAGCACCATCATAATCAAAAAACCCGCCAGCGCGCCCAGCGTACCCACGCCAAAACGCCCGCCCTTTGCCGCCGGAATCAGCTCGTCAAAAACAACGTAGAGCATTGCCCCCGCCGCAAATGACAGCAGCCACGGCATTATCGGCGCAATCCACCCTACCGCCAGAAAGCTGAGTATCCCCGCCGCGGGTTCCACTGCGCCGGATAGGCAGCCGAAAGCAAAAGCCTTACCCGCGCTGACTCCGTCCTGACGCATAGGGAGCGAAACCGCCGCGCCCTCCGGAAAATTCTGTATCCCTATCCCAAGAGAGAGCGCCGCCGCCGCCGCAAACGCTCCGGAGTCGCCGCCATGTACTGCCGTGAGCGCAAACGCAAGCCCAACCGCCATACCCTCGGGTATGTTGTGCAACGTGATTGCGGTAAATAATAGCTTTGTGCGTTTTGAGAACGCAGTTTCGCCGGATGGGCGCAAGCGGCTGATCAAGCCCTCCAAAAGGAACAAAAAGCCCGCGCCCAACAGGAATCCCGCAGACGCCGGCACCCAGCCCGGCTTGCCCTGTGCCTCGGTTTCCTCTATCGCCGGAATCAGCAGACTCCAGATTGAGGCGGCAATCATCACGCCGCCGGCAAACCCCAAGCTCAGTTTCTCCATGCTTTTGGGCGTTTTTTTGCTGAAGAAAAACACCGTCGCCGCTCCAAGGCTTGTCATCGCAAAAATAAATCCCAGCCCGCCAAGTACTGAATACTGCATAGAATTAACCCGCCTCCCTTTTATCCCGCTACTTCCATGCTTATTCCCCAAAAGCAACTTCGGTGAGAATATTATAACTGCCTCTTGCTTATTTTGCAAATTTATACTACAATATCGGTTATGGAACAGAAAAAACATTACAGCGTCCTGGAGCTGGGCAAAGTGCTTGCCCGGCTTGCGGAGTTTTGCGCCTGTGACGACGCCAAAGAGCGCGCCCTTGCCCTCTCTCCCGCGCAGACCCTTGATGAGGCCCGGCTGCTCATGAATCAGACCTCCGACGCGCACCGGCTCCTTGCGGGCTTTGGCGCGCCCACATTCGGGGGGCTGCGAAGCATTGCGGGTGCGTTGGCACGGGCGGCGGCGGGAGGTATGCTCTCTCTGCGTGAGCTGTTGGATACGGCGGCGGTGCTAAGCGCGGTCCGCGGCATTATCCGCTGGCGCGAGAGCTGCGCGAGCATTGAAACCGTGCTGGATTTTTCCGCGCTTGAGCCGAATTCATATCTGGAAAAGCTCATCAACGACGCGGTTGCCAACGAGGAGGAGCTGAGCGATAACGCCTCGCCTGCCCTTGCCGATTTACGCCGTAAAATCCGCGTGCAGGAGAGCCGCGTGCGCGAGCAGCTGGAGAAGACTATCCGCTCTGCGCGCAACTCCAAGATTTTGCAGGAAGCTATCGTCACTCAGCGCGCCGGGCGATATGTCGTGCCCGTCAAGGCGGAAATGCGCGGCGAGTTCCCCGGGCTTGTGCATGATTCCTCCGCCAGCGGCGCAACGGTTTTTGTGGAGCCGATTGCCGTGGTTGAGGCGAACAACGAAATACGGATTCTGCGCGGCAAAGAGCGGGCTGAGGTTGAGCGCATCGTCATGCAGCTTTCGGCGCAGGTCGGCGAGTTTGCGCACTCAATCAAGCGCAGCTATCAGGCGGCTATTGAACTCAACCTAATCTTTGCAAAGGCACAGTACGCTTACAAAATCAAGGCGTGCGCGGTTGAGATAAACGACAGCGGTCAAACGCTCCTGCGTGCCGCACGCCACCCGCTGCTGCCGCCGGAAAACGCCGTGCCAATCGACATAAACCTTGGGATAGATTTCGACACGCTGGTGATTACGGGCCCAAATACAGGCGGCAAAACCGTCGCCCTGAAGACCCTGGGGCTGCTGAGCCTGATGGTGCGCTGCGGGCTTATGCTCCCCGTACGGGACGGCAGCTGCGCGGCGTTTTATCCGCGCGTCTATGCAGATATTGGCGACGAGCAGTCTATCGAGCAGTCGTTGTCAACCTTTTCGGCGCACATGACAAATATCAGCGCAATCCTTGCCGAAGCTGACCGGAATTCACTGGTGCTTGCGGACGAATTGGGCGCGGGCACCGACCCCGTGGAGGGCGCGGCACTGGCACAGGCTATATTGGAAAGTCTGCGGGAAAAGGGCGCGCACATTGCCGCAACAACGCACTACGCGGAGCTGAAAGCATACGCCCTGACCGCGCCGCGCGTGCAAAATGCCTCCTGCGAGTTTTATGTGCAGACTCTGCGCCCCACATATCGCCTGATTATCGGCACGCCGGGGCGCTCAAATGCGCTGGCAATATCCGAGCGCTTGGGCGTGGAGCCGCAGGTTTTGGAGCTTGCGCGTTCGCTGATAGCACAGGAAAACCGGCAATTTGAGGAGCTTGTTGATCGCCTTGAGGAGAGCCGCCGCGCCATGGAGTCGGAGACTTCGTCCGCGCGTGAGCTGAAAAATCAGGCGCAGGCGGAGCGTGACACAGCCGCGGCAAAGCGGGCAGAAATCGAGAAGCTATGGCAGCGTGAGGAGGAACAGGCGCGCGGCGCGGCTCTGCGTATTATTGAGCAGGCAAAGCGTGAGGCGGCGGTTCTTTTGGCGGAGCTGGACAAGCTGCGCCGCGAGAAAGACAGTGCGGCGTCGGAGCTTGCAAAGAGGGCCAAATCCGCACTCAAAAAGACCATGCAAGCCCTTGCGGAGGGCGACCTTCAGCGCACAATCCCTGCGGAGGACGACGATTATGTTCTGCCGCGCCCGCTTGCCGTCGGCGATAGTATTCAGCTTGCGGGCATTGGCACGAATGGTGTTGTGCTCACGCTGCCGGACGCAAAAGGGCTGCTCACAATACAGACGGGCAACGCCAAGAGCCGCGTTTCTGTCAGCACGGTTCGGCTGGTCGGGCGGGATAAGCCGCAAAAACTGCCGCGGGATATCAGCCCCAAAGCGGCGCAAAAGCCAGATTCAATGGGCGGCAACGCAAGCGATAACCGCTTTGACCTGCGCGGCATGACGGTGGAGGAATGCTTGCACGCGCTGGAATATTACCTGGACGGCGTAATGCGCACAGGCTTGCACGAGTTTGTGATTGTGCACGGCAAGGGTACGGGCGCCCTGCGTGCCGCAGTCAAGCGCTATCTGGATTCAAGCGTCCTCGTTGCATCGCACCGATTGGGCGGTTACGGCGAGGGCGGCGACGGTGTGACGGTGGTTTCGCTGCGGTGAAGGCAAGTGCCCATTGCTCAATCAATCCACCAAGTGCCAAGCGTAATGATGAAGTTCACAATGCCAAGCGCCAAGTCCTTGAGTCTGGCAATAGGGTTAAGCGCCGCGCCGGCTTGCTGCAAAAAGCTTGCCTTAACTTCCGGTATAAAGTTGTCGTCTTCGTCCTTCTCCAAAAACTGCGGATAATTAGGATCGCTGAAGACTGTTTGGGTTTTGGGAGAATCCAAAAACCACTTGGCAAAATCATTGTTTGACCCGCCGATGTGGGCGGAATTGCGGACAAACCAAGTCTGCTCCGGCAACAAACAGGTGGAGGCATCGATTGTTTTGTCGGGAGAAATGTGCTTGTGCCCGTCCTTCACTTTCTGAAAAACAACGCCCACCACGCCCAGCTTTTTCCCGTATGGCTCGGCGACGGTTGCGCCAAGTGACGCAAATGAGGTATCCACAAAGCCGTCCGAATTTTTTTGGGAGTTTTTAACGGCAGGGAACAGGGGTGCGTTTGATCCGAGATACACGCCGATGCGGATTTTTTGCGCCGCCGCTTTCAACAGCTCGTCTGATTTGACGGCAACGTTGTAGTGATATCGGTCAAGCTTTCGGATAAGGTCCACATATTGACCGCGTTTTTCCCCAAAGCATATCGTTTTGCTGCTCTCGTAGTCCTCGTCAGGCACATACGCCCAAAGCATAGGCAGGCTAAGCATTGTGGGGACAATCGCTTTTTCGTAAAGCCGGTCAACAATGCGCGGAAATGCGCGGTTGATTGTTGCAAGCAGCGCTTTGAGCAACCCCGCTTGGTTTGCCGCTTGCAGCATATTGAGGATTTTCTCGTTATTCGGCACTTCAAAATCACGCAAGAATCCGGTTTGCGCAAGTGCGTCGGCGTCAAGGTAGAGCCGCTTGTTGGCAATATCCCCAAAGATGGACGACCCATTGTGGAGCGACGCGCGCACCACCGCCGAGCAGATTCTATCCGTGCCGTAACGCGCTAAATATGACAGGAAAATCGTGCAGGAGCCGCTCTGTGCCACAACCTTGACCGTACTGTGCCCTGTCGCCTCGCAAACCTGCTCTATGTATGCTCTGAGCCGCTCCGCCAGAACCCATGGGTCTTCGCGCCAGTCGTAACAGAAATCGTATTCGCGCGCGTCCGGATTGCCCTTGTGGTCCTGCTTCAAATCCTCCAGCGAATCGTTGAGATCGCCGTTCAAATCCGCTACGCTCTCGCCGTCGGAATTAAAGCGGATTGGTCCCAGCAGCGCGTTTGCAAAATCCGCCAGTATGTCGGCAATTTTGTCCCACTCCTCGTTTCTGACGTACTTTGGGAACTCCGGCAAAAGCGCTTGCAAATCCGAAACGATGTCCGTGCCGCCGCCGCCCGTGTTCCATGCTTCCTCTTGCTCCGGCGTTCCCGCGTTGCTGTAAAGCGCATGCCAGGCCCCCTCGCAAAAGACGATGGGAACCTTTGTGCAGGAAGCTTCGTCGTGCGGCGCCGCATCTGCGCTCGCGGGGAAAACAAGCCCCGCAAGCAGTAATAAAACAGCAAGCAAACAGACAAATATACGCTTCATGATCTTCCTCCCGGCGCGCCGCTTTTATGCGGCAAAAATGCCGGGGTTAGTATAGCACACGCGGGCGGCGTTATTATTCGGAATAAGAAAAATAGTGCTGCTTTGATTAAAATTCAACTTACAGCTGCGCTTACACTTTTGCCGGGTATTGACTGGGATATTGGCAAACGCAGCTTAACAGCGGTTATTAAAGAAACAACAGCTCCGAACTAAGCGCTTGCGCGGAACATCCAAATTTCGCCGCAACCGTGCCAAAGTGAATCACGGCACATACTGCCGAAACAAACAACTGCGCTTGAGCTTAAAAGGCTCACTACCGCATTTGCTGCTCCACCAAGCTTTCGCCAACATATTTCTTCCGCAGACGAGGCTTTTCAATTTTACCCGTCGGATTGCGCGGCACAAGGTCAAACACAATGCGGCGCGGGCGCTTGTATCGCGGCATGGCGGCGCAGAACTCCATGATTTCGCCCTCGGTGGCGCTCATTCCCGGTTTAATTTCGATGATTGCCGCCGCGATTTCGCCCAAACGGTGATCAGGCAAACCGATCACTGCCACGTCCTTAATCTTTGGGTGGGCACGCAAAAAATCCTCAATCTGCACGGGATAGAGGTTCTCGCCGCCGGTGATAATCACGTCCTTTTTGCGGTCAACAAGATAGATGAAGCCCTCGTCGTCCTGCCGCGCCATGTCGCCCGTGAAGAGCCAATCGCCGCGCAGCACAGCCGCAGTCGCCGCCTCATCCTTATAATAACAGCGCATAACGCCCGGACCCTTCACCGCAAGCTCACCCACGTCGCCCGGCGTGACATCGCCGCCGCGCTCATCAACAATACGAGCCTCCCAACCATGCCCCGCAACGCCGATTGCCCCCACCTTGCGGACGTTCTCAACGCCCAAATGCACCGCGCCCGGTCCAAGAGATTCCGACAATCCGTAGTTTGTGTCATACGCGTGATTTGGGAAAACTCCCTGCCAGCGCTTGACAAGGCTGGGCGGCACCGGCTGCGCGCCGATGTGCATGAGCCGCCACGCAGATAAATCAAGCCGCGCAAGGTCAATGTCGCCGCTGTCGATTGAGTCCAGAATATCCTGCGCCCACGGCACCAGCAGCCACACGATGCTGGCTTTTTCGCTTGCGGCTGTCTCGACTATCCACTGCGGGGTTGCTCCGCGCAGCAGCACCGCCCGTCCGCCCACAATCAGCGAGCCGAACCAGTGCATTTTCGCGCCCGTGTGATACAGCGGCGGGATGCACAAAAAAACATCGTCCTTAGTCTGCCCGTGGTGCGCCTGTTCCGTCACGCAGGCGGAGATAAGCCCCGCGTGGGAGTGCAAAATAGCCTTGGGAAACCCGGTTGTGCCGCTGGAGAAATAAATCGCCGCGTCGTCCTCGTCGTCAATTGGAACGTTGGGCTTTTGTGCGCTCTTACCCTCGGCGAGCTTTAGGCAGTTTTCGGCAAACGGCGGCGCATCATCACCAAGAAAAAATTGCAGCCGTACCTTGGGCATTTCGCCCTGTATTGCTTCCACCCGCGTCACAAACTCCGTGCCGAAAATCAACACTGACGCGTCCGCCAAATCAAGGCAGTATCGGATTTCGTCAGACGCATAGCGGAAGTTCAGCGGCACAGCCAACGCCCCCGCCTTGAGCGTACCAAAGTAGAGCGGCAGCCACTCAATGCAGTTCATCAGAAGGATTGCAACCTTGTCGCCCTTTTTCACCCCGTGCGCAATGAGCAGATTGGCAAAGCGGTTCGCCTGCGCGTCAAACTCTGCCCACGAAAGGGTTTTGCGGTAGCCGGAGTGCCGGTCCGTTTCCACAAGCTCCGCCTCGCTCCAGGGGGCGGCGTTATTGCGCATTTCAGGGTTGACCTCCACCAAGGCGCAGTCCGTCCCGAATTTGCGTGCGTTGTTCTCCAAAAAATCTGTGATAGGCATATGCTTTGCTCCTTTTGCGTTAACGCGCTAAAGTGATTGGGTATAGTATACCTTGTCCGTACAAAAAACGCAAGTTCTCTTAAAGTCTAAATTGCTTGACAAAAACGGCACAATCGGATATGCTATCAATATCAATAAACGGGAGGATTTTTTATGCAATACCAAATTATCGGCGAGCCAACACCGGTGGCGCAGTGCACTCTGGACTCCGGCGAAAGCATGAAAACCGAGAGCGGCTCCATGGTCTGGATGAGCCCTAACATGGGAATGTCCACCAATGCGGGCGGCAGCGTCGGAAAGGCGCTTGGGCGTATGCTCACAGGCGAAAAGATGTTCCAAAACGTCTACACCGCGCAGGGCGGATCGGGCATGATTGCGTTTGGCTCAAGCTTTTTGGGTTCAATCCGCGCGGTGCAGCTGACGCCGGACAAGCCAATCGTTTGCCAAAAACGCGCATTTCTTGCGTCCGAGATGGGCGTGGAGCTGTCTATCTTCTTTCAGAAGCGTTTTGGAGCAGGGCTGTTTGGCGGCGAGGGCTTTATCATGCAAAAGCTGACAGGCAACGGCTTGGTTTTCCTTGAGATTGACGGCTACGCTGTGGAGTACGACCTGGCGCCCGGGCAGACGCTTATCGTGGACACAGGCGCGTTGGCAATGTGCGACTCAACCTGCTCAATTGACGTGCAGGCAATCAAGGGAGTGAGCAATGTGCTGTTTGGCGGCGAGGGCTTTTTCAACACCAAAATCACAGGACCGGGCCGCGTGACACTTCAGACGACATCAGTGCGCTCATTTGCCCAACAGCTGATTCCGTATTTGCCGGCTAAGGGCTGATTGCAAAAAACAATAGGCAAAAAGCAAGAATGCGCGGGAATGCTTTTTGCCTTTCATTTATTGAATAATACAGGAGAGAAAAAACATGCCGACTCCCCCTCAAAAGCACGTGCAAATCTGGACGGACGGCGCTTGTTCAGGCAACCCCGGGCCCGGGGGCTGGGGCGCGATTTTGCGTTTTGGCAAACACGAAAAGGAGCTCTCCGGCGGCGAAAAACAGACTACAAACAACCGCATGGAATTGACTGCCTGCATTGTTTCCTTGGAGGAGCTGAAGGAGCCGTGCCGCGTTACGCTGACGACAGATTCGCAGTACGTAGCCAACGGCATTACTAAGGGCTGGGCAAAGTCGTGGCGTTCGCGCGGTTGGGTCAAGGCAGATAAAACTCCGGCGCTCAATCCGGATTTGTGGGAGCGGCTTCTTGCGCAGACCGAACGGCACAGCGTTGAGATAATTTGGGTTCGCGGGCACGCCGGGCACCCGGAAAATGAGCGCTGCGATTCGTTGGCGGTAAGGGCGTCCGGGCGCGCATGATTTAAGCTTTGAAGAAAGCGTTCGCCGCAGCGGCTATAATTCAAGCTTGCAAACTTCTCTGTCAAAGGTCACAAGACCGTTGGTTTCGTCCTCAACGTCGGAAACTTGGGTATAGACGGCCGCGCTCAAGCCTGCGTCAATCATGGGCCGGAGCTGGTCGCGGCAGAGTCTCTCATACGCCGCGCGGAATTTTTCGGGCGACTTGAACTTCTTATACCCGAACGCGCGGCTTGGGTTATAGACGTGCCCCGGCGTGTGGTAGGAATAGCCGCCAAACTCCGAAAGCACCAGCGGGCGCGGGGCGGGCGAGGGCTGCGCGGGGTTCTCAACGTTCCACTTGCCGTCCGCAAACACCGGTAACGGCAGCTTTTTGAAGTAGACGTGGATGCTCGCCACGTCGCCGCCGCCCTGGTCGTGCCAGCCGCTGGCGTGGTCAACGGTGCGGGAAGGGTCACTTTCTTTGACATACGCCGCCGCCTCGGTTGCGTCAAACTGCCCCCAACCCTCGTTGAACGGCACCCACATTGCAATCGACACGGCGTTGTGCAAATGCTCAAGCATGGCGGCAAGCTCGCGTTTATATAGCGCACGCCCGTCCGCGTTCGTTCTGCCAAAGCGCGCGTAGCTCTCCGCGCCGTCGCCGAGCACCTTGCCCAAAAACGGGATGGAGCTTATCACGTTCCAGTCCGGCTCGCCGCCGCCGTTCATCATGTCCTGCCAGACCAGCATTCCCAACCTGTCGCAGTGATAATACCAGCGCAGCGGCTCAATCTTGATGTGTTTGCGCAGCATATTGAAGCCAAGGCGCTTCATGGTTTCAATGTCCCAAATCAGCGCGTCGTCGCTCGGCGCGGTCAGCAGCCCGTCGGACCAATACCCCTGATCGAGCAAGCCGTTGTGGAAATACGGCTGATTATTCAGGCACAGGCGCGGCACGCCGTTTTTGTCCGCCGCAACGCTGAATTTGCGCATCCCAAAATAGCTGCGCACGCTGTCGGTCCCCGCCGTGAGCTGCATATTATAAAGAAAAGGCGTTTCGGGGGTCCAGAGTTTTGGCTCGGGTATTTTGATGAGCTGCGCCGTGCCGCTGTTGATTTGGACAGAAGCGACCTGTGTTTCGCCGTCCAGAATCCTCACACGCACGGCGAGGTTTTGCGGTGCGGTGTTCAGTTCAACGACTATGCCGCCGCGGTCGATATCCGGCGAGACCTTGAGAGACGTGATGTGATCACTCGGCACACTCTCCAGCCAGACCGTCTGCCAAATGCCCGACTGCGGCGTGTACCAAATCCCGCCGGGCTTGCTTGATTGCTTGCCCCGGCTGATATAGGATGTGTCGGTGGGGTCAGTGACGGCAAGGCGAATTTCGTTCTCGCCCGCGCGGATTGCGTCGGTGACGTTCAGTGAAAACGGCAGGAAGCCGCCGCTGTGTGCGCCCACGGATCGACCGTTGAGCGTGACGGTACAGTCGCAGTCAACCGCGCCAAAGTGCAGATATGTGACCGCATGCAGGAAGTCGGCGGGCACGGCAAAAATGCGTTTATAGTGCAGAGTTTCGTCCGGATGCAGAATTTTGCCCACACCGGAAAGCAGACTCTCGGGGCTGAATGGCACCACAATCTCGCCGTGCAGCTGCTCTGGCGGGGCGCTTTGGCGGGTTATCGCGTATTCCCACACGCCGTTTAGGTTGAGGCAGCTTTGCCGCTCAAACTGCGGGCGCGGATATTCCGGCAGCGGATTATTGCGGTCAAGCGCATTGCCCCGGCTGGTATAGAGCGGCACATTTTGGTGGCGTTTGAGCTTTGCCAGGCGTATTTTTTCGCGCAGATTGGGCTTACTTTCCATTATATTCCTCCGTTGCAACAGGCAAACTTCTTTTTGGGAAGTATAACACATTATGGCGCGTCCGTCAATGAAAATTTAGCAAAAAGAGCTTTACTTTTTCCGTGGAATAAGTTATAATGTATACAGTTGAAAATTATCGTTCTACAAGGAGTGCATTAAATGAACGCCATACTGGATTTTATCCCCGTTTTCTTTCGCCCGGCACTCAACGCTTTGTTCGCGTTCCTCTTCACGGTTTCCGCGTTCTTTTCGCCGGTTCAGCCCGCGCCCGCACGCCACGTGCTCAACGAATCGGATTTCCTGCACACGCGCGGCACACGGATAGTCAATGCCGCCAACAACGAGATCTATCTGCGCGGAACAAACGCCGGCGGCTGGCTGGTTTTTGAGCAGTGGATGTGCGCCATCGAAAACGCGCCTGACCAGCAGACAATAATCAGCACGCTGACGGAGCGTTTTGGCGAGGAAACCTGTGATGAGCTGCTTGATGTTTACCGCGACAATTTCTGGCAGGAGCAGGACTTCGACAACTGCGCCGAGCTTGGGCTGAACGTCATTCGGCTACCGTTTAATGTTTACAGCTTTGCTTCTGCCGACGGCGTGTTGAAGGACGACATTTTCAGTCGTCTTGACTGGTTTGTGGATAACTGCGGCAAGCGCGGAATCTACGTGATTCTGGACATGCACGGCGCGTTCGGATCGCAAAACGGAAACGACCACACCGGGATAATCAACGACGGGCGGCAGCTGTATTACAACGCCGAAAACCGCGCCAAAACCATTGCGCTGTGGACGAGAATTGCGGAGCACTATAAAGATAACCCCGCCGTCGCCGGCTACGATCTGCTCAACGAACCGACGGCCGACACCGGCAGCACAGGCGAAATGCAGTGGGATTTTTATGACGAGCTATACGATGCGGTTCGCGCCGTTGACCCCAATCACATCATCATTATGGAGGCGTGCTGGACGTTTTTGGATCTGCCGCACCCGCTGCGTTACGGCTGGAAAAACGTGATGTATGAATACCACTACTATGCCTGGGACCACGACAAGGAGCCGGAATTCATCAAGCTGCACACCGCCATGCAGATAATCGCGACGGGCGCAATGCTGCACAATGTGCCGGTTCTCGTCGGCGAATTCACGTTCTTTGACCAAGCCGACGCGTGGCATTACGGGCTGGACAGCTTCAACAAGGTCAAGTGGAACTGGACCACCTGGACGTACAAAATTCTGGGCACCAGCTCCTGGGGGCTCTACAATTATTTCCCCGAAGATGAGGGCTATTTCCCCGGGCGTGCGGATATTTTGAACGACTCCGAGGCAACGATTCGCGAGAAGTGGAGCAAAATCGGGACGGATTATTGCGTGCCGGGGACAATGCAGGGGATTATTCGGCAGTATTTTTGATTTGACAAACGCAAACGGATCTGTTATAATATGTGCCGTGCCTTTGCGCTGAGCGCAACGGTACTAATCAGTTGTTCCTCTGGCGGCATATGCGCGCGCAAGAACAGCGTTGAATTTCGGAGGATACCCATGGCAGACGAAGAAAAAGTTGTGACAGAAGAAGTCACCAACGAGACGGCGGAAGATACCGCTGAAGAAACCACCGAAGACACCGCGGCGGAAGATACCGCTGAAGAAACCGGCGAAGACACCGTGGCAGAAGACACCGCTGAAAAAGTTGAAGAGACCCCAAAAGCGGCGCCGGCTCCCAAAGCGGAAGCTAAACCCGCCTACATTGACCCGCTGAAGCTCATCGCACAGGACAGCATCAAAGCAGAGCCGCCCAAGTTCGAGATTGGCTCCACGGTCAAGGTCCACGTGAAAATACGCGAGGGTGAGCGTGAGCGCGTTCAGATTTTCGAGGGCACGGTTATTGCCCGCAACGGCTCCGGCGTGAGCGAAACTTTCACCGTGCGCCGCCTGTCCTATGGCGTGGGCGTGGAGCGCGTGTTCCCCGTGCACTCACCGAATGTAGATAAGGTGGAAACTGTGCGCTTCGGCCGCATTCGCCGCGCAAAGCTGTACTATCTGCGCGACCGCGTGGGCAAGGCTGCAAAGGTACGCGAGCGCCTTCGCTAAATAATCGAGCGGCAGGGGCGAGCGCTTGCCCGTCCCTGCGGGAAATTTTCACAGTGGACGGCCAACGCGTCGCCCCTACAGACGAACCAACTGAAGGCGGTGAACAGTTTGTCGGAAGAACCGGAGCTCACGGAGCAAAACAACGAGCGGGAAGCTTGGTCTTTCGGTGAGGCTGTGATGCGCACCCTGTATGATTTGGCTTCCGTTGCGGTGTCAGCCGTGGTGGTGGTTTTGTTTGTGTTTGTGTTCGGCTTCCGCATGGTGGGGGTTGTGCAAAGCTCCATGCGCCCAACGCTGGAGCCAGATCAGAGCCTGATTGTCACCGCGTTTATGCCGCACGTCAAACAGCACGATATTGTAATAATCACCAAGCCCGGCTATAAAGATCCGCTGGTCAAGCGCGTGATTGCAACTGGCGGTCAGACCCTGCGCATTGATTTTGCGGCGGGTGATGTTTGGGTGGACGGCGTTTTGCAGGACGAGGCGTTTATCAGCGAGAAAATCACAATAAAAAGCATCCAGAATTTTCCGCTAAATGTTGACACTTGGGTGGGCGAGATCACCGTGCCGGAGAAGTCCGTGTTCGTTATGGGCGACAACCGCAACGACTCCCGTGACAGCCGTGACGAGGCAATCGGCTGTGTCCGCGAGGAATATCTGCTTGGCAAAGTATTGTTCCGTATCAAGCCTTTTGGTCAGTGGGACGTTTACAGGACGACGCCGTGAGCGCCCCGCCAATCCAGTGGTTTCCGGGGCATATGGCAAAAACTCGCAGGCTTATCCGTGAGAATTTGCACCTGTGCGACGGTGCCGTGGAGATAGTTGACGCGCGGGTGACGCGGTCCGGGCGCAACCCCGAAATTGAGAAGCTATTAGCGGGCAAGCCCCGCATTTTGTTGTTGAATAAAGCTGACCTGGCAGACGCGGACGCTACCGCGCGCCGGGCCGCTGAGTTGCACCACGAGTCTATTGCCGTGCTGCCTGTTGATTGCCGTAGCGGGCGGGGACTGAACGCCTTCGCGCCGCTTGCCCGCGAGGTTTGCGCTGAACAAGCCGCGCGAAACAAGAGCAAGGGTATGGTTGGGCGCGCGCTGCGGTTCATGGTGGTGGGGATTCCCAACTGCGGCAAGTCGTCGTTTATCAACCGCATGGCAGGGCGTGTGAAGGCGGAGACGGCTGACCGTCCCGGCGTGACCAAGCGAACAAGTTGGTTTGCAATCGGCGGCGGTTTGGAGCTCTTAGACACGCCCGGAGTGCTGTGGCCAAAGTTCAGCGACCCGACTGTTGGGTTGCGCTTGGCGTTTATCGGCTCAGTTAAGGATGAGGTTCTGGATATTGAGGAGCTGGCGTGCTCTTTCCTGCACATTGTGCGGCGGCAGTACCCGGAGCGGCTGGCGGAGCGGTACAGCGTTATATGCAACGCCGGCACGGACGGCGACCCCTTCGCGGACTACGAACTGCTGCGCCAACTCGCGCTCTCGCGGGGCTTTTTGCTGCGCGGCGGCGAGGCGGATACTCTGCGCATGGCGCACACTCTGCTGGACGAATACCGCGGCGGCAAACTCGGTCGGATAAGCTTGGACTGACAGGCATCCTCAAAAAACTGCCGCACCGGAGGGGAGGACTCCGGCGCGGCATGGAGGAGAGAAAATGAGAAAAAGACTATTTATGTTAGGCTCTGAAAGCCTATTGCTTGGCTCGGAATTCGCGTTGCAAGGTCTTGTTTGTTTATGAGCAAAGTATATCATGCTTTGCAGCTGAGAACTACCACATTGGGGCAACAGTTTAGAATCAGTTTGGTTGCGGGTTTATAAATTTTGTTACATTTTGTCACTAAACCGTGTGCTTTTAGTGGCGTAATTGTTGCTTTTGCGTGTGATTCCGCCAATCCGGAAGCCGGGCAAAAAACTGCCGTGCCGGAGGGGAGGGCTCCGGCACGGCATGGAGGAGAGAAAATGAGAAAAAGGCTGTTTATGTTAGGCTCTGAAAGCCTATCGGTTGGCTAGGAAATGGTGCTGCAATGTCTTGTTTGTTTATGTGCAAAGTATACCATGCTTTGTTGTCGAAAACTACCACATTAGGGCAACAGTTTAGAATCAGTTTGGTTGCGGGTTTATAAACTCGGTTACATTTTGACACTAAGCCGCGTGTTTTTCACGGCGCAGTTGTTACTTTTGCGGAAAATTCCGCCAATTCGGAACACTCTGTGCGCTCAAAGCGCAGTGTAAATCGGCGCAGCGTCCTCCCGCCTATGCGCAGATTGCCTTTGGGTGTAACGCGCAGCAGCGGCAGCTCCCCGCACAAGGCGTAACCCTCAGGGGCGCGGGTCAGGGCAAGTGTGTATATTCCCGGGCATAGCGGCGGAAAACGCACTGTGCCTTCCGCGCCGCTCTTGACCGAAAACAGCGGGCAGGCGTTGCTCTGAAGAGTCAGCACCGTACCGGGCAGTCCGGCGCCGCCGTGCTTGTCCGCGGTGCGCAGGGCAAAACGCGCAGTTGCGCATGGGCAGAGCCCCTTTGGTATGTGTGCCATAATGTATGCCTCCTTGCTTTTCGGCTGAGTGGGTTGTCCCATTCACAGAATATGCGCTCCCGCCGGACTGAGTGCCATTCGGCGTATCAAATGGTTTTTGACACAACAGACCAATTGTCTGAATACTGCAGCAAAATCCGTGAAAAACACTTGACTTTTGGCAGGAATTCCGTTATACTGCAAGATATTGTTGTGTGGGGTTTGTAATTGCCCGATAGGGGTGGTATTCAATGGAGAACGCTGCGGCAGACGAGCGGCCGGAAAAAATTCTTGCAAGTGCGGCGGAGTTGTTTATTAAGGTCGGCTTCCGCAAGGCAAACATGGATGAGCTCTCACGCGGAAGCGGCGTTTCCGTGGGCGGAATCTACGACTTCTTTGAGAACAAGACCTGCGTGTTCTACGCCGCGCTCAAACAAATTATTGACCACGCCTTCTGCGGCAGCATAACAGCCTTCCCGCTGCGGCAAGCGGATTTTGTTGGTCTGGAGAGCGAATGCACCGCCGCAATGGCGGAGTTTGTGCAAACCTTTGGGGCGCCCTTGCGCAAACGCCGCGATGACTACACATACGCCGATATGCTCTCAGATGCGTTTGATATGCTTTCGCCGTTTGGGATGGGAAGCCTGCTCCTTAAGGCAAACCCGCGCGTATGCCCTGTCGTCTTCAAATACTTCAACAAAACGTGCGTGGAGCTGCACAAGCTGTTTGACGGCTATCTGCGCTTGTTTCAGTCAAGGGGAGAAATACGTCCGCTGGCGGATACGGATTTGCCCGCGCGTTTTCTGCTTGAAAGCATCTATTGGTGGGGCTCCATGATTCATTACAAGGATTTTGACCCAGCCAACGCCCACATACCGCGCGATTTGGCGAAGCTTGTGTGCACACAGGCCCTTTACCGTGCTTATTCCAATAAGCAATAAATTCAATGAACAGGCTGAATGTTAATTGATATTATGGAGGTTACACAATGACAGACCACTACAGCATTTCGCAGTACCCCGACGCACGGGCAGTCACAAAGCAGCTGGACGAGCTCATCGCTCAGCCGATTTGGGGCATTCGCCCGGATTCACTGGCAAAGTATGAGGATGAGTACTACGGCAAAAAATGCGCCAAAAGCAAGGCGATGATCGACGACGCAAAGCAGATCATCCCCGGCGGCGTGCAGCATAACCTTGCCTTCAACCACCCCTTCCCGCTGGTTTTCACCAAGGCTGAGGGCGCACGCCTTTACGACCTTGACGGCAACGAATATTACGACTTCCTCCAGGCGGGCGGTCCAACCGTGTTGGGCAGCAACCCTCCGGTTGTGCGCGAAAAAGTCATTGAGCTGCTCAACACCTGCGGACCGTCCACCGGGTTGTTCCACGAGTTTGAGTACCGCCTTGCAAAAAAGATATCCGACTCCGTTCGCTCTGCCGAAATGTTCCGTATGCTTGGCTCCGGCACAGAGGCGTGCATGGCGGCAATCCGCGTGGCACGCCTTGCAACCAAGCACAAGAACATAGTCAAAATGGGCGGCGCATACCACGGCTGGAGCGACCAGCTGGCTTACGGAATCCGCATTCCCGGCAGCAAGTGGACTCAGGCAAGCGGCGTGCCGATGTACGTTTTCCGCCACATTCAGGAGTTCTTCCCGAATGATTTGAACAACCTTGAGCATATCCTAAAGCGCAACCGCTTGCACGGCGGAACGGCGGCCGTCATTCTGGAGCCGATCGGACCCGAGAGCGGCACACGCCCTGTGGATAAGGATTTCTGCCGCGGCGCGGAGGAGCTTTGCCATCAGTACGGAGCTTTGCTGATTTTCGACGAGGTCGTCACAGGCTTCCGCATTGGTATGGGCGGCGCTCAGGGGTATTTCGGCGTGTCGCCTGACTTAACCGTGTTCGGCAAGGTTGTTGCGGGCGGATACCCCGGCGCGGGCGGTCTTGGCGGCAAGAGAGAATACATGAAGTACCTTGCGGCGGGCATTGCCGGCGGCGAAAAAATCAAGAAAGCGCTCATTGGCGGGACGATGGCGGCAAATCCGCTATCCTGCGTGGCGGGCTACTACACACTGGAGGAAATCGACCGCACAGACGCCTGCGAGCGCTCAGGTCAAATGGGCGACAGGCTTACCGCGGGTCTGCAGGGGCTGGTTGATAAATACTCCCTGCCGTTTGTGGCGTTTAATCAGGGCAGCATTTGCCACTTCGAGACTGTGGGCACTATCCACTTTGCAATCGACTGGCACAAGCCGTGGAAAATCCCCGATGTGCTCAAGGCAACCAGCGTACGCAAAAAAGCCATGGAGCACATGGGCGCGGCATATATGGCAGAGGGCTTGGTGACTCTGGCGGGCAGCCGCCTCTACACCAGCGCGGCATACACGGAAGAAATGATTGACGACGCTGTTGCATGCTTTGACAGAGTTATGGCGCATGTGACAAAGCTTGGCTGAATTTTCCCGCAGAATCCGGAGGAAACATATAAATGAACATCAACGAAGCAAAACTCGCTGTAATTGCCGCCGGTCACCGCCTGAAAGAAACGGGACTGATTGCGCGCACCTGGGGCAATATTTCCGCGCGGGTTGACGACAAGCACTTCGTCATCACGCCCAGCGGAATGTCTTACGAGCGCCTGACGCCGGACGACATTGTTCTGGTGGAAACAGAAACACTCAGCTACGAAGGTGCGGTGAAGCCATCGAGTGAAAAGGGAATCCACGCCACCGTATACAAAAAACGCCCGGGCGCACAGTTTGTCATCCACACGCACCAGGCAGATGCGTCCATGGTCTGCGCGCTGCGTGCGGGGATTATGGATATTGCCCCGGATTCACGGGAGCGGTTCGGCTTGTGCGTGCCGCTGGCGGGGTATGGTCTGCCGGGCACGGGCAAGCTGCGCCGCGGCGTTGAAAAGGCTATGGACGAAACGGAGGGGCAAGCCGTCCTTATGGCGCACCACGGCGCGGTTGTTTGGGGCAAGGATTCGGACGACGCTTTCCAAACCGCCGCGGAGCTGGAACGGCTGTCGCGTCATGCGCTCTATGGGCAATATACGGCAGTGACAGGCGATGAAGTGCCCGAAACAGAGGGCGAGTTTGCGGACGCAATCGTTCGCACATTCAAAAAGGACTGGAATCCCGTTGACAACTACGCTTTCTTTTGCTGTGACAGCTACCGCGTTGAGGACAAACCCGCGTTTGTGATTTCCTATCCCGACGGTGACAAGGAATACTCGGTCTATATGGACGGCAAGGGCGAGCCGCCGGAAGCGTTGCTTTATCGTGCGATTTACCGTCACCGTTCGGATATCCGCGTGATTCGCGTTACGCGTGAGGCGGCAGTGATAGCCGTGTCGCTGCTTGGCGAGCCGCTGCGTCCTCAGCTGGACGATTTCGCGCAGCTGTTGGGCGAATCTGTCCATTGTGTGACGTATAACAACAAGGTGCCGCACTCAAGTGCCGCATGGTGCGTCAAAGCACTGGCCGGGCGCAACGCGCTGCTGCTCATGGGCGTGGGTGCGCTCTGCTGCGGCGCAAACGAGGACGACGCAGACGCCGCGCGCATGATACTTAACAAAGCATGCCGCACGCGTGGTGCATCGCTGCTGTTCAACACATACCGCGCCATACCAAAGCTGGAAGCAAAGCTCATGCGGTTTGTGTATTTGAAAAAATACAGCAAAAAAGTATAAGCCCGTTAGGGATTGAACACCATCAAACCCAATGGATAAAGCAAACTTAGGAGGGCCTTATCATGCAAAAGTACGTTTGTTCACTGTGCGGCTATGTCTATGACCCGGAGCTTGGCGACCCGGATTCCGGCGTACTGCCCGGCACTGCCTGGGAGAATGTGCCCGAAGACTGGGCGTGTCCGCTGTGCGGCGCGGGCAAGGCGGATTTTGAGGCGGAGTAGGCGCGCGAATTGTGGCGACTAAAAACAGGGCGGTAAATTTGCCGCTCTGTTGTTTTGGCGCACCATATCCATGCACACTCAGGCGCAATCCGTAAGTGCTGTTCCTGTATTGATTTTGCTCATATTGCCGAGTCGCTCAACGCGCCGTCCGCCCCAGCAAGCACGTCCTTGACGATGCCAACAGCGGCCTTGCGAACCGTGTGCACGCAAACCGCGTTGCTCTTTTTCTTGGGTTCGCTGTCCAACAGCTCTTCAATCACGGCATTGAGCCAGTGTGCCGGTATTTTCTCCCCGCCGCTAACCCGCAGAAGCAGTACGGCCAACGCCCGGACCAACCGCGGCGCTTCATCGGCGTTCTCCGTGCTGCAGGAGAGTGCGGCAACGGCTCGCGCCACTGTGGATAAGCAGAATGTGCCGTCCATTTTCAGCGGGGAGTCGGTCTGCAAAAACGATGTTGCCGCGGCTTCCTCAGTGCTGCGTCCCAGGAGGATATCGCAGCTGACCGCATAAAATTGCGCCGCACGCAGAAGAAAATCCAGACTGCCCTCGCGTATCCCGCGCTCATAATGTGAGAGCAGGGACTGCGAAATGCCAAGCTGAGCCGCAGCTTCGCGCTGACTTAGCTTGCGTTTTTTGCGCAGATGTACAAGACTTGCGGCAAGGGCATTGGACATTTTGTATTATCCTTCCATATGTAAGACCCTGCAATAAAAAAACGCCCACCCGACTGGGCAAGCATTTTTCTTAGTGCCGGCACTGACCTATCTTCCCGGGCGGCTGCCCACCAAGTATTTTCGGCGCACATGAGCTTAACTGCTGTGTTCGGGATGGGAACAGGTGGAACCTCATCGCAATAAGCACCGGCTCTCAACGCGCTTCACACGTGACCGCGCTGACAACGTTACATAGTATATCAGTTTGCGCGAGGCTTGTCAAGCGTTTGGTGTGGATTTTGTGAAAATCGGCGTTTTGCATATTCACAACGGATTAATCGGAATAAAATTAGTTAAAATCATGGACCGCAAGTAAACAAATTTACTGCCAAGGATTTTCTTCAAGTGCCGTAAGCATCCAAACTCACGCCGTCAATTTGCCGCGCAGCAGCATCAGCAAAGCCTTCTCGCGCCGCGAAATCTGAACCTGCGTCATGCCCAAAAGCGCGGCGGTGCGGCTTTGGGTGAAGCCCTTATAGTAGCGCAAAATCAGCAAATCGCGGTCGCGCTCGCAAAAGCCGTCAAGCTCTTGGTGCAGGGCAATGCTGTCCGTGATTTGCTCGTCCGGCGCGTTGACCGGTATTTCCAGTATGCGCTCTTCACCGTCCGCGCCCGTTGAATATATTGGAACAGTGGGCGAAAAAACGCCCAGCAGCTCAGCTGTTTGCGCGCAGTCAATACCAAGCCGTGTGGCCAGCAAATGCAGCGGCGGCTCGCGCCCCAGTTCTTCCGTCAACGCGGACTGAACGCGCAGTGCCTCACGAGCCCTCTCGCGCATTGCACGCCCGATTTTCACCGCCCCGCCCTCGCGGAACAGCATACGTATTTCGCCCAAAATCACAGGCACAGCGTAGGTTGAGAACGCAAATCCGCGCTCCGGCTCAAACCTGTCCGCCGCCTTAATCAGCCCCACGCAGCCCGCCTGGAACAGGTCGTCGTATTCCGTCCCGCGCCCGCGGAAACGGTTGGCGCAGGTGTGGACAAGGCTCAGGTTGTCCTCAACAATGCGGTTGCGGGTTGAACGCTCAAGCGGCATATAGCAACTCCAATACGGGCACAAAGCCGCAGTATGTAATGCGGCGGCAAACAGAAAATCCGGCCGGCGAAACTATGCTTGCCCCTACGCCGCAGATTTATTGTGTTCCCGCCCCTGTATTTGTTTTTCCAGCGTCACAGAAGTGCCGCGCCCGTATGTGCTGCGAACGCGAACCTTGTCGCAAAAGCTCTCCATCACGGCAAAGCCAAGCCCCGCGCGTTCCCCGCCGACTGACGACCACAGCGGCTCAAGCGCCTGCTTCACGTCCGGGATTCCGCAGCCGCGGTCGCGGATTCTCACGCGTACCAGCCCCGTTTCAAACAGCTGCGTGTGTATGTTAATCCTGCCGACTCTGTCAGCATAGGCGTGCACAATGCAGTTAGTCACAGCCTCGCTCAACGCGGTTTTCAGATCGCTGATTTCCTCCACCGTGGGGTCAAGCTGCGCGGCAAAGGCGGACACCGCCACGCGCACGTAGCTTTCGTTTACGCTGCGGCTATCCACCGTCATGCGCATTTCGTTCAATGGGGTCATGGTTAATTCTCCTTATGTGTTTATAGTCACGCATTCAAGCGTTGTTCCTTAAGCGTAAGCCGGGCAAGCTTTTCCAGACCGGCAAGGCGCATCAGACGGTAATACCTTTCGTTGAGGTTGACAACCTGCACGCGGCTGCCCAACTCACGCGCAAGACGGTAACGCCCCATAACAAGCCCTATCGCGGAGCTGTCTATGAACGTAACCTGCGAAAAATCCAGGCGCAGGAGCGGCGGCTTGTGTTTGTTCAGCGCATCGTCGATTGCCTTGCGCATACCCGAGGCGCTGTGGTGGTCAATCTCGCCGCGCAGGAGTGCGGTGACGCTGATGGGGGTGAGGATGATATCAGGCGGCATGGTTAAGTAACTCCCTTATATAAGTATTGCGCGTAAGGTGCCGAAATATGCGGGATGAGGGTAAGATTGCGTCTAAAACCAAAAGTCCGGCGTCCGCTGTCTATAATACCCGCTTGTCCAAGGGAAAAATGTCGCTTTTGTGCGTGCGGAAAATTTTTGCAGGCAGGATTGAAAATGAGTGCTTTGTGCGCTGTAAAGCCATGAAATATAAAATTCTTGTAAATTGTTGCCGAAAGCACTTGCATTTCTTTGGCATTTTTGCTAAAATACTTACGTACTTTTTGGTGGCTTTGCCGAATAGTGCGCAAAAGCAGAATACCAGTGACAAATAATTACACAAGAACGGGAGTTAATGCCATGTCCAGCAGAGTATTCCAGAATTTGGTGCATCAACTGCGTGACGCCACCGGGCGCACCATCGGCGTGGTGGACGATGGCGGCATTGTCATCTCGTGCAGTGAGTTAGGCAGAATCGGTGAGGCGGTGCCCGGCACTGCCGCGCTGCAGAGCGCTGTTACCGCCGCCCCATTTGAGGGAGCAACATACCAGGGCTTTGGCGGGGGTTACACCGTTTTTGTGGAGGGCGTTGACGAAAGTGCCCGCCTGACGGTGCAAATCTGCGCGGTTGCGCTGGACAACGCCAAGCAATATCACGACGAGAAATTCGACCGCGGACAGTTCATCAAAAACGTGCTGATGGATAACGTCCTGCCGGGCGATCTGTTTCTGCGCTCCCGCGAGCTGCGTTTTGACGGCGAAACAGAGCGCGTGGTGCTGCTAATCCGCCTGAATAATCACGTGGAAACCAATGCCCTTGCAATGGTTCACAGCCTTTTCCCGGATATTGACACGGATTTTGTTGTTAACCTCAGTGAGAACGACATTGCCGTCGTCAAGGAAATCCGCCATCCGATTGTTCCGAACGACCTGGAAAAATTAGCCAGAGCAATTTCCGACTACCTTGGCACGGAGCTTTACGCCACGCCGTACATAGGCATTGGAACTGTGGTTACAACCATTAAGGAGCTCATCCGCTCCTTTAAGGAAGCACAGATTTCCTTGGAAGTCGCCAAGATTTTCGACCAAGAAAAAACCATTATCCGCTATGAGGCGCTGGGCATTGCCCGCCTGATTTATCAGTTGCCGCTGACGCTGTGCAATATGTTCCTCAACGAGGTCTTCAAGAAGGGCTCTATCGACAGCCTGGACATGGAAACCAACTTCACAATCCTGCGCTTTTTCGAAAACAACCTCAACGTTTCCGAAACCTCGCGCAAGCTGTTTGTGCACCGCAATACGCTGGTCTATCGCTTGGAGAAAATCAAGAAGCTCACCGGGCTTGACCTGCGCGAATTCGACGACGCCATCGTCTTCAAGGTAGCGCTCATGGTCAAAAAGTACCTTGACGAAAGACCGATGCTCTACTAGCTTTTAGGCTTCAGATATCAGATGTTAGATTATGGGAATATCGGACTTTTGGGAAAGTCCGGTTATATATTGCGTACGCGTTCATGATTTCATCAAGAGAAATTTAGACTATCGTACAGGAAAATTTACAAATTTGTAAGAATTGGGGTGTATAATAATAAAACAGCGCATGTTGGATAATGGGGGAGAATTATCGAAATGATACATATAGACGGCGTTAGCAAAACCTTTGTTGATGGCGACCGTACGGTTCACGCCATTCAGAATTTGTCACTGCATGTTAAGCGGGGCGAGTTCGTGTTTGTTGTGGGCCGGAACACCAGCGGCAAGAGCACACTTTTTAACCTGATTACCCGCGAACTTAAGCCCGACGATGGTACGCTGACAGTGGACGGCACCGAGCTTGGCAGAATCCGCGAGAAGGATCTGCCGTATTACCGGCGCAAAATCGGTGTGGTCTTTCAGGATTTTCGCCTTCTGCCAAACATGGGTGTGTTTGACAATGTGGCATATGCCATGCGAGTAATCCACAGCCACAGCGAGAAGGAAATCCGCAAGCGCGTGGCTTACGTGCTCAATTTGGTTGGGCTTGCGCAGGAAAAATCCCGCGCGTCAATCCATCAGCTCTCCGGCGGCGAAAGGCAGCGCGTCGCCATAGCCCGCGCAATGGTCAACAACCCCAAGGTTCTGTTGGCGGACGAACCTACCGGGAATATTGACCCCGAAATGAAGGTAGAGATTTTTCGCCTGATGCGCGGAATAAGCGCACAGCAAGGCACAACCGTGCTTATGGTCACTCACGACCACGATTTGGTCAAGCAGTTCACCGGGCGCGTTGTAACACTCGAGGGCGGCAAGCTGGCGGGCGATAAGGTCTATCGTGTGCCGCTGGCGCGGATACCGGCAACTGTTTTTCCGGCCGCCGCAAAACTGCTTTTGCCCGGCGATGAACGCGCTTCCGCTCAGACGGCGGGGCACGGCGAAGCGCCGCAGAGCGAGGAAATCGGGCGGCTGAACAATCTGCTGTCCATCCTTAATAACCGCTACGGTGCGAGCGCATGAAGCTGCCTGATTGCAAAAAAAACAGGCCCCTGCGCGAGGATACCGCAGGGCGGCTTAACATCGGCTACCTCATCAGCCAGGGGCTGAAGAACCGGCGGCGCAACCGCAGCGGAGCGGTTTCATCGTCGGCGGTGCTTTTTGTGTGCCTGCTGCTATTGGGCAGCGCGTACCTTTTTGCGGCAAATATCATTAACATTCTGGACGTTGTGCAGGGCGAGAACGTCATTATGGTTTTTGCGCGTTATGATGCAAGCAAGCTTCAGGTTGATGCGCTGGGCAGGCAAATCTCCGCTATGGAAAACGTGGAGGATGTGCAGTTCATATCAAAAGAAGAGGCGCTCAAACAACAGCTGGCATTGCTGAAGGGTTCGGCGTCTGCGGCGCTGGCGGATAATCTGCCGGAAAACCCTCTGCCTGACGCATATTGCGTTACGGTGCGCAATATGGAAGCTTTTGCCTCAACTGCGGACTCGCTGAAGGGTCTGCAAAACGTGGAGAATATCCGTGAAAACCGCGAGCTTGCCGCACAGCTGACCGGGCTGAGCAAAACCGCGGGCGCGGCGGGGCTTGGCGTGGTGCTGATATTGGCGTTCGGTTCACTGCTGGTGGTTATGAATACCACGCGCCTGAGTATGCAAAAAAGTGAGGACGCAATCAAAATAATGCGCGTTGTGGGCAGCACGGAGCGCGACATCCGCATCCCCTTCCTTGTGGAGGGTATAGCCAACGGGCTGGTTGCCGGAGTGCTGGCGTTTGGCGTGGTGTGGGGACTTTATGCCGCCGCGATTGCCTATTTGCAGCCAATGATAAGCGTATTTTTTGCCGGGCAATTCCTGCCGTTCGGGCGCTTTGTTCTGCCGCTGATTGGGGCGTATTTGCTTGTTGGCTTGGCAACGGGCGTTTTGGGTTGCCGCTTTTCTGTCCGCAATTATTTCCGTGAGAAAGGCAAGGTGGTTGAAATTGTGCCGTAAAGCTGTTGATATTTACGGTAACGCTCCCGGAGTCGTGCCGTTTTCACGCCGCCTGTTTGGGGTGTTTTGCACCGCGCTTGCGCTGATTATCTGCGTGGGCGGGATTCTGCGTCTGCTTGCGCCGGCCGCCCGTGCTGACGAAATTGACGACATGAACGACCAATACGAGGCACTGGAAAATCAACGCAAGAAAAACGCAAACGACCTCAAAGACGCGCAGGAACGCCTTGCGAACAACGAAGTTATGCTGGAAAAGCTTGTGGAACAAGCGGACACGCTGGAAGCTCAGCAAGCAATATTGGAGAAGCAGAGCGCTCTGCTTAAGGCAAAAATCACCGCCGCTGACGCAAAGCTGGCGGACCTGAATAAACAGATTCGCCGAACAAAAAACGAAATCGATTACAACACAACGGAAAAAGAGCGTGTTGAAAACAGCATCGAGAAGGGCACACAGCAGCTCATGGCACGCATGAGGGCAAACTACATGGCGGGCTCCGCAACGTGGCTGGAGGTGCTGCTGCAGTCGCAGAATATGCAGGATTACCTGACGCGCACGGAGCTTTTTGCTCGTCTTGCGGAGCACGACCGACTGTTGTTGGAGGACTTGGATAAACAGACTAAGAGCCTTGAAAGCCTCATTAACGGCTTGGCGGCAAAAAAAATTGAGCTTGAAGCTCAGCAGAAGGATGCCACCGCAACAAGGAGCGATCTGAAAGTTCAGGAAAACGCTTTTAACGAGAGCCGCGCAAGGCTGATTGCAAAACAAAATCAGCTGGAAGCCAACGCCGAATCGGTAAAGACCCGCATGGCGGAGTTGAATGCCAGCAGCGATACCTTCACCACCCAACGTGAGCGCATTACCCAACAAATGGCAGCGCTGGAAGCGGAAATCCGCAAGGCAATAGCTGAGCGCGGTTCGTCCAAGGGCGGCGCGGACACCTCCGGGGGAACCGGCGAGGTTAAGCTGATTTTTCCGCTGCATGTGGGGCAGGGGGATTATTATATCGGGGATAAGTACGGTCCGCGAATAAACCCTGTTACGCACTTGCCGAGCGTTCACCAAGGCGCCGACATTGTTGTTGGGTACGGAACCCCGGTTTACGCCATGGCGGCCGGCACCGCAATCATTGCGCACTTCAGCTCATCGTTCGGCTATTACATAATGATTGACCACGGCAACGGGCTGTTTACGCTCTATGCCCACGCCTCAAAATTACTCATATACGAGGGCGATCACGTTGAGCAGGATCAGAAGATAATGCTTGTCGGCAGCACGGGTATGTCCACAGGAGCACACCTGCATATTGAGGTGCACATTCAAGAAGCGGACGGCACTTCACACACGGTCAACCCGCTTTCGGGTTATGTTCCGTTGCCGTAGATTTGCCTTTTGCACAAATTTCGTGTATACTACCAGACGATGGATATTAGATATTAGATTTTGGATGCGGTAATTGAACCGCATTGCGTTTGATGTATGCGTTTGGAGGTTTTTGGCATGAGTACAGAGCAAAATACTAAGAAAACCAAGGAACCCGCAAAGATTCTTTTGGGTGCGGCAATCGCGCTGATTTTCGCGGCGGTTGCTGCAACCGTTGCAATCACCATGAGCATTTCCGGCACGATGTACGGCAACCTGATTAAGTCGCTGTCCCCGCGCGTGGCAATGTATGACACAATTCAGGAGCTTGACGGCATTGTGCGCAACAACTATTACGGCGAAATCAACAACCTTGATCACACAGCGCAGCTGGAAATCGGCTATATCAAGGGCATCGGCGACAGCAAGAGCCGCTATTTTTCACCCGAGGAATATAAGGCGTATCAGCAGCGTTTGAAGGGCAATGAACCCGCCGCAGGAATCCTGACGCAGTTTAAAACCGCTGCGGGCGGCTTGCAGGTGACGCGGGTTTTTGATTCGTCGCCGGCGTCAAAGTCCGGACTAAAGGCGGGGGACGTCATCACCGAAATTGCCGGGAGCGCGGTCAATGCGGGGAATGCCGCTCAGCTTTTGGGCAAGCTCCAAGGCGGCACACTCAGCAGTGTGCAGATAAAATACAGCCGCGCCGGCAAGGAGAGCAGCGTCAAAATATTGCTTGGCTACTCCAACCCCACGGTTGTGTATGAGATGCAGGGCGAAATCGGCTATGTGCGCATATTTGCGTTCTACGAGAAAACCGCGGACGAAGTGATGTATGCCATTAACGCACTGCAAAAAAAGAAAGCCGCAGCCGTTGTTTTTGACGTACGCGGTGTGAGCGAGGGCACAATCGCCAATGCCGCCGACGTGCTTGATAAGCTTTGCCCGGTGCCGGTTGACGGTTCCGGAGCGTTGGCGACGCTGGTGGGCAAGGACGGAAAAGTACAGCTTAGCTACTCCTCTGACGCAAGTCAGGTTTCCATGCGCATGGCGGTAATCACAGACGGCGGCACGTCGGGTCCTGCGGAGCTTTTTGCCTGCGATTTGCGGGACTTTGACAAGGTCTATCTTGTGGGAGAGAAAACTGCCGGAGACGACAGCGCACAGGCATCCTTCCCGCTGAAGGACGGCGGCGGAATCCTGCTTACGACCGCAAAGGTGCGCCCATACAAGCGGGAAAGCTATGCGGAGGGGATTTCACCCGATGTCGCCGTGTCCCTGACGGACGAAAACAAGGCTAAGGGGGCGTTGCTGCCGCTCGCTGAAGACGCCCAGGCGCAGGCGGCGTTCGCGCTTTTTGAACAAGCGCAGGGCGGCAATGAAAACACCCCTTGATTGCATAGCAAACACAAAGAGGACGCGCCAATGACACGTCACGCAAAAAATCTCAGGAATTGTGCCGCGCTGATTTTGGCGGCGGTATTGTTGCTCTTGCCCGCGTGCAAAAAAGACGACGGCTCGCTTGGAAATTTCTACTACCCAATCCCCGCGAACCCCGAACGCCTTGACCCGCAGATTGTCAGCGGCACAGCGGAGGACACGATATTGCTGGGCTGCATGGAGGGCCTTGTGCGCATTGCGGGGGACGGCACTGCCGAGCCGGGAGTGGCCGCTTCGTGGGAGCTCAGCCCGGATGGCAAGACCTACACCTTTCATCTGCGTGAGGACGCAAAATGGCATGCCGCCGCCGCGTTTTATGACAAAATACCAAAGGAATTCTTCGAAAAGTTTGATAACCATGTGACGGCACAGGATTTTGTGTTTGCCTTCCGCCGCGCGGTCATGCCGTCGATTGGCTCGCCGCTTGCCGAAAGGCTTGGTCAAATCAAAAACGTGTGGCAGATTCGCCAAGGCACCGCAAAGCCGGAAACTCTTGGCGTAACCGCAATCGATAAAAGCACCCTGCAAATCACACTCTCGCAACCGGGCGCAGAGTTCCTGCCGTCCCTTGCGTTTGCGCCGTTTTTCCCGTGCTCACAGGCGTTTTATGACGCTACGCAAGGGCGTTACGGGCTGGAGCCGTCATATTTGCTGTGCAACGGTCCGTTTTATCTTTCGCGCTGGCAGGAGGGCGGAAGCTCTGTTATCCTGCGGAAAAACCCGGACTATGCGGGGGCGGAGCCGGTATTGCCGGCCTTGGTGACGCTGCAGGTGGATTCCAACGCCGCCGGGTATGCGGCGCGGCTTTCAAGCGGGATGTATTCGCTGTGCCCGCTGGAGAGCGCGGCAGATTTGCCGTCCGGCAGCAGCTTGATATCCGTGGAAAACCGCGTGACGGCGCTGGTATTCAACTGCGCCGCGGGGCTTATGCGGCAGTCGGCTGTGCGTGCGGCGCTGGTTGGCGTGCTTGATTTGACGAAGCTGGGAGCCAATGCCTACACAGCTGCGCCGGGCTTGGTGCCAAACAGCGCGCTTGTGGGCGACGAGAATTACCGCGCAAAAGCGGGCGGCGCCTCCTTAGCAAAGCCGGACGCGAAAAATGCCAAGGCGGCTCTTGCGGCGGCACTGGCAAAATCCGGCGAAAGCGCGCTGGAGCTCACCGTGCTGTGCGCGCCGGAGCTTGAACAGCCGGTGCGACAGCTGCTGCAGCAATGGAACGCCGCCTTTGGGCTTCTGGTTAAGACGGGCGTGGAGACCATGACTGCGCAGAGCTTGGAATCCCGCGCGGCCGGGGGAAGCTTTGCGGCGGCAGTGCTTCCGCTGACCTTGCGCGGACAAAGCCCGCTGAGCTTTTTGGCGCAGTTTTCTGCAGATTCGCCGCAGAACCTGCCGCGTTTTGACTCGGCTGAGTACGCAAAGCTGCTCAATTCCCTGCGGAACGCAGTCGGCAGCAAGGCCGCCATAAGCGCCGCCTTGCGCGCGGAGGACTACCTGATGCAAAACGGCGTGTGTTTGCCGCTGTTTGAGGGCGAGAGCTTTTTCGCGTTGGGCAAAAACGTCAGCGGCGTGGAGTTTCCGTTCAGCTCGGTGCCGGATTTCCGCTCGGGCAAAATCAAATCATAAGGAGTACAGCGATGAAGGGAAAATACAACTGGGAGGACATTTTCTTCCCGATTCTGGCGTTTGTGGGGATTATCATTTTTGGGATTTACTTCGGCTTCAAACTTGCATAAACTTTCGCTTTATGTGAATATTTATGCGCAAAGCGCCGTATATTTCCAATGCGGAACAATAAATGTTTGCACATGTGTTATAATTCTTCCATTATGCTGATTGCATACACAGTGCCAAATGGAGAGCAAAAATGCATACGATATTCATTGACGGCGCGCAGGGGACCACGGGCTTGCGTCTGAGCGACAGGCTGTTCGCGCGGGCGGAGTTGCGAATTACGCAGTTGCCTGAGGAGCTGCGCAAGGCTCCCGCCGCACGCCGCAAAGCCATGCAGGGCGCGGAAATCACATTCCTTTGTCTGCCGGATGCCGCCGCGCGGGAGAGCGTGGAATTGGCGCAGGGCACGGGCACGCGCATTGTTGACGCGTCTACCGCTCACCGAACCGCGCCGGGCTGGGTTTACGGCTTCCCGGAGCTGCTGCCCGCCCAGCGGGAGCGAATCGCCGGGGCGGAGCGGGTCGCCGTGCCGGGTTGTCACGCAAGCGGGTTTGCGGCAATCGTTGCGCCGCTGCGCCGTGCGGGTCTGCTTGAGCGCGATGCGCTGCTTTCGTGCTTCTCAATCACTGGCTATTCGGGCGGCGGCAAACCGATGATAAATGAGTATTCAACGAGCAATGAGCAATTGACAAATAATGGCAGAACGGCTGAGTATGACGCGCCGCGGCAGTACGCATTGGGGCAATTGCACAAGCACCTGCGCGAAATGTGCCACGTTTGCGATTTGGAATACGCGCCGGTTTTTGCGCCGATTGTGGCAGATTTTCCCTGCGGCATGGCGGTGAGCGTCCCGCTGCACTTGCGCAGCTTGGCGCGGTCAGTCGCGGTGGACGAGCTGTTGGAGCTATTCGCGGCGCACTATCTGGACGAGCGTGCAATCAGCGTATTGACCCCCGAAGACGCCGCACCCGATGGTTTTTTGGCGGCAAACACGCTTGACGGGCGGGACGACATGCAGATAATCATTGGCGGGAACAAAGAGCGGGCACTCGTCACGGCGCGATTTGACAACCTGGGCAAGGGCGCGTCCGGCGCGGCTGTGCAGTGTATGAACCTTATGCTGGGCTTGCCGGAATATGCGATGCTGAATGTCGGATATTAGGTCGTGTTGGAAAAACATTTATCGTATATTGGGAGCAAAAAGATGATCAAAATAATCACGGGCGGCGTTTGCGCTCCGCAGGGCTTCAAGGCGGCGGGGATTCACTGCGGTATTCGCCGTAACAAAAGTAAGCGCGATTTGGCGCTGATTTACAGCGAATATCCCGCGTCTGCGGCGGCGGTATACACCACAAACCGAGTGCAGGGCGCACCGATTGCGGTCACTCGGCGGCACTTGGCGGACGGCACTGCCCGCGCGATAATCTGCAACAGCGGCAACGCCAACACCTGTAACGCGGACGGCGAAAAAATCGCGGAGCAGATGTGCGCGCTTGCGGCGGCAGAGTTGGGGCTGCGAGCGCAGGATATAGCCGTAGCGTCCACGGGCGTTATCGGTCAGCCGTTGGACATCACGCCAATTGCCGGTGGTATTCCGGAGCTGGCGTTGGAGCTCTCGGTGAACGGCGGCGCAGACGCGGCGGACGCGATAATGACCACTGACACACGCCGCAAGGAGATTGCCGTTGAGTTCGTTTTGGGCGGCAAAATCTGCCGTATGGGCGGCATTGCCAAGGGTTCGGGCATGATTCATCCGAACATGGCGACGATGCTGGTTTTCATCACAACGGACGCGAACATTGCCGCAGATGTGCTGCAGACTGCTCTGCGCGAGGACTGCGAGGACTCCTTCCACATGATCAGCGTTGACGGCGACACCTCAACCAATGACACCGTGCTCATTCTCGCAAACGGCGGTGCAATCAACAATGAACAATTAACAATTAACAGCGCAGATTATCAAGAGTTCCGCGCGGCACTACGCACTGTGACGACCCACCTTTGCCGCGAAATTGCCCGAGACGGCGAGGGCGCAACCCGCTTATTGACGTGCAGCGTCACGGGCGCGGCGGAAAAATCAACGGCACGCAGGGCGGCAAAGTCGGTTATCTGCTCGTCGCTGGTGAAGGCGGCGATGTTTGGCGCGGACGCAAACTGGGGACGCGTATTGTGCGCATTGGGCTACGGCGTTGCGGAGCTTCAGCCGGAGCGCGTTGACGTTGCGTTCAGCTCTGCGGCGGGCAGGATTGAGGTCTGCCGCGCGGGCAGCGGGCTTGCATTCAGCGAGGAAAACGCCAAGCAAATCCTCACGCAGCCGGAAGTGACGATTGAGGTTAATCTGCACTCCGGGCAATATTCTGCGGCGGCGTGGGGCTGCGACCTCACGTATGACTATGTGAAAATAAACGGCGATTACAGGACATAATTTTCGCCCGTAAAGACGCATCATATAATCCAATTCAAGGAGCAAACCATGTCTATCCCAGCCGAAACCCGCGCGCAGGTGCTGATGCAGGCTCTGCCGTATATCCAAAAATACCACGGCAAGATTATCGTCATAAAATACGGCGGCAACGCCATGCTCAGCGAGGAGCTGAAGCAAGCCGTCATGGGCGATTTGACCTTGCTGGCGCAGATTGGCGTGCGAGTTGTGCTGGTGCACGGCGGCGGACCCGAAATCACCGATCTGATGCAAAAAACCGGCAAGGAGCCTGTGTTTGCCGACGGTCTGCGCGTTACGGACAAGGAAACTGTGGAGCTTGTGCAAATGGCGCTTGCCGGCAAGGTCAACAAGGATTTGGTGAACCGAATTTCGCTTTGCGGCGGCCGGGCGATTGGGCTTTGCGGCATTGACGGGCGCATGATTCTTGCCAAAGCGCGGGACGAGCGGCTGGGCTTTGTTGGAGAGATCACGGACGTGAACCCGCAGCCGATCTTGGACATGCTGGCGGCGGGATACATCCCCGTGGTGTCTACAGTCGGTTGCGGCGAGGACGGCAGCGTTTATAACATCAATGCGGACACTGCGGCTGAGCACATTGCCGGTGCGCTGGGGGCACAAAGTCTAATCATGATGACGGATACGCCGGGTATTCTGCGGGAGCAGGGCAAGCCAAATACCCTCATTACGGAGCTTACGGTCAGCCGGGCGGTGCAGCTAATCCGCGAGGGCGTTATCTCCGGCGGCATGATCCCCAAGACGCACTGCTGCATCAACGCAATCCGCCGCGGCGTTGAGCGCGTGTTCATCATTGACGGGCGCACTGCTCACGCCATCCTCATCGAAGTGCTTACGGACGAGGGCATCGGCACAATGTTCAGATAATGGATAATTGAGAGTGGATGGTGGATAATGAACGAGAAATGAATAATTATGCACAATGATAGGAAAAACATGCGTTACGATATTTACGATTTTGACGGCACGGTTTATCGCCACGAAAGCGAAAGCCGCTTCTATCTGTTTTGCTTATTGCGGCGACCGTACATTCTGCCGCTGCTGCCGTATCAGTTGTTTGGGCTTGCGCTGCGGCTGACAAAGCGCGGTAGCCAAAAATGGATGCGCCGCTTCTTCTGCTTCCTGCATCTTGTGGATTCCGAGAAGCTGGTGCGGCAATTCTGGCAGCGCGAGCGGAAGAACATACGCGAGTTTTTCTTGCCGCAGAACCGTGAACACCTGGCTGTGGTTTGCAGCGCATCGCCGCAGTTTCTGCTGGAGCCGATTTGCGATATGTTTGCCGTGGATATTTTGGTGTGCACAAAGCTGGATTCCGGCAAAATCCTGCGCGGAAAAGAGAAGGTTCCCGCGATTCTTGCGGCAGTGCCGAACGCTGAGTTTCTCCGCGCTTATTCCGACAAACCCAAGCTCGACGCGCCAATGCTTGCCCTTGCTTCTGAGCAATATTGGGTCAAGCGCAGCGGAGAAATAGTTTTGATTAATGAATATTAATGCACTTGCTATTCGTTAATCATAAGAGGAGATTTAACATGATAATCGATACACACGCCCACGTTTACCCGGAGAAAATCGCCCGAAAAGCGTCCAACGCCGTCGGTGAATATTACGAAATGCCCATGGGCTACGACGGCACCGCCGCCAATCTGCGGGAGAATGGGCTTGCCGCCGGA
>JAITOD010000019.1 GCA_031290105.1 Oscillospiraceae bacterium
AAATGAATCCGATCTCCTTAAAAATAATACACCAAATAGCCGCATTTGTCAAGCTTTGGAGCGGATTCCATGATAAGGCGGCCGATTTTGGCACCAGTCAAGCCGACAAAGGGTTCAAACTCGTGCTTCTCGATTGACTGCTTTTCTGCGATGAAGCCTTAGCTGCTTGTTGCCGTTGAGTTTTGTCTTGTTTGAAATCAAATGCGCCTTTTTGCGAAAGAGCGTTGGCTTGAGCAGGTTGTTGTGTTTGCATTGATTGCTGATACTTCGCTTGGTAACGGCTCTCAACATTGTTGAACTTTGTCAACTGGTCTTTCCATGCATTTGTGTATTCAAGGGCATCATTGCCTTTTGTTACAATGTTTTCGACAATATCGTACATAAAATTGGTGGTATTGCCGTTAGTTGTTTCCGATTTGATTTGACAGTAACGCCAGACAAGCAGGGGCGATCGCAATGACCGCCTCTGCAAATATTACCCACGTAGCTTGGCTTACTCCCTACTCAAACCATACACGATCAAAAATCCTAAGAATGTCTTCAAGGTTCAAGAACAACGCAATCTGTCGAAGAACCTCAGAAAAGAATTCATTAATAGCCTGCATGTTGATACCCTCCTTTCTTCTAAATCTTATCTTAACCTCAATCACTTCCGCGAACTTCGAGTTCGCGAAAGTGACTGAAATTATGACCGCCTTGCGTTATCAGCGCAGCTTGGCTTTACCTAATTGAAATTAAGCGGGTTATAAGGCCCAAAGATAGGCTCATATATTGCCAAGAGAACGGCTGAATATATCGCCCGGATAAAGTCCAGAAAACCTTGATACCATTCGGGGGGGCGTGTATCCGGAGCTGTTGCGTTGACTGCTGCATTGATTGAATCTAAGATGATCATGGGAAACAACCTTTCTGAATTCGTGATTTGCGCCAAGCTTTTACTTAGCGTGCGATTGTTTTGTGCCATTCCTTAATCAACTGAGTTTGAAGTATATGAAGCCCCCTCAGCCGATTAGTTCTAAACCATCGGACTCACCTACCTTTCGTTTTTCGAATCACCCGCTCATCCGGCGTTGTTCATAATCCGTTCGTGTTATTCATAATCTGTTCATATTTTAGCACATCTTACAGCCTTTGTCAACCCCCTTCCTTGACCTCTTGTCATATTCCCGCACGCGGGCACATAGCTTATCCATGAAGACACAGGAGGTGCATTATGGAATATGCGGCCGCAAAAACCGCAGATACTGCAGAGCGCAAGCCCCTCAAGCTTCCGCTCAAAGCGCTGTTGATTGGCGGCGGACTTGGTACAGTGCTGTTCTTTATTTTGCTGGCGGCGGCGGCGGTTTTCCTGCCCGCCGCAGGGGCAAAAGCTTCGTGGCTGCCATACATTTCTGTGCTGATTGGCGGACTGTCCGCCTTCCTTTCCTCATATATTTCCGCAAAAGGCACGGGCGAAAAGGGCTTGCTGATGGGACTGGGATCTGCCGTAATTGAAGCCGCTATTCTTGGCGCGGTACTGCTGATTGCCGCAAAAGGGCTTGGCACAGCAACGGTATTCCTGTGCATGGCACTGCTTGGCTGCGGGGGCACAGGCGGCGTATTTGGGGTTAATTCCGCAAAGCGCTGACGCCCGCTTTATACACGGCTCGCCTTCGGGCGGGCTGTTTCGGCTGTTTGCAGAAGCTTTCCGCGCATGTTGCCGACAAATAGGCCGATAAGGTCCGTGCCGCGCGATTATTACTGTCATTAAATAGAAATTCAGGGCAAAAGGTCTTGCTTTTTTTTGTCGGTATGGGTATACTTTTACGGTACGGAAATCCGGCAGAAAGAGTGATTCATTTTGGCAAAAAAAATCCGCTATGAGGACTACCCCGAAAGGGACGAACTGCGACGTCGCAGCTACACCGATTTCGCCAGCCGCTTCCCCGGCGACACCGACGGGCAGCCCCGCGGCACTAAGGAAGAACGCGAAAAGCGCCAGCGGTCCACATTGACCGCGCTGGCGGTTGTTGGTTGCCTTGGGATAGTCTTCATTGGCTTTTTTGTAACGCTTGTCCTCCTGTCCGTTTCACAGCAGGAGCCGCCCGCCGCTGACCCGGGAGTATCCGCCACAGCGGCTCCGGCTCTCTCGGCGACTCAGTCCTCCGCCGCCTCAGCGCCGAACAAAATCCGCGCCATAACTGCCCCGGAAGCGGCTCTTGGCGGCGGCAAAGCTCTGGAAAAATTCATCAAAGACGCACAGGACGCGAAATTCGGCACAGCGGTTTTTGTGCTCAAAACAGCCGACGGCAATGTGCTCTATCCCTCTGCGCTGGAGCAGACAAAAAAGGGCGATATCCTTAAAAAGAGCTATACCGCAGCGAAGGAATCGATTGCCGCCGCCAAAAGCGCGGGTCTGCGCGTGATTGTGCGCGTTTCCTGCTTCCGTGATTCCACCGCACCAAGCGTATTGCCGGACGCCGCCGTGCGCTACTCGCAAGACAGCAAAATGCTCTGGCTGGACGATTACCCGGACAAGGGCGGCAAGCCTTGGCTCAACCCGTTCAGTGACGACGCACGGGAGTATCTGCTGGCGATAATCCGCGAGGCGGCGGCGATGAAGCCGGATGCTGTCTATCTGACCGGGGTGCAGTTCCCGAGCGGCGCGCAGTCGCTGGCGGCATTTCCCGGGGAGAACAATACAAGCGCGCCAACGCGTAACGCACAGCTGCTGCGGTTCATTAAAGACGCGAAAACCGCCGTCGGCAAGCTCACGCTGTTGTGTGAGATGGACGCCCAAGCGGCGCTGCAGGCTGCCGGAGCTGCAATCTATGGGGGCGATTTGTGGTCCGCGGAGGCTGACGCGCTGATTATCCCGGCGAGCAGCGCTGCGGAGATAAAGCTGCTGCAAAGCGCCGCACCGAGTGATAAACGCTGGCTGCCGCAGCTTAAAGACACTCAAGGAGTCGGGGACCTTGAGGAATTTGTTGCTGAGTGATTGTCTTTACAGCCTACCGCCGCACTTAGATGGCGGAGAAAGCGGGCAGACGGGGTGCTGATTAACAAAAGCATTGGGTATGGAGGACTTAAATCATGCCAAGCGAAATTGAAGTGCTGATTCACGCAAAAAGCTACATAGATGCGCTTGCCGCCGGACGCGACCCAATGACGGACGAAGTGCTTGAAGAGGACTCGCTGTTGAACAACGTCCGTCTGACGCGGTGTTTTTTCTATGTATCCGGCGTGCTGCAAAAAGTGATCGATAATGGCGGCGAAGTGACCGCACCGCGCAAAGCATCGTCGCCAAAACGCAGCGATTTGCCTCCGTTCCGCATCAGCGACGAGCAGAAAGGCGCAATATGGCTTGCGGATGAGTTGTCTGCTGCAAAATTTACGAAAGCAATCAATGCCGCCGTGCCCGAAGTTGACAAAATGCGCCTGCTCAAATCACGCGCAATAACAGATTTCCTTGTGCAGGATGGCTATATGAGAAGCGAAAAATACACCGATAATGCCGGCAAAGTAAAGAATCAACGAGTACCCACGCCCAGCGGCGAACGCGAAGGTATTAGCGCACGGTGGGTTGACTCTGCAACTCACGGTAGATATTTTGGGATTTTCTACAATAAAGAAGCCCAGCAGTTCATTCTGGACAACCTGGACGAGATTATCGGCATATCCAACGGCGAAATTGTGCCGGATTTGGAGGGATAATTGCGGGTGTGTTAGCGCAAAGTCTCTGCCAATTGTTCACTGCTAATTATTCACTTGAACCAAAATTTGCTCAATTTTGCCCACATAAAGCGTGTGATAATCCTTTTCAGGGTACATGGCGTGGGGAATATCTGAGAGGAAGCAAGCGGGGTCAAAGCCCTGCGCGGCCAGTTTGCGGCAGAGGATAACCGTTTCCGCCCGGGCAAAACAAACCGTATCCTCCAGCGGCTGAGGGGTCAATCCCGCCAGCGCGATTTTGTCGGTGTCGCGCCCGGATTGCACGCCGCAGATTCCGTGGACGCGCTTGCCCTCCTTGCCCTTGGGCAAAAAGTTGAGCGTAAAGCTCTCGTTCGCGTCCAAAAAGAGCTTTGTGTGCCGTTGCGGACGCACAAAAACCATCGCAGCGTCCTCGCCCCAAAGCTCGCCGAGCATACCCCAGCTGACGGTCATTGTGTTGCACTTTTCGGGCGTTCCTGCGGTCAAAAGCCCCCAGGTGTCGCGGAAAAGTGTGACGGCGTTGACGAGATAATCTTCAACAGCGATTTGTTTGAATGGCATTTTACGACCTCCAAAGGCGGATATCAGATGCCGGACGCGCATCTGCCTTCATATTATACACACCATGGGAGAAAAAAGCAATCACTAATTATATGCCCGCTTGCAAATGCTTTTGCGCTGTGATATAATACAAACGCTGACCCGGAGCAGGGAAGTCGGTGCAAAGCCGACGCAGCCCCCGCTGCCGTAATGGGTTGTGCGCTCCAAATGCCACTGAGTAATCGGGAAGGCGGGGCGCGCGTATACCCGTAGCCGGAAGACCTGCCGGGTTTGTTATTTTGTTTGCGTTACGCGGAGGGCGTGCGGAAGCGACGCGCTTCTGTTTTGCTGTAACTGAGTATCGCAAAGGCAGGAGTTTTTTTAATGAAGAAGCGTATCCTATCACTCGTTCTGGCACTGTTCATGCTGACCGCGTTTGCCGTGCCGTCATTGGCGGCGGCAGTGCCTGACGCAACTACCTCAACGCCTGAGGAACCATACTACGGCACCGCGCTGGCTGAACTGCTGGCTCAGAGCGTCACAATACCCGCGGACGGCACGATTGATTCCGAAACCGATTGGCTGATCATCGCCCTCGCGCCGGACGGCATAAACAATCCCCTCACGATGGACGTGCAGAGCGATTATCAAGGGTACATTGAGAAATGCATCAATGCGGCGGGCGATAAAATCACGCTGAATGACACCGTGCGCTGGTTGCTGGCACTAAGGGCTGTGCATGGCAGCGCGGAGCAGACCATAGCGGTAAAGATACTGCTCGATAGCCTTGAGAAGTGGGATTTTGCCGCCGAGGTCAACACCTGGGGTATCGCCTACGCGCTGATTGTGCTGGACGCATATGAAATTGATAATGACGAGCTGCGTGGCACATTGCGCGGCATTTTGGCGGCGGCTCAGCATGCGGACGGCGGCTACAACTACCTGCTGAAAATCGACCCCGCGAACGAATACTCCAAGGACAGCGACCCTGACAGCACCGCCGCAGTCCTCACTGCGCTTGCTCCATACAAAAGCAATGCGGAAATAGCCCCTGTAGTGCAGCGCGGCTTGGCTTATCTGAAATCCGTGCAGCTGCAGAGCGGCGGATACGGTATGTTCGGCGAGAGCGCGGACAGTGCGGCACAGGTTATAATCGCCCTGTGTGCGCTGGGTATTGACCCGCTGGGCGCGGACGCCAAAAACGAATCCGACAAAACCCCCGTCGATTCCATGCAGTCGTTTCGGCTTGCGGATCACTCGGTCAAGGGCTATGACGGCAAGGCAAATGCAATGTCCGGCTACCAGGTCCTGCTTGCGCTCAAGGCAATGGAGCGCTATGATGATCCGCGATATAGTGCCGACCAATCCGGCGTATTTGTGTCCTCGGGGCAAAATCCGGCAAGCGACGCGGCTGTTGCATCGTGGGTGCTTGTGCTGATTATCGGCGGCGGGATTGTTGTTTTGGCGGGAATTATAGTGCTTGCGGCAGTGATTTCCCGCCGCAAAAAGCACGCCTAGAGCCGTGTTACGGACGTTATACAAAACACCCTCACGCCTTTGCGCAATAATCGCGGCGGTGCTGATTTTGCTGAGCGCTTGCTCTGCCAAACCGCAGGATAACACCGCGCCGAAGGAGCAAATCGGCACGGTGCTGTTTGAAGTAGACGCCAAAAACGCCGTCAATTATGGCGCGGAGGGTTTATTTGCCGACGGCGCATTCTACCCCGCGCAAAGCATTCCGCTCTGCGGCGGCGACAGCGTGATGGCAATCCTGCTGCGTGCCCTGCCGGATCAAGCGGAAATTCGCGGCGGCTATGTAGCGGGTATCTGCGGTTTGCGCGAGCGGGATTGCGGCGCGGCGAGCGGCTGGTATTACTACGTGAACGGCGATGCCCCGCTGATGTCCTGCGCTAAGTATTATCCGCTCGACGGCGACACAATCCGCTTGTTGTATACGGTTACTCGCGGCGATATACCATACTGAATTTTAGGGCTGCTGATACTATCGAAACGCTCAAATTTGCTTAGCGTCAACGTGCCCTTGCTCTTAGATGGCGATTGCACTTAAAAATGTTTTTGTAATTTTGGGTGTAATTTGCCTAACGGTCTGCCTAACGGTTTAGGGAACGGTTAAGTGCGCGGGTGAATATATTTACAAAAAAACAAAAAGCTAACAAGCGCGGTCAAATCAACTGCGTTCGTTAGCTTTGTGTTATCTGTTACAATGTAACGGCGGCTGCCCGGGGTCGCCCATTGCATAAAATAACTCCTTGTTTTTCTGCGGGCAACAGCTTCAGGTTGATTGGATTACTCCGCCTGCGCAAGCGCCCGGATTGCTTCGGGCAGCGCCGCCTTGTCCTCGGAGATGGTAAAGACGAAGTTCGTTTCGCTGATTTTGCTGAGTTTTTCCACACGCCCAAGGAACGCCGCCAGTTCCGAAAAATCGCCTTCGCGTCCGCCGATTCGCAGCGTCGCGTCCACAAACACGTCCGTGATGTCGTAATTTCCCGCGCAAATGCCGGAAATGAAGCCATAGAGCGAATCGTAGCCGGAAATGCCATACTCGTCCGTCTGAACAAGGCGCACGGCGTTGTGGACGTTTAGCTCCAGTTTGCCGTATTTATCCACACAAACCACGTTGCCGTCCGACGCCGCCGCCGCCGCGTTTACACGCTCAATCAAACGCTTGGTTTTCCCTTGACCTTTGCTGCCCAAAATCAGTTTAACCATTGCTTTTACCTCCATTTTTGTGATTAGGGTTGTTGATTATTGAGAACCTGCCTTATTTAGCCGCGCCTCCAATGCGGCTCGTTCGCGTTCATACCCGGGCTTGCCCAGCAACGCGAACATGTTGTTTTTGTATGCCTCAACGCCCGGTTGGTCAAACGGGTTGACCCCCAGAACATAGCCGGAAACAGCGCAGCTTTTCTCGAAGAAATAGATGAGCCAGCCCAAGTGATATGCGTCCGCCCGGTCGATTTCCAGCAGCAGGTTTGGCACGCCGCCGTCAAAGTGGGCAATTCTGGTGCCGCTCAACGCCTGCTGATTAAGGAGAGAGAGCGGTTTTCCGGCAAGGAAGTTCAGCCCGTCCGGGTCGCCGGGTTCATTGGTGAGGAAGACATCCTCGGCGGGTTCACGGACTGACAGCAACGTTTCGAAGAGTGTGCGTTCACCCTCTTGGACATACTGCCCCATGGAGTGCAGGTCCGTTGTGAACACTGCCGATGCGGGGAAAATCCCCTTGCCGTCTTTGCCCTCACTTTCAGCAAAGAGCTGTTTGAACCACTCGCCAAGGAGCGCGAAATCCGGTTCCATAGCGGCAAAGAACTCGATTTTTTTCTCCGCGCGGTAATACAGGCTGCGGATTGCGGCATAACGCAGAGTGTCGTTCCGGAATAGGTCGCCGGAGCGTGAGTATTCGTCCATTGCGTCCCGCGCGCCGCGCAGCAGTGCATCAGTGTCAACACCCGCCGCCGCAATCGGCAGCAGCCCCACCGCCGTCAGGACGCTGTAACGTCCGCCCACCGGATCCGGCACAAGGAAGCACTCATAGCCCTCCTGCTGTGCCAACTCATAAAGCTTACTGCGTTGTGAGTATTCGGTTGTGGCGTAGATTCGCTCGGCGGCGCCCGCTTTTCCGTATTTGCGCTCAAGCAGAGCCTTGAAAATACGGAAAACCACAGCGCACTCTGTCGTTGTGCCGGATTTGGATATGACGTTGAGCGAAACGTCTTTGTCGCCGCAATAGGCAAGCAGCTTGCTCAGCGCGGCGGGCGACAGACTGTTCCCCGCAAAGCAGACCTCAAGGTTGCCGCTCCCATTGTGTTCCTGCGGCTGCACTGCCTCAATCGCCGCGCGCGCGCCAAGGTAGGATCCGCCGATGCCGATAACGACCAGCACCTGCGACTGCCTGCCGATTTTTTCTGCCGCAAGCTTAATGCGCGCGTGCTCGTCTTTGTCATAGTCCCGGGGAAGGGTGAGCCAGCCAAGGAAATCGCTGCCTTTGCCTGTTCCGGTGTGAAGCGCCGCATGTGCCGCCGCAGTTTCCGGGGCAATCGCCCGCAGATTGGTTTCGTCGGCAATATCGCCCGCGTATGTTGAATCAAAACGAAAAGCCATTATGTTCCCCCCTGTATGGAAATATTTTAGCAGACTACGATTAATATTGCAAGTGCTGAGTGTGAACAACATGAAAAAAATGCGTTCACGTTTGAAAAAAATGGCAGTGCGGCGGGCATACTTGCATTATTCGCAAAAATGCGGTATACTAGCTTATCCTTTGCTGAAAGGAACAGGCAAATGAACAATAACTGGCTGCAAATCCCCAAGCGAATCCGTGAGCTGCGCGAAGTGCTGGATATGACCACGGAAACGCTTGCCCTGGCGTTGCGAGTCCCCTTGGGGGACTATATTGCAATGGAAAACGGGGAAAAGGACATCCCAATCAGTCTGCTTTACAACATTGCGGAGGAGCTTGGAACAGACTTCACCGTGCTTTCAACGGGCGAGGAACCGCGCATGAACCAATACACCGTGGTCCGCGCCGGCGAGGGCGACCGCTTTGACCGCTATGCGGGCTACCACTACGAGGGCTTGGCGGATAATTTCCAGGGGCGCGTGATGAAGCCCATGCTGGTGACGCTTGAGGCGGAAGAACCGGACCCGGAGCCGGTTGTGCACAGCGGGCAGGAGTTCAACTACGTTCTTGAGGGCAAAATTCTGCTGAGAATCGGCAGCTCGGAGCTGCGGCTCGGCACAGGAGACAGCGTATATTTCAACGCCGCGTTCCGTCACTCACAAACGGCCCTTGGCGGAAAAGCACGCTTCCTTGCGGTCATCACAGACCAAGGCTAATTACTCTTTCTTTAAGGGAAGGAATCAAAAGTTATGCACGAAATACTTAAGCGATTCTGTCCGCGGACGGAATTTGAAAATTACGCGGAAATGAAGCGCAAGTTCCAAATCATTGTGCCGGAGGACTTCAACTTCGGCTTCGATGTTGTGGACGCGTGGGCGCAAATTGACCCGCAAAAGCCCGCTCTGCTCTGGACTGACGACAGCGGCGAAAAGCGCGCCTTCACGTTTGGCGATGTGCGCGACGAAAGCAACCGCGCGGTCAATTTTCTGCGCGAAAAAGGCATCCGCAAGGGCGACGTGGTTATGCTCATCCTCAAGCAGCGCCCGGAGGTCTGGTTCCTGCTGACCGCGCTGCACAAGCTGGGAGCAGTGGCGCTGCCCGCCAGTTATCAGCTAACGCCAAAGGATTTGCGCTACCGGCTAAAGCTGGCAGAGGCAAAAATGCTCATCACTGTGAGCGACGACGATGTATCCGGCTATGCACTGCAGGCGCTTCTGGATAGCCCCGGCGTGAAGAATTACGTCACCGTGGGCGAAAAAGCAATCCCCGGCGCGATTGACTACCGCCGCGTAATCGGCGACTATTCGCCCGAATACACACGACCCGCTGGAGCGGAAAACACCACGGTTTCCGACCCGCTGCTCATCTATTTTTCCAGCGGAACAACCGGCTTGCCGAAGATGGTGCGCCACGACCACTCGTCGCCGCTGGGGCACATCACCAACGCGCTGTTCTGGCAGCGTGTGGGCGACGGTCAGGTTCATCTGACGCAAACGGACAGCGGCTGGGCAAAGTTTGCGTGGGGCAAAATCTACGGTCAGTGGATCTGCGGCGCGTGCATTGGCGTTTACGACACCGAAAAATTCGTCCCGCACGCCATGCTGGAGGCAATCGGGCGGCTGCGCCCATACACGCTCTGCGCCCCGGCGACAATTTACCGCTTCCTCATCAAGGAGGATCTGAGCGGATACGACTTCAGCTTCATCAGCCACGCGTCCCTTGCGGGCGAGCCGCTGAACCCCGAGGTTTTCCGTCAGATTGAAAGCAAAACCGGGCTGCGCATATACGAGGGCTTTGGGCAGAGTGAGGGCAGCGTGCTGCTGGCAAACTTTCCGTGGGACTGCATCCGCCCGGGCAGTATGGGCAAGCCGTCGCCAATCTACGATATTTTTCTCATGCGCGAGGACGGCAGCGCCTGTGAGGACGGCGAAGTCGGCGCAATCTGCATAAAGGACGCGCTGGGCAAGCACCCCACGGGGCTTTTCCGCGAATATTGGAAGGACGCGGCGGCGACTGATAAGGCGTTCGCTCATGGTCACTACAGCACCGGCGACACCGCTTGGCGCGATGCGGACGGCTACTACTGGTTTGTTGGGCGCAATGACGACGTGATTAAGTGCTCCGGCTACCGCATAGGTCCGTTTGAGGTGGAGAGTGCGCTGATGGAGCACCCGGGCGTGCTGGAGTGCGCCGTGACGGCCTACCCAGATCAGCTGCGCGGCGAGGTTGTGAAGGCGACGGTGGTTTTGGCGCGCGGATTCTCCGGCAGCGACGCGCTGAAAAAGGAACTGCAGGATCTTGTAAAACGAGTGACTGCGCCATATAAATATCCGCGCGTGGTGGAGTTTGTGGACGCGCTTCCCAAAACCAGCAGCGGCAAAATCATGCGCACGTCAATTCGCGCGGCGGACATGCAAGCTCTTAAAGCTCAGACATTGGACGCGTAAATCCAATAATATCCGGCGGAGTCCTCTGCGTTGGAGAGGGCTTTGCCGTTGCTGTTGCTTAAAGGGGCTATGATTTCTTAAAAATAGCTTTCGCGCACACCATGCCCCCAAGCACGCCGAACAGGCTCAGGGCTACATTGAGCGCGATATTGCACGCCGCAAAAAAGAATTTGTCATCCTGAAACAGCTTGACCGTTTCCAGGCTGAACGTGGAAAATGTGCTTAATCCGCCAAGCAATCCCGTTGTTAAAAACAGCTTTGTTTTTGTATTGATCGCAATGGATTGCTGCTCTAGACCAAGGATAAAGCCTATCACCAAACCCGCAGCCACATTGGAAATCAATGTGCTTAGCGGCGAGGCAAGTGAAAAATGTCCGGTCAATTTTGTGATCGCGAAACGCAGGCAAGCACCGATGAATCCTCCCAAGCCAACAATCAGGAATTCAATCATAATTCAGACATATCCTTTCTGTTATTCAACCGGAAAGCCGGGCAAGCTGCCGCCCTCCGCCATATTGAAAGCGGATATCGTCTCTGCCATGGTGTAACGATCACACAAGCCTGCGCTCACGTTTGCTGACGCGCGTTTTTGCCCGTTGCGGCGCAACCCTGAAACGCGCAAAAGACCTTACATCCTCACGCTAACGCCGCGCCCGTGCAGATAAGCCTTCACCTGCCCCACACTCAGCTGGCCAAAATGGAACAGTGATGCCGCCAAAACCGCGTCCGCCTTGCCCGCAGTGAATGCGTCGTAAAAATGCGAAAGTGCCCCCGCTCCGCCGGAAGCAATCACGGGCACACTGACCGTCTCGGAGACCGCGCTGGTCAGCTGCAGCTCGTAGCCGTCCTTCTGCCCGTCGCAGTCCATGCTTGTCAGCAGGATTTCCCCCGCGCCAAGCCGCACGCCGTATTCCGCCCATCGCAGCGCGTCAATACCCGTGGGCACGCGCCCGCCGTTCAAATAGACCTCGTAGCGCGAATTTTCGTCCAGCAAACACTCCGCCGGAATATCCGCCGGAGTTTCGGGCTTGTATCCGGTATTTTCCGCGCGGCTGCCGCGTGTGCGCCGTGCGTCAATCGCCAAAACGACGCACTGACTGCCAAATTTTTCCGCCGCCTCGCTGATGAGCGCCGAATTTCTCACCGCCGCCGAGTTCACGGCAACCTTGTCCGCACCGGCGCGCAGCATCACCTTGAAGTCGTCCGCGCTCTTGATCCCTCCGCCAACGGTGAACGGAATGAACACCTGCTCCGCCACCTGCCGCACAATCTCAAGCATTGTGCCGCGCCCCTCGTGGCTCGCCATTATGTCCAGCAACACCAGCTCGTCCGCGCCCATTTTGTCGTATAGCCGGGCGCATTCAACCGGGTCGCCCGCGTCGCGCAAGCCCACGAATGACGTGCCCTTGACCACTCTGCCGTCCTTCACGTCCAGGCATGGGATTATTCGTTTTGCGTACATTTTCGCTCCCAATATTTGTTAATTATCAATTATTAATTGTATTGACTGCAGTGCATTTGCGGCTTTTGTTGTCCAGCGTGAACAGGCAGCCCGTCAATGCGCACGGACCCTCGGCCTGGCGGAAGCGCGTGGGCATACCCGTGGAATTGAAGGAGACCGCGTCAGCTATTTCCACGCCGAGGACGGATTCCGTCACTCCGCACATGCCAAGGTCGGTGATGTAGCCCGTGCCCTGCGGCAGAATTTGCGCGTCCGCCGTCTGCACGTGTGTGTGCGTGCCGAAAACCGCGCTGACCCGCCCATCCAGATAGTACCCAAGCGTGCGCTTTTCCGCCGTACTTTCCGCGTGAATATCCACCAGAACAAAGCCCAAATCCGGCTTGCGAAGGATAGCGTCAATCGCCTCGAACGGGCTACTTTGGCTGCAAAAAATACCGTTTATTCCAAGCAGATTCACCACCGTGATCGGCGACGCGCCCAAATCCAGCGTAACATAGCCCACGCCCGGGTTTTGCGCCGGCAGATTTGCGGGGCGTATCACGCGGATGTTCTCGTCCAAAAAATCGTAGACCTCGCGGCGGCGGTAAATATGGTTGCCGGTAGTTATCACATCCGCTCCACAATCCAGCAAGTCCATCGCGCTGTCCGGTGTGATTCCGTTCCCCGGAGCGGAGTTCTCGCCGTTCACCACGCAGAAATCTGCACCGCACTCGCGTTTGAGGCGCGGCAAAACCCGGCGCAGGTGGGCTGTACCCGCTGCACCAACCACATCACCGATTGCCAAAACGTTCATAATACCCTCTAAATGCAACTCAGCGAACCCCCAAAAAACGTGATATCGTCTACCTTTGCACAGTCTAACGTCTAACACCTGGCAGCTAGCAGCTTACATCTCTTTTGGAGCGGTGATTTTGAATAGCGTCAGCTGGCTGTGCAGCACGGAGCGCACGCAGTCGCACAGGAAAAGCCGCGCCGCACTCATTGTTTTCTCCTCGCAATTAACGCGGCAAGCTGCGTAAAACTTGTGATATAGTGTGGAAAGCTCCAGGCAGTAGCGTGTGATTTTTGCGGGATCATAAAGCCGCGCCGCAGCCTCGGTTTCGCCCGTGAGCGCCGCAAGATGTGCGATTAAGTCACGCTCCTCCGGGGCGGTCAGCAGCGCAAGCTCTTCGGCGGTGCAAGCGCGCAAAATTCTGCCGGATTCTTCCAGCTTGCGGATAACCGAACAGGCGCGTGCGTGGGCATATTGGCAGTAATACACAGGATTTTGGGCACTTTGTTGAACCGCCAAATCCAAGTCAAACTCCATCTGCGTTTCCGGCTCGCGCAGGTTGAACAGGAAGCGCGCCGCGTCCACCGGAATGTCCTCCAGCAAGTCCGTGAGGGTGATTGCGTTGCCCGTGCGCTTGCTCATGCGGGCAACTTCTCCGCCGGACATCAGCCGAACCAGCTGCATGAGTATGACCTTCAGCCGCCGCGAACCGTCCAGCCCAATCGCGTCCAGCGCGGCCTGCATTCGGGCGACGTGACCGTGATGATCCGCCCCCCAAATGTCGATAGCTTCGTCAAAACCGCGCGTCAGCAGTTTGTCGCGGTGATAGGCAATATCTGCCGCAAAGTAGGTTGGAATGCCGTTTGCGCGAACCAAAACCTCGTCTTTTCCGGCTCCGTTTTCATCCTCTGTGTTGTTATTTGTCATTTGTTCATTGTTGATTGACTTTAGCCAGATGGCGCCGTCTTTTTCGTATGTCAAACCACGCGCGGCCATATCGTCAAGCAGCGCGGCAACCTGACCGCTCCCGTGCAGCTCGCTCTCAAAGAACCAGCGATCATATTCAATGCGGTATTTCGCCATGGTGCTGCGCATTGCCGCAAGATTTTTGGGCAGCGCATATTCAGCCAAAGCACGCCGCCGCTCATCCTCGCCCAGACGCAACAAGCCGTCGCCGTGTTCATCAGCATATGCCTTGGCAAGCGCGGTGATGTCGGCTCCCTGGTATGCGTCCTCGGGCAGTGCGGGAGCAGAAGTCCCCTCCAGCAGCTGGCGATACCGCACATCCAGCGACAAAGCAAACTTGGCGATCTGATTGCCCGCGTCATTGACGTAAAACTCCCGCGAAACCTGGCAGCCCGCACGCTCAAGCACCGCCGCCAGACAGTCGCCAAGTGCGCCGCCCCGAGCGTTTCCCATGTGCATGGGGCCGGTTGGATTTGCGGAAACAAACTCCACGTTGATCCGGCGTCCCGCGCCCCAATCACTGCGCCCGTAGTCCGCGCCCTTATCGTGAATATCCAGCAAAATGGCGGCATAATATTCCGCGCTCAGGTAAAAATTCAGGAAGCCCGCGCCGGCAAAATCTACCTTTTCGAAATAAGTGCCGCTCAAGTCCAGCTGCTCCGCGAGAGCTTGCGCGATTGCACGCGGCGGTTGGCGAAGCTCCTTAGCCCAGACCATTGCGGCGTTAGCAGAAAAATCGCCGAAATCGCGGTTTTGCGGAACCTCAATGCGAAAATCGCCCGTCGGCAAAGCCGCAAAACTCCCCGCCGCGGCAGCCCGCTCGGCCGCATTTATCACACTTGCCCGCAGCTGCGCTTCCACTTGCCGGACGAGATAAGACATTATGACTCCTTTGGTTTACAAGCAATTTGCATGGAATTGTGCGTGCGCTCGCCCTGAAAGTCCACGCTGTAATCAAGCACAACGCAGCCAGTGCCGCCGGGCAAAAACGCGTGTGTAATGGTGTTTGTGCGTACATTCATTTTCAGCGTACCATACGGCGTAACGCAGGAACCGCGCCGTGTTTCTCCTGCCGAAAAAATGATGTGCGTGTGATTTTCACCCACGCGAAGCATGTGCAAGCCGTCGGGCATCAGGCGCAGCGTGACTCTCTCGCCGCCCGCGTGTTCGGTGTAAGCAAGCGCCCAGCCGTCGGCATATTGCAGCAGCGTGCCCACGCCCGTCCCGCTGATTTGCTGCGTTTCGCCGTCACTCTGCGTGATTTTGGACGCAAACTTGACCGTAACCTCACTCACGGTGAAACGCGGAATTTGTTGCGGAACGCGAACGAGACGTCGCTCACGCGCTCAAGCTCAAAGAGATTCACCAAGATTCGCGCCAAGCCAATCCCGCAGCCGCCGTGAGGCGGGCAGCCGTACTTGAAAAAGTCTAAGTATCCCTGCAGCGACTCGATGGGAATCCCTTTCTCCCGCGCTTGCTCCAAAAGCTTGTCGTAGCGGTGTTCACGCTGGGCCCCGGTGGTGATTTCCTGCCCCTTCCAGAGTAGATCGAAGCTCTTGGTGGTTTTGTTGTCGTCGTATCGCATGTGATAAAACGCGCGCACGGCGGCGGGATATTCCGTCACAAAGACGAACTCATGCCCATATTTTTCCTTGATCAGCTTGCACAGCAGACGCTCGCCCTCGGGGTCAAGGTCCGCCTTGTGACCGATAATATGCCCAAGCTCCGCCAACATTTCGCGTGCTTCGGTGAGCGTTACGCGCGGGAACGGCAGACTTGGCACCACCACTTCAACGCCGTATTGCTCCTGAATTTCCGCGCCGTAAGCCTCCTTGACCTTGCCTATTGCGTGCGCAAGAAGCTCCTCCTCCCAGCGCATAACCTCTTCGTGACCGTCCACCCAGGAGATTTCCATGTCCAGCGACGTGAATTCGCTTGCGTGGCGGCGCGTTGACGAGGGATCGGCGCGGAAGGCGGGACCAATCTCGAACACGCGGTCAAAGCCCGCCGCCATTGCCATTTGCTTATAAAACTGCGGCGACTGCGCCAAATATGCGCTGCCTTCAAAGTAGTCGATCTTGAACAACTCCGCGCCGCCCTCGCTCGCCTCCGGGACAATTTTTGGGCTGTGAAGCTCCAAGAAGCGGTTCTGAGTCCAAAAATCGCGCAGCGCCTGCTCAAAAACCGTCTGAGCTTTGTAGATCAGCTGAGTTTTGCCGTGGCGCAGCCAAAGATAGTGCCAGTCCAGCCGCGCTTCGGGACCGCTGTTTTCGTCCACCGGCTGGGGCGTTTGCGCAAGGCTCTCCACGGTGACGCTCTGCGGCGCAATTTCCATCTCGCCCAGTTTTACGCCGGGATTATGCACCGCTTCGCCGATAAACGTCAGCGCGGAGCCGACCGTGACGTGCTCCAGCGCTGAGGCAACCTCGGGGTTGCTTGGCTTGTGGACGGCGACCTGCACCTGTCCGCTGATATCCTCCAGCACCAGGAAGAGCATTTTTTTCTGGTCACGGATTGTGCGCGCCAAGCCCTGCACCTTAACGGTTTCGCCAAAGTGGGCGGGAATATCGCGGATAAGAACGCGTTCGGACATAATTTTTTCCTCCGACTTTTTCTCAGTGTTATCGTTGAATTATACCAAGAATCGCGCCCTGTGTCAAGGAAAAGCAAGAACTTGCGGCAAGGGTATTGCCACACGGTTCTAATGTTGTTCTCAAAATCGGGAAAATCCTCGTCCGAATCGTTTTCGGCGTCGCTCATAAAGATTTTTTGTTTTAGGACTTTTCCTATGTTCTTGTTCACTGCAAACGCATATAGCAAGTGAGCGATATCCAACTCATTATTATAATAATGTTCTTCCCATAAGTAAATTATGTAATAATTGCGTGTACTGTCAATGAAATACACGGATTTTGCACGGTTCTGTTTTTTCTCCAAGCAGAGCGGCGCACCAACTTGTCCAACGGCGCATAAAGTGTGATGAACCTCTTCGTGTTCAGCACCCGGGTGCAGAGTGTGAAAAAGGACAAACGGGAACTCATTTCCCTTCAAAATTCAATATTCTTTTTTCAACCACAAAGACAGGGGGAAAATTTATGGCATGTTGTAACTCAGATTACAATTATATCAACTCCGGCTGCGGCTCCAACTGCGGTGGCACAGTGGTTCCCATTCCCGGTCCTCCGGGGCCGCAGGGACCCACAGGCGCCCGCGGCGCAACGGGCGCGACGGGAGCAGTGGGAGCAAGAGGAGCAGTGGGGCCCATCGGACCAATAGGTCCTGCCGGTCCCACAGGCGCAACGGGCGCCCGCATTTAATGACAACGCCCCCGCCAATCACACAGCAGAACGCCGGGTACGGGTCAAATCGCCACCGCTGCCTCCGCAAGCGTGCCGCGCTCTGCCGCCCCATTGCACTCTGCGAACTCCAGCGCGCGCCTGTGTTGGTCGGCAAAGTTGAAATCAATCGTCACGTCGCCGCCCTCGTGAATGTGAATCACATTAATAAGCTCCGCCACAATCCCGCGGTTGAGCGACGTGATATTGCGGTGCCGGCGGAACGCGTCAAAGTACGGATTGGCGGTCGTCACGCTCTGCGCAAAGACTTGGCTTTCTTCCTCAAGCGCGGAGATGTCACGCGCCAAACGACCTTCCTTGTCCTCAAACTCTTGTTTCATGCGGCGGTATTCATCGCGCGTTATGTCGCTGTTTTTCCAGTCAACATAAAGCCCCGTGCGGAGCGCGGAAAGCCGCTCCAAATCCTGTCGGCGCTGTTTCAGCGATGTGTTTAGTCGCTTGGAAACCGTGCGCGTTACGGGCGCGTCGTTGATTGCGTCAATCAACTCTGACAGCCCGTCAACCAGCGCGATTTGCGCCTGAATCGCTTGCAGGACGATGCTCTCCAGCTTGTCATGACGAATGCTGTGGCGCGTGCAAAGCCCTGTTGTGAGCTTGGTTCGGCAGGCGTAGTAGACCAAGTTTTTGGCAGTGCGCCGGCACATGGATTTGCCGCAATCCGCGCAGCGCAGGAATCCGGAAAATGTGTACAACTGCCCTGAATCCGGTGGTGTGCGCGTGTCGCGGAGCATGAGCGACTGCGCCTTGGCGAAGGTTTCCGCGTCGATAATCGCCTCGTGCGTGTCCTCAACGACGAACCAATCCTGCTCCGGCATGGTCACGCGCGTGTGGATTTTGTAGCTCTTGACCTTCTGCCTGCCCTGCACCATGTGCCCAAGGTACATCCGATTGCCGAGGATTTCACTCACCGTGCGCGCTGACCAAAGCGGTTCGCCTTTCGTCTGCGGGTTGTGGTAGTTCATGCCCTGCGCGCGTTTGTAGGCGCTTGGGCACAGAACGCCAAGCTCAATGAGCCGTTTGACGATGCCGTTTTTGCTCATGCCGCCGCACACAAACCAGTGGAAAATATCGCGGATGACCGGCGCGGTTTCCTCGTCCACCACAAAATGGTGCTTGTCGGCGGGGTCTTTCAGGTAGCCGTAGGGCGCAAACGCACCGATAAACTCGCCCGCGCGGCGTTTGGTGTTGAACGTGCCGCGCACCTTGATGGACGTTTCGCGGCAGTGATTTTCGTTGTAGGCGCTTTGCATTGTCACGCCGAGGTCATAGATTTCGTCCGGGCGTTTGTAGCTGTCTAGCCGCGGCAGTTCCAGTGAGATGAAGCGCACGTCCTTGACGACGAACAGGTGTTGAAGGTAGCGCTTGCACTCCCAGTCGTTGCGCGAGAGCCGCGAGAGGTCTTTGACGATGACGCAGTTGATTTTGCCGCTGTCAATGTCGGTGAGTAGGCGCTGGAAGCTGTCGCGGTCGCTGTCCGTGCCCGTGTAGCCGTCGTCGATGTAGAAATCGACAAGGCGCATGGATTCCTCAGGCGCGGTGGAATCGAAGTGGGCCGAGAGCCGTTGACGCTGATTCTGTACGCTGTACGATTCGTCGTTGCCGTCGTCCTTGGAAAGGCGGATATAGATGCCCGTTCGCCAAAGGGCGGGCGCGGTTTTTCCCGCGTCGAGTGGTTTTCTTATGCGTGCCATTTCGCCTTCTTTCCTCCATAATCACACGGCTATTAAACAGCAGCACGCGCCAAAAAGCAAATGTGCAATTAACTTTGTTTCGTGCTGATAAAGTAGTTTTTCAAGTGATTTTTAAGGTCGCCGCCATCGTTGTTAAATACCAAGCGCACCACTGATTCGCCGCACAAAAAGCAATATGGATTTTGGATTTGCGCAAGGTAGCTTGCCGCGCGCTGTGACGCGGTTTGGAATAGATTGAGTTCAATTGTTGAGATTTCAACAAGCTTTTCGCGGGCGATTTTGTCGATTTCCACATCACGCATTTCGTCAAGTTCGGCTAGGCTCAGCAAGGCAATCCCCTCTTTCTTGTTGATTTTTATGAAAGCCGCAGATTGTCCTAACACATCCCCAACGAAACGGCGATGGCATTTTCGACGCTCGCCATGCACTTTTCGTCTAAGCAGCCGCAATATTGCCGCAAGCGGGACTTGTCCAGCGTCCGCAATTGCTCCAGCAGGACGCAGGATTGACTCGGCAAAACCACAAACCCTGTCAAGTCAACGTGTGTGGGCAGGGGTCGCTTGTCCGCGCCGGTGATTGCCGCCGCGACGACCGTCGGCGCATATTTGTTGCCTGTGTCGTTCGATATGATGAGTACGGGGCGTACGCCGTCCTGTTCACTTCCGCGCGCGGGGCTTAAATCGGCGTAATATATATCGCCGCGTTTGACTGTATCTAACATATTTTCAACTCCGTTTTTTGAAATTTGAATCACTCCGACGCAATGTCAGAGATGTACGGCACACTATTTTGTCACGGAACCCGTGTGCCGGGGGATTGCAACAGACGGCGGTTGGCTCCAACTGCGCGCAAGAAACGTCCGGTTACCGAGCGAAAAACTAATCCGCTCGAGCAACGTTTTGAACGTCTTCCTGCGGGCGTTGCCCGCGCCACGAGGACTTTCACCTCCAACGGACATTCCTATGCCCGTCCGCATTCAGCGGGTGTATCATTATCTTCCAATGCGCCGGAACAATCGGTTGCCGGTCGATTTCAGCCGCGTGTTGTCGCTCGCCGAAACTGCAAATTTCGGGTCGTGGCGCACGTGACTGCCAACGCATTGAAAACGTATCTGTTGCCTGTGTATTCAAT
>JAITOD010000072.1 GCA_031290105.1 Oscillospiraceae bacterium
AGTCCCGCTACGGCGCTTTTGGTTGGCGCGCGTTCAGTGCCGCGACGGTCGAATTTTGCGTCCGCGCCCCAGGATTGCATCGGCGCGGCTAATCGCAGCAGCAGCGTGCTCATGCCGGCTCTCCCAACCGTGCCGCAATTTCCGCCTCCAGATTCTCCAGCAGCGCGGGCAGAGGCAACTCCTCTCCGGCTTCCAGCTCAAGCGCGGGCAGACTGCCGAAGGTCGCGTCGATTTTGTTGGCGTGCTCCCTGAGTTTTTTGACAGTATCTGCGGCATAGCCCTCGCCATGGTTCACAATCGGCGCTTCAAACGCGCCCGCAAGGTTCACCGGGTGGTCCTCACGCAGCGTGATGATGACAGCGTCGGGCGGGGTGAAGTTGGCAAATGTGTTGACTTTGCCGCTGGGCATGGAGAGGGCAAACGCGTTGGCAAAGCTCCGCGCGGCGGCGGCGGTTTCGGTGCCCAGAGCCGCCTTCAGGTTGTGCAGGGCGACTGTTGCGTAGCGGTAAAGCGTGGAGGAATTATATTCCACGGTGCCAATCATGCCCGCGCCTGCGTTGTCGTCAGGAGAGAGATCGTCCACTGCGGTGAAGTAGTCATATTCGTTGCTGACGGCGTGTGTGGAAATGCTGTGAGCAACCTGGCAGCACGCGTCAGTGTTGAGTGATGGGTCGTCCGCAACCATGCGCCCAAAGAGCGCAACATCCACGGCGGGGAAATCTTTCAGAGCCTTTTGGGCTTCTTTTTTGTCGATGTTGTCTTGCAACGCCAGCACGGCAAGTGCCTTTGCCTGCGCATAGCTGATGAAAAACAGCGCGCCGGGCGCCCAGTCTTCTCCCTTTTTCGCCTTGTTTTGAAGACCAGCGGCTTCCAGGGCCTTGACCGCCAGCTTCAGCGCTTTTTCTTCGTTTGTTTCCGGCTCAAGCGCGCGGATTTCGTCCGTAACCATCTGCAAAACGCGCTTTGTGCGCACGCCGAGCTCCTCCTTCGGGTATTCATCGCGGAAATGCAGACGCACGGCGCGCTTCCAGCACTGCGACGAAACCCTTGCACGGGTCACGCCGCCATAGACGGCTGTTTTGGGGCTGCCTGTGTCGTCGCGGTTGACGCAGCTGGGCGGCACGGTTTGCAGAATGTGAATGTCCAAATAAAGGCGCTGATTATTGTTGCTCATTGGGATTTTCCTCGCTTTCAATATCTTCGGTATTGTTTCCGCGCCAAAAGTCCTGCCCCCAGCCAAGGCGGACGCGGTTCTGCTGTGCCGGGAACTGGAATCGCCACAACTCGCTTGCCAGGGCAGGGTAATCCAAAGGTATATCGCTTGCCTTAAGCAGCTGCACCAAGCCCCGCAGATGCTGCACCGCCTCGGTGAAGCTTTGCGCTGTGGCGGCGGCGTCGAAACGGCGTTTAACTCCCGCAAATTTGTCGCTGTTTGAGTCAGGCGCTAATCTGCGCACAGCTTTGCCAAACGGCATATCCTTTTGGTACATGCTGCGGTCCTTGCCCTGCTGGTGCAGCGCAAAAAGCGTGAGCGCCGTGTGCACCGCGTTTTCGCCATAGCTCGGCGCGCCGTCATAGCTGTGGCTGAGCAGCTCCTCCGGCAAACCGTTCAGTGTCGCCTCCCATAGCTCTGGCAGCTCGCCGGGCTGTTTGCCCAATCCGCGCCGCAGCCGCGCAAAAGTCGCTTTTGTGCCGGAGCGCTCACGGCTATCGTAAAGCCATTGCACTTTTCCGCGCACAAAACCATAGACCTGTGCGGCCGGGTCACTCTTTTGTTCCATTATTTTTTACTCCTTTCGTTTTTGCTGCAAGTGTTTGCCTGTTTGTAGTCTTGTAAAGGAAAATATTGTATGCCTGAGGTGCGGAATAATTGTTTCTTCCCACAAACGCCTGTGAGCCGCATTGCGCCGCCAGCTCCTTGCCCAGTGCGCGCACAATTTTCTTTGCAATGTCCCACCATTCCGCGCACTTAGCGTCCATGCCATCCGCGGCGGGGTCAATGCTCTCCAGCCAGCGGCGGAAGGGCACATCCAAGCGGTAGTAGGCTTGCTCCTTGGCGGCGTCGCGCTGTTTTGAGCCGGAATACTCCTTGTTGTCGTGTATCCCCGCCGCCAACGCAAGGCTTTGCGCCAGCCTGCCAACCTGATAAACCAACTGCTCCGTCGTGTCCAGCTCATCAATTATGCGTGCGTTCCAGCCCTCGCTGAGCTCGGTGAGCAAATCCGCGTTAAAGGTGATGGAATCCGCAAAGGTGTCGTCAACAAAAAAGTCCTTGTCTCCGTAATTCATTGCGGCAATGATGAAGCGGAATTGCTTCTGCTGCAAAATGTGCTTGTCGCGGAGCATACAAAGCCAGGTGATTACACCGGGCTGATGGCGGTCTTGTCCCTGCGCGGTGAGTGACGAATAATCGCGCCACAGCTGCTTCGCGGGGTCGTGGCGGCGCGGCTTGAACTCCGGCGCCTTGCCCTTTTCCGCGTGGGAGCGCCATACTGTCATCTGCTCGACAAAAGCGTTTTCTTTCGGGAAAAAATCCCCGCCCAGCAGCGTGTAGCCGGTCACCTTGTCGTCTTCCCGGCGCAGTAACAGCCGCCGCGACTGCAGCGTAAGCAGCTCAGCCTGATTGTTAGGTACAGGGATTGGCGTGCGCTCGTCCGCCTTCGGTTCCCTCTCCCAAACGGGGTATGCTTCATCCCAAAGAGCTTCGCTGCCGCCGTCCGGCAGAATGACAAAATTCAGCATCAGCGTTTCAAACAGATTTCTGCCCTCTGCTGCAATTAATCCCAACTGCCCCAACCAACCCGCGCCGCAGGACGGCAGCTTTTCGCCGCTTGGACCTTTGCCCTTGGGCTTGCTTGAGGTATCATCATAGCCATTGACGCACAATAGCCAGCGCGCCGCCTCGGCAAAATCGAGCGTGGATTTGGCGTTTCCGCTACGCCCGGCAAACAAGCGCACTTTGTTGCCGCTTTCAGAAAGCTCTCCATTGAGTTTCGCGGCGCTGTAGTCCGTCCCAACCGCCAGCTGCCCCGCCTGATAAAACGGCGTCTGCGGGTGAAACAGCCAGAACCGCTCCTCGTATTCAGTCAAGTACCGCTCAATCACCTCCGCCGGGAACGAACCGCGCTCCCACAGGGTCTGCCAGCGGCGCAGAAGCTCTTTTTTGCCCTGACTGTCAGCCTGACCGTCATTCTGCAGGAAGATTTCGTCCTCCCGCCCGCTTTCGTCATAGCGGCTAAACACCGCGTGCAGCACCGCCAACAGCAGACGCAACACCGCAAAATCCTGCGTGGGCAATTCGCCCGCAAGACGCCGCCGGGTGTGCGCCCCGCGGAACAATTCCGGCATGGAAATCTCGTCCGCCGCACCGTCAGGCTTCATCACGCGAATCCACGGCTCGCGCAACAGGTTAAATTCCTTGCTGCTCATCTTCGCCCTCTTCTTTTTTACCGGTTTCCTCAAAACCGTATTTTTCGTTGCATCGCAGCTTTACACTGTGAATTCCGGCATCAAATGCCAACAACATCCCATCCCCGCAGACCAATCCCAACAAAATATCCCTCTTTTTCGCAGTATAACACAAAAGTCAACTATTGTCAACACTTTTCATCGCGATTCCACAATCATCGCTATAACGCATTTCATTCCGCACTCCTTGTTATCTCTCAACAGAAGTAAACCGCCGTTAGTATAGCACGTTGCGGGCGGCTTGTCAAATTGCATAGTTGCGCGCTTACTCTAAGCAGCTGCTCTCACCAGCTGGTGAGAGCAGCTGCTTAGAGTCGCAAAAACCGTAGTTTAGCTATAAGATTATCACACTCCGCGCCATCCTGCATAAAGGAAGAAAAGGGCAATTTGCGTCCAAATTGTAAATATTCGCCGAGGGGACTTGCATTCAGGGCACAATATAAGGTATAATATCGCAGTATGCGGGGAGGTGCGTCGAAATGGCAAGCTGTGAGTTGTTGTGCGTAGGCACCGAGCTGCTTCTGGGCGATATCCTCAACACCAACGCCCGTTTTCTGGCGCGCGAATTGGCAGGATTAGGCTTTACCCTGCACCGTCAGGCTGTTGTGGGAGATAATCCCACTCGCCTGCGTGAGGATTTTCTTGCCGCATGGGAGAGGGCGGATTTCGTCTTCCTTACCGGCGGTTTGGGTCCCACGGCGGACGATGTCACCCGCGAAACGGTCTGCGAGGCATTGGGACTTCCCCTTGAGGAACGCGCCGAGCTTCTGGAGTCAATGCGCGGATTTTTCCGTGCCCGCGGCTGTGATATGCCGCGGTCCAATGCGCGCCAAGCCTGCGTCCCGGCGGGTGCGGTCGCATTCAGCGGAGAAAACAAGCTCGGCAAGCCCGCAGGGAGTTATTATTTCCCCAACGCAAACGGCACCGCGCCGGGTCTGGCAATCTGCGTGAGCGGCAAGTGCGCCGTTCTTCTCCCCGGTCCGCCAAATGAGATGGAGCCAATGTTTTTGCAGACTGTGCGGAGCTTCCTCTCCCCTTGGGCGGACGGCGTTATCGTCAGCCGCATGGTGCGCACAATGGGCATTGGCGAGAGCGCAATGGCAGAGCTTACCGCCGATTTACTCGACGTCGAAAACCCCAGCGTCGCGCCCTATGCCAAAACGGGCGAATCCTGTCTGCGGGTGACTGCACGGGCAAAAAACGCCAATGAAGCGGAGAGCCTAATCACACCGGTTGCAGAGGAAATCCGGCGCAGACTGGCTCCTTACGTCTACGGTATGGACGTGCCGAACATCGAAACCGTGCTTATCCATGAGCTTTCCGCGCACAACAAAACAGTCGCTGCGGCAGAGAGCATAACCGGAGGCGGCATTGCCAAGCGTTTGACGGACTGCCCGGGCGCAAGCCGAGTACTGCGCGGCGCTGTCGTCGCCTATTGCGACGACGTGAAGCGTGAGCAGTTGGGAGTTCATGCAAAGACGCTTGAGGAGCACACGGCGGTAAGCGAACAAACCGCAAGTGAGATGGCGCGCGGCGCGCGAGCACGTTTCGGCACAGATTTTGCTCTTGCGTCCACGGGTTGGGCAGACGGCGAAAACACGCCGCTGCACGCCTATGCCGCGATTGACAGCGAAGACGGAACATATGTGCGCCGCATCGCTTTCGCGGGGCAAAACCGCCTGACAAACCGTCTGCTGACCGAAAATGCCGCGCTGTTTTTGCTCTATCAGGCATTGAACGCTCACAACTCCGCCCATGCGTAGCGCCATTGGCGTGCCGATACGTTAACTTCCCAAATATGCCCAAGACAAACGTCCAGAAAAAGGAGCCCACTGTGTCTGAAGAGAACAAAAACACAGCACCTAACGAAGGCGAAGCCGCGCCCCCTGAAGCCCGGACACCGCCGCCCTATCCCTATCCGTTCCCATATCCATATGCCATGCCGCAAGGCGCGGAGATGCCTGCGGGGCAGGGGCAGATGCCGTATTCGCCTTACCCAATGTTCATTCCGGTGCCGATGTTTATGCCGCCATATGGTATGCCGACAGCATTGCCGCCGCAGGGCGGAGCGAACGCGCCAACTCCGCTCAACAGCTATGAACGTCAGGCGGGTATGCAGGTTGTGTATCAGGACGGGACAGAGCAGGCGCCGGGAATGTCCGGCGGATACCCGTTCTACCCGCAGATGATGCTGCCGCAGATGATGCCGTACGGCTATCCGGGCTATGGGCAGCCGCCCTTCCCCGGTTATGGTCAGCCGCAGCAAGCGCCCAAGGCTCCTTATGAAGCAGATGTGCAGGTGCTGTATCAGGCGGTGGACGAGGGCGACGAGGACCATAGCGGAATACAAGCCGGCACGCCCGTGCCTGTTGCCCGGGCGGCAGCTCCGGTTTCCACCGGAGATATTCCGCCGGAAACGCAGGGGGATTCAGTCGGTTCCCTACGCGATTTGTTTGAGGAAGCGGGCGTAACTGTCACGGCGGCGGCCGCGGAATACTCGGAGGAGGAGCTTGCCGAGATGTTTGAGGAACCCGGTCAGCGGCGCTCCTTCAAGCACCAGTTTCGGGATTTATTTCCGCGCAGGAGTGATTCAACCGGCGAGGTGGTCCGCAAAAGCGCGTTTTTAACATCGGTTTTGGCAATACTCATCACCGCGCCGATTTTGCTGAACAGCTTCTTCATCGGTCCCACACTGGAGCGCAGGGCACTCAACGATGTGCAGACAATCATCATGAGCACTCAATTGCCGATGAGTCAGCTTGCGGCGCAATACGAAAACATTATATTCCCGGCAAATATGCAGTCCAAATACGCGGCAGTCTACGCCAAAAATCAGGATACGCGCGGCTGGCTGACCATCAACAGCCTGAATATTAACTATCCCGTCATGCAGGCGGCGGACAACACATACTACCTGAAGCACGCGTTCGACAAAACCACCAACAAACACGGCGTGCCGTTTTTTGATAAGAATACCCGTCTGCAGCCCAACGCAATGAGCAAAAACATTGTGGTCTACGGTCACAACAACGCCTATGTTGACCTGGTCTTCCACAACCTGATTAAGTACGAGAACGTCAAACAATGGCAGGCGGAACCGACCATCAAGCTGGACACAATCTACGGCGAATACCTGTGGAAGATTTACGCGGTGTTCTACACCAACGGCGTGGAGCACACACCGGGCGAATATATGTTCCCCTTCTACTGGTCTGAAATGAAAAACGGGCAAAACTTCATGAACTATATCCACGAGGTTGACAGGCGCGCTCTCTACAGCACCGGCGTAGACATCAAGGAGGACGACCGCATACTGACGCTCTCCACCTGCGCGTTCAACTTTGATGGTTCGCACTTTATAATCCTTGCCCGCCAGGTGCGCCCGGGCGAAAACCCCAATCCGGACATCAGCAAGGTTGTCGTCAACAGCGACCCGCAGTATCCGGCATATTACTACGCAAAGAAGAAAAAAGTCAATCATTATACGGAGATTCCGGATTGGCAATACAGCCCGGATATGTAATAGCGAAAAAATTTGATGCAGGCGGTGACTCGTTTTGTCCCTAGCAATTGCATTGGTTTCCGGCAAGGGCGGAGCGGGCAAAAGCACCGCCGCCGCAGGTTTGGCGCACGCGTTTGCGGCTTTGGGCAAGCGCGTCCTTGCCGTGGACTGCGACATTGGGCTGCGCAGCTTGGATTTGCTTTTCGGCTTCTCGCGCGAGCTGGTGTTCACTTGGGGAGATGTGCTGCGCAACGGCTGCACACTCCCGCAGGCGCTGCTGACGCGCGGGAATCTTTCGCTGCTCGCCGCGCCGCTCTTTCCCACGGAGGCATACGACACGGTGGTGTTTGAGCTGCTTATGCACCATCTGCGCGAGAAGTGGGACGTAATTTTGCTGGACGCTCCGGCAGGCTTCCCAACAGGGTTTGCACTTGCCGCAGGTGCCGCGGATACGGCGCTGGTGCTTTCTCAGCCGGAGGCGGTGAGCGCGCGCGCGGCGGCCTCATGTATGCGTGAGCTCCGCAGCGCGTACCCCAAGCTGCCCGCGCGTCTGCTTGTTAACCGCCTTTACAAAAGGCGCGTGCAGGGCGGCGTTTTTCTCAATATTGACGAAACTATCGACGCTGTGGGCGCACAGCTTGCCGGCGTGATCCCGGAGGAACCCGCCGTGGCCGATACCTTTGGCAGAGGGCTTCCGCTGCCGGAAGACGCCCCGGCGGCACGCGCGTTTTTGCGCACCGCGCGGCGTTTGCTGGGTGAAAATGTTCCGCTGAACGTGGAGTGAAAATGAGCCACTATTTTGTTGACGACCCGAGGCTTGCGCCTGATGAGCGCCGTTTTGCGTATTATCTTGGCAGTACCCGGCTGGATTTTATGAGCGACGCGGGGGTTTTCAGTCACGGGCACATGGACGATGCCAGCGGCTTGCTTTTGCGCTCAATGACGGCTGACGCGCGGTTTCTTGCGGCGGCAAACAGCGGCGGGGCTTTTTTGGATTTAGGCTGCGGCTGGGGCGCTGTGGGCGTAACGCTGGGCAAAAGCTACCCGCTTCTTCGCGTCACATTTGCGGACGTAAACCCCAAGGCGCTGCGCCTGGCGGAGCAAAACGCCCGCGCCAACGCCGTTGAGGGAGAATTCATCCTCAGCGACGCGTTCGAGAATATCAGCGGCAAATTCATCTGCGCCGCGCTGAACCCGCCGATACACGCAGGGAAGGACGTTTGCCGCGCAATGCTTTTTGGTTGCGCCCAGCAGCTGAACCCCGGCGGTGCGCTCTATGTTGTAATGCACAAAAAACACGGCGGCATCTCACTTTTGGAGGAACTCGGCGCGCAATACACGGTGGAAATTCTGCACAAAGAAAAAGGTGTGTTTGTTGCGCGCTGCGGCGTGTAAAGCGTATAGTGCCGCCTAGCCATGGAACACTACACGCATGGAAAAGAAGCAAACTGCCGCAAAATATGAGCGCAAAGCCGCCTTCCGCACGGTGACGGCGTTTGTGCTTTTTTGCCTGTGCGCGTGTATTCTGGTCCTGCGGGTGCTGTCAATCGGCAGGGATGCAGAGTCGGCGGGCGCGTCGGAGAATGCGGTCAGACGCATTACCGCCGCCCTGAGCCGCGCACCGATTTACGACACAAACGGTCTACTTCTGGTCAATGACGAGACATACTATGCCGCCGCCGCAGTGCCGTCGGCAGAGAACTTGGCGGCACTGCGTCCTCTGCTTAGCGGCGCTGATTATGAGCGGCTGCGGGAGGCTTTTGAGAAAAATCTCCCCGCCGTTGTGAGGCTGAGTGAACCCATTGAGCAGCGGGCATGGCTGCCGGTGTCGCCCGTGTTCAAGCGCAACGGAGTCAACGCGCCGGCGCGGCACGTGCTCGGCTACACGGACGCTGACGGAGTTGGCGTCAGCGGCATGGAACGCGCCTACAACAATCTGCTTAGCAACCACGGCGGCAGTCTTACAGCCGCATTCCCGGCAAACGCGCGGGGGCAGCTACTGGGCGGTGAGAATCCCTATTGGGAGGACGACAACTACTGCGGGCAAGCGGGTCTGCGCCTGACACTTGACAAATCAATACAGAATATTGTTGAAACCGCGTTGGATAGCGGCGGAATTACCCGCGGCGCGGCAGTGGTGCTTGATGTGCGGACGGGCGCAATCCGCGCCATGGTAAGCCGCCCTGACTTTGACCCTAACAACGTTGCCGCCGCGCTTGAATCCAACGATGCTCCACTGATAAACCGTGCGATTTTGCCGTTTGCCGTCGGATCTGTTTTCAAGCCGGCAATCGCCGCCGCCGCGCTGGAGGCGGGCATCTCGCCGGAGATTTGCTTTGAGTGCAAGGGCTATATCAAGGTTGGGGACGTGACAATCCGTTGTTGGAACCTTAGCGGGCACGGACGGCAGACGCTCAAGGAAGGAATTGCCAATTCCTGCAACCCGTTTTTCATACAGCTGGCGCAAAAAATGCCGCCGGAGGTCCTGCTGGACATGGCGCGGGCGATGGGCTACGGGCAATCAACGCTGCTCGCGCCCGGAATAACGTCCTCGGCGGGGCATTTGCCGCAGGAGGCGATACTGAGCAAATTGCCCGCCGCGCTGGCAAATTTTTCTTTTGGGCAGGGAGATTTTACCGCTACGCCATTGCAATTGGCGGCGGCTTTCGCGTGCATTGCGGCCGATGGGCAATATCGTCCGCCATACTTGGTTGAGGGGCTTGTTGATGATAGTGGAAATCTCTACAACGAAACTGAGCGCGGCGGTCCGTACTCGGTTCTGCGGCAGGAAACGGCGGATTTTTTGCGTGATGCGCTGCTATACACTGTGCGCGAGGGCACGGCTAACAAGGCGAAATCCGACCTTGTCGCCGCCTGCGGAAAGACCGGCACCGCCCAAACCGACCGCTATGACGCAGAGGGAAACGAATATGCGGCGGCGTGGTTTGCCGGCTTTTTCCCGGCAAATGCTCCCAAATATGCTGTCGCGATTTTTAAGGAGGACGGGCGCGGCGGCAGTGCGGATTGTGCCCCGGTGTTCAAGGAAATAAGCGAAAAACTCCACTAGATTTTAGGCGGCACTCCATAAATAATCACTTGCAGCGGTGCCGTTTGCAGGGAAATAATACACGCTTTTTGCGTATTTACAATCATAAACAAAATATAAATTTGCGCTTAATGTTCCCCTAAGGTTCAACGTCAAGCGATTTGTAAAACTCCAGCGTATCCCAGCGCTGCGGCACCTGCACGCGCAGATATTCCTCGCAAACCGCCGTCAGCACCGCCAACGACGGCACGGGCAGAGTAAACGAAAACAGCCGCCGCAACGGAGAAGCGCAAATATGCCGCATTGCGCTGAGCACACCCAAGCCAATCTGCTCCCCGGAACCGCCGCACGCCGCGCAGCTGAAGTTGCCGTCAAGCAAGTGCAGGCGAACAAAATCGCCGCGAATTTCGTCCCCGCCGCAAACACGGCAGCGCGTCAAATCCGGGGCATAACCCGCAAGGCTCAGTATGCGCAACTCCACCGCCGGCTTTAGGATTTCAGGCGGGCGGCGCTTTTTTTCCAAGCAGCTTAGGGAAAAAACGAGCAGTTCCAAAAACTCGCTCGCCTCGGTTTCCGCCGGAACAAGCACTGCCGCCAGCTCGCAAAAATATTGCGCCAACGCAAGGGAGCCGATGTCGTTGCGCAAGCCGAAAAACACAGATATTGGCTGTGCGGAGTCAACGGTATAAGTATCGCGGCGGCGAAATAGGGAAAATTCCCCATAGCACAGCACCTGCGCCGCCGCCAATTGGCTGGATTTGAGCCGCTTTGCGCCGTTGGCAAATGCGCTCACCACCCCGAATTCCGGCGTTAGGATGGTGAGCGCACGGTCATTTTCAGCCGCGTCCCGTGCCCGCAGGACGAGACCTTTTGTGTCCAGGTGCATTTAACTTGCCCTTCTTCGGCGCGTTCAATGAGTTAGCCGCCGCCGCGCCGCGCACGCTGCAATATTGCAGATAGTCGGTCACCTGACCGGTTTGCACAAAGCGTGCCCATGCCGCATCCTGAAGTTCCATTTTCTGCCCCCCGCTCCAAGTCTTCGCTGATAGCGTGGACCGTCGCGTGGCGGGATATGCCGCTTTGGCGAGTGGGAATTTTTAGGAGGTGCAGCTCATTGATAAGTGTATACCGAAACGTCCGCAAAGTCAATAGCAGCCGTCAAATTTTCACCATCTACAGCAGTGTTAATTGAAATAAAGATATATGAACTGTAGAAAACGTTTATGTGAAAAAAATTTTTTTAAACACATCTATATATCAACTATTCTTGCTATAATCATCTACCGTGAGCTACAGCTCCAGCTACAGCTCACGGTATATTTTATACAAAATAGTGCCACTATATGGAAACGCTCGCTCCCGAAAGCGTTCATAAGTGTATAACTAAACGTCCGCAAAGTCAATAGCAGCCGTCAAAATCTCACATCTAACATCTGGCAGGGTACCACCCTTTGCGCACACGCTCCTCCTGCTCATAAAGTTCCTTGATGCACCACAAAAGCGAGAAACCCAGCACCGCCAGCACGCACGAAATCAGCACGCTGTCCACAAAAACCGAGCCGCCAGTCGCCAGCAGTCCCGCCACCAGGAACGCCCACCAGCAGCTTTTTGTGAACCGATATTCCGCCCAGATAACCACCGGATGCAGCAAGCCGATAATCACAAAGCTTGCCGCTCCTGCCAAAATTCCTTGAAAATTCACGTGTATTCTCCTTCTCTGTATTGTCACTCTACCGTGACTGATTTTGCCAAGTTCTTCGGTTTATCAATGTCACAGCCGCGAATGCGCGCAACGTGATAACTCAGCAGCTGCAGCGGAATCACCTCCACCGACGGCATGAGCAGCGGGTGCGTTGCTTGCAGCGAAATGACCGAGTCCGTCCCCCAATGCTCGCCGTTCCCCCGGGCACAAACGGCGAACACCCGTGCGCCGCGTGCCGCAACTTCCCGGATATTGGCGGCGGTTTTTGGCAGCAGCCGTTCACAACACGCCAGCGCAATCACCGGCGTGCCCGCTTCAATCAGTGAGATTGTGCCGTGCTTCAGCTCTCCCGCCGGGTACGCTTCGGAGTGCAGATAGCTGATTTCCTTGAGCTTCAGCGATCCTTCCAGCGCGGCGGCATAATCCAGATTTCGCCCGATGAAATACGCATGATCTGCCCCGGCGATTTGCTCCGCCGCAGCTTTTGCCGCGTCTTCAGTGCTCAGCGCGGCTTGGATTGACTCCGGCAGACGGCGCAGCGCTTCCTCAAACTCCGGCTCCTCGTGTGCCTGCTCCTTAGCAAAATGCAGCGCCAGCGCATACAGCACCGCCAGCTGCGCGGAATACGCCTTAGTCGTCGCCACAGCAATTTCCGCTCCCGCAAGAGTCGGCAATACTGCGTCACACGCTCGCGCAATGGCACTGCCCGCCACGTTGACTACCCCCAGCGTTGCGGCTCCCCGCGCAGAGGCCTCCCGCACAGCCGCCAGGGTATCTGCCGTTTCGCCGCTCTGACTGACGAATACCGCCAAATCTTCCTCGCCAATCAGCGGGTATTGGTAGCGAAACTCCGACGCCACAACCGCTTCGCAGGGAATCCGCGCCAGCTCCTCAATGACGTATTTTCCGCTCACGCAAGCATGGTACGCCGACCCGCAGGCTACCAGCCAGACCTTGCGCGGGCTGTGCGGCAATTGGCACGGCAAGCGGAAGTCGCCCGCCGCCGCTGCATGCAACGCCCCACCGAAAAACTGCTCCAGCGTGCGACTAACTGCCAGCGGCTGCTCGTCAATCTCCTTGCGCATAAAGTGTGTGTAGCTGCCCTTTCCGCCGCCCTGTTCACGGTGTGAAAACTCCTCTGCCGGCTTGGTCAGAGCCTGCCCGCGGCTGTCATAAAACGCTGCACCGTCCCGCGTCAGCACGCCAATCTCGCCGTCCGTCATGCGGTAAACTTTGTGTACATTCTCGCCAAAAGCCGCATAGTCGGACGCAAGATACAGCCCGTCCTCACCCTCGCCCACCAGTAGCGGCGACCCTTGACAGGCGCACAGCAGTTTGTCAGGCGCGTTGGCGCATAGTATGCCAAGCGCCCACGATCCCTCCAACAGCGGCAAAACATCCAGCAGCACATCTAGCGGCGTGCCCTGCTCAGCATCCTCAAAGCCGCTGACCCGCCCCAGCAACTGCGGGATTATCTCCGTGTCCGTCTCAGAATCGAACGCTATGCCCAGGGTTTCAAGCTCTGCCCGCAGCGCGTCCGCGTTCTCAATAATCCCGTTGTGAACAACAGCCCAGCGACCGTCCGCGCTGATGTGCGGGTGCGCGTTGATCTCCGTTGGCGCGCCGTGAGTTGCCCAGCGCGTGTGCGCAATACCAATTTTTGCCGCGCTGTGCAGCTGCGCAAGGGGTTCGGAGAGTTGCTCAACGCGCCCCGCCCGCCGAACAATAGTGAACGCGCCGTCCTCCATCAGCGCTGCGCCCGCCGAGTCATAGCCGCGGTATTCAAGCGCGCGCAAACCATCCAGTAACAGCGGCGCCGCCTTCGATTCACCAACGTATCCAACTATCCCGCACATACCCTAACCTCCGTGTAAAGTTTTATGCCTTTACAGCATTTTGCGTATTTATGCCCGGCAAAAGCTGTTGAATCCTATAGCGTAAAGCTAAATGCCTTTACAGTGTTTATTAACTTGCCTTGCACGGGCAAAAACACGCACGCCGTCCGGCACGTCCTGCGTCACCACGGAGCCCGCCGCCGTGAACGCCCGCTCGCCAAGAGTTACCGGGGCAACAAGAGTTGTGTCGCAGCCGATAAAGCAGCCCGCGCCAAGCCGTGTGCGGTGCTTGTTCCGCCCATCATAATTTGCCGTTGCGCAGCCGCAGCCGATGTTGCAGCCCGTACCCATGTCCGTATCGCCAATATAGCTCAAATGCGGCACCTTGCTGCCTTGCCCGATGACGGAGTTTTTGATCTCCACAAAGTTGCCGATTTTTGCGTCCATGCCAATGTGCGCCCCCGGACGCAGCCGCGCAAACGGACCAATCCGCGCACCGTCCTCCACGCGCGCGTCCTCCGCCCAGCTTTGCAGAAACTCCACGCCGTCGCCCAAGCGCGCAGCCAGCAGCACGCTGCCGGGACCCACCACGCAGTCCGCGCCAATCACCGTGCCGCCGCCAATCACACAACCCGGCAAAATCAACGTGCCCGCGCCAATCACGCAATCCTCAGTGATAAGCACGCCGTCCTCGCACGGGATTTTCACGCCGGACGCAATCAATTCAAGCAGTCGGACTCGGCGCGTAACGCCCTCCGGGAAATCTGCAAAAAGCATATTCTCACTCCATTTTTTCAGGCATCATTGCTTAGTTTATGCATTTTACCGAAAAAATAGACATGCACGTATTTTTTAACCGAGCATGGCATAGCTTGTTCAGAACGCAATGCGTCAAGCAGGAGGCGGGCTATGTACGACGAGGAACCCTATGGGCAATTTGACGAGTTGAACGCAATCCGCGAGCGGCGGCGGCAGCGTGAGGCTTACCGCGCGGACTACGGCGATGACGGCGAGGCGCAGAAGGAGTGGTGGCTTCCGCTGCTGCTGCGGCAGTTTTTGGCGGCGGCTGTGCTGATTGGCCTTGTGTTTGCCGTCAAGTCAATCGCGCCCGCACCCTTTGCCGAGCTGCGTGAG
>JAITOD010000097.1 GCA_031290105.1 Oscillospiraceae bacterium
GCGCCTTGTCAAGCAGCTCACGGAATTGCTCGAGAGTACCGTATTCGGGCGCAATGCCGCGGTAGTCGGATATATCGTAGCCATAATCCGCCTGCGGCGAGGGATACAGCGGCGAAAACCAAATGGCGTTGCAGCCAAGTGAGCGGATATACTCCAGCTTTTCCAGCACGCCCGTCAGGTCGCCGATTCCGTCGCCGTCGCCGTCCCGAAAGGAGCGCGGCCAGATTTGATAGAACACCAGGTCCTTGTACCAATCACTGCGCGGCATAATTCTACCTCCACTTTTTGCTCTAATGATAAACGCAAATAAAGAATTTGTCAAGTGCTATCGTCAAATCGGCAAAGAAAAACTGATTTTTTTTCAAGATTTGTCGAAAAAGCAGAAATCTTCAGGCAACGATTGCAATTTTGCGCCGAAAAAGCTATACTAAGCGCAGAATTGATCTTAATATAATGGGGGTTCCTTAAGAGACCTCAGGAAAGCTGTAAAAAATGCTTGGTAGATATCTGCACGTAAAAATCACACGCCCAATGAACACCTACAGCCACCAGCTTGGGCGTGCGTATGGCGTCAACTACGCGGACTTAGAGGGTCTGCGCGGTTTCCAAAGCGGTGTGCGCGGCGCTTATATTGTGGGTATTGACCGTCCGCTGCGCACCTTTGACGGGCAGTGCATTGCCGTGCTGCGCCGCAAGGACGGCGGCAAAATATTGGTCCTCGCGCCGATTACACAAAAGCTCATCGAAACCGAAATCCGCGAAGCGCTTGATTTTGCGGAGGGCAAGGAGCCCTACACTCTGGAGTGCAAATACGAGTGCTCCTGCGGGGCGGTGGTGTTCCACGCTGCGGACGACGGCGTGAAATACCTGATGATAAAGAACCGCCGCAGCACGCACTGGGGCTTCCCCAAGGGTCACGTAGAGGCGGGCGAGGACGCCGAAACCACCGCGCTGAGAGAGGTTCGCGAGGAGACCGGCATTGAAATCAAGCTTCTGCCGGGCTTTAAGGAAACCAGCATTTACGACATTCAGTCCTGGGTGCAAAAAAAGGTGATCTTCTTCCTTGCCGAAGCGCTCACAACAGACACCAAGCGTCAGCAAGAGGAAATCGACGCGTGTTATTGGCTCACCTTTGACGAAGCAATGCGCAACCTCCACTTTGAGAAGGACAAGCGCGTTATGCGCAACGCAAGGCAGTTTCTGCGTCAACAGGGTGTTCAAGCATGACGGTACTCGGCATTGACCCGGGCTATGCGCTGGTGGGCTACGGCGCTGTGCAATACGATAACAACCACTTCCGCGTGCTGGAGTACGGCGTAATCAGCACGCAGGCGGGCACGCCGTTTCCTCGGCGCCTGGAGGAAATCTATTTGGGTCTGCGGGCGCTGCTGCTCAAGTTCCGCCCGGACGGCTTCGCCATGGAAAAGCTCTTTTTCAACACCAACACAAAAACCGCCATTGACGTTGCGCAGGCGCGCGGCGTATTGACGCTTGCCGCACAGCTGGAGGGCTTGGCGGTAGGGGAATACACACCCCTGCAGGTTAAGCAGAGCGTTTGCGGATACGGGCGCGCGGAAAAAAAGCAGGTGCAGGAGATGACGCGCCTTTTGCTGAACCTGCCGTCAATCCCCAGGCCGGACGACGCCGCCGACGCGCTGGCCGTCGCCATTTGCCATTGCCACACAAGCGGGTCGCTAATGAACGCTGCCGGGCGTTAGATTTGCAGCGGTTATCGTTCCGCCGATTATCCACTATCAATTATCAATTAGCACAAACACTTTTGCGTCGTGTTCGCTGAGTGAAACGCTGACGGCTTCCGTGCCGTCAACGGGCAGTGCTTCGCCGCTCCAAAGCTCACGGAGCTGCGTTGTGCCATTCGGTATTGCAAGCGTGAAGTCCTTTGCTTCGCCGTCAAAATTAAACACGGCAATGTAAGTTTTGCCGTCAATTTGGGCGGTGTAAACATTCGCCGTCCTGCCCGGAATTTCCGCTGCGGGACGAAACACCGTGCGGCTCTTTGCAAGCGCCATAATCTCAGGGTTCTTCAGCAGCAAACCGAAGCGTGCCTTTGCGTCGGCGCTGTTGCCCGGCGGGTCGCTGAACGCGTCGCCCGCAAGAAAGCTCGCGGCAATAACGCCGGACGTCACACGGGCACGCGCTTCGTTTAGCTCCGCAAAGCCGCCGTCGTTGCCCCAAACAACGATGTGGTCGGGGTCAGGGCAAGCGTAAATCCGGCTCTCCCAAAAGCCAAAGCTCAATGAGTTGAGCATGTATTGCGTCTCGCCGATTCCATAAAACGTGTCGCACGCCAGCCGCCGCCCGTGAGCATATTGGTGCGGAAAAATCGGCGCGATGGAAAGGTTGATGAACATTTTGCCGCCCACCTTGTCCGCAATCTGCTTCATGCCCTTGTTATATGCCTGTATTCCCGTCCGTACGCTCTTGTCGTAGTGCGCGCCCTCCATTGCACCATGGCTGATAAAATCCAGCTTGATGTAGCCCACGCCCGCGTCGATGTATCGCTGCAGGTCTGTGTTAATGCGCTCAATAACCGCCGGGTGCGTGGGGTCGAGTGCAAGCGCGCCGTCCCATGAAGGCAGAACCTTGCCGTCAGCGTCACGCAAAAGTGCGTCATATAACGCGCTGCCGGATTTTTTCAGCTCCGCTTCATTTGACCAAGCGGCGAACGGTGTGTAGTATATTCCTGCCGTCTGACCGTTTTTTGCGCAGTGGTCAACGAATTTTTCCAGCTCGTCACCGGGCAATATGTCATTCCAGCCCGAATCCAGATTGATGTAAACCGTGTCGTCCTCGCCCTGCCACGTCGGCTGAAGCTCAGCTTTCCAGTAGTCCGAGACGGCGTACGCTGTTTCCTTTGTCAGCTTGAACTGAACCGCGCCCCAGCTGCTCCAGCCAATCGGCGCATTGCCCGAGAACGGCAGCGGCGGGGCAAGCTCCGCGTTGACCTTGCCGTAGGTGTCCAGCCCTTCGCGCCAGTCCGCAAACGCGCCAATCAATATCGTCGGCGAAACAACGTCGCCCGTGATTGTGCCGTGCGGCTGCGTGTCGCGCGTCAAGTAGTCCGCCGCGCCGCCATATACGCAAAAGCTTAGCAGGGAGTCCTGCGCGCCAACCCAATCAATGCCGGTTTTCCAGGTGTCGTGCGTCACGCTGCCAAGGACGACGGCGCTACCATTTTCGCTGTTCAGCAGCGCTGTTATTTCGTGGCTTGTGCCCACGCCCTCCGCCGCAGCTGTGTCGAATGACGCAAAGCCGTCGTTATCGAACGGCACTTGCAGGAACAAATCGCCGCCGCTGAGGCTCTCGCTGCTAATAGTATAAACGGGCGCAATCCGGTTCGACTGTGTCCCGTACGCCGTGACCTTCGTCAGCAAATAGCCCTCGCCGAACGTAAACTCCTGCTCCAGTGTAACAGCGCCCGCTTTTTTGTGCACAAACGTGATTGTCTTGCCGGATTTTGCCGCGGTGTGTGTTGTGTAGTCCTGCGCCCAAACGCGCTCACCATCCGCTGTCGCCGCGCAAAACGCGTCCTTAAGCAGCACCCGCCCGTTCTGCGTGACGGAATATGTGCCGTTTGCCCTGTCGAGCGTCAGCGTCATGTCGCCGTCTTTATATTGCACTGTGTCAGGCGCCGCGCTGACAGGATTCGGCGGGAGGTCTAACGCGCTTTTTTCAATGCTGATTTTGTTAAGATTTGGGGCATACCAATCCTTACAGCCAAAGCGAAGCGTATTGCGCCCCGCCTGCAGCCAAATCTGCACGCTTTTCATGGTCGGACGAATCCAGCGCTCACCCGGGCACGGCACTTTCGTCACTTTTCCGTTGATGTCCAGGTCAAAATACCTATCGCCTGAGCCGGAAATAAAACTGATGTTCAGGCAATACAGCCCCTCTTCATCAACCGTCGGATAAAACGTTACGCCCCCGTCCTCATGCGTCCCGGCGTCAGAGCCGATGCCGTTCGCCGTCAAAAACAACGACGCAAACGGATTCACTCCGATATGGGCGCCTCCATCGCGCTCAGCGAACGCCGCCCTGCCGGTATAGACCGCGCCCGGCTCCGTGCGCATTGTGATAAATGCCCGGATCCCCAACGCAATCACAAGGACGGCGGGGAGGCAGAGCAGAAAAATGCGTGTGCGTTTTTTGCGCATGGCGGCACCTGCTTTCTTTTGTTGAAGTAGATTGTAACACAACACGCCGACAGATATCAAGCCCGAATTGACAAATTGCGCAAAATCGTGTAGAATATTAAGGTTGCTTTTTGCGGCACTCGCCGAAACATTTGCAGACACACCGCAGCTATATATAATAAGGAGTATCCATGGTCGATTTCCGCCCATTCCGCGCGCTGCGCCCAAAGCCCGAATATGCCGCCGAGGTCGCCGCGCTGCCATACGATGTAATGAACGCCGCCGAGGCGCGCGAAATGATTAAGGGCAAGGAGCGCAGCTTTTTGCGCATAGATAAGCCCGAAACCGCCTTCCCCGAGGGGCAGAACCCCTACGCACCCGAGGTCTACGCCAAGGCAAAGGAGATTTTTGAGCAACGCAAATCCGACGGCACCTATCTGCAGGAAAAAACGCCCTGCGCATACATCTACCGCCAAATTATGGACGGCCGCGCACAGCTTGGCTTAGTCGGCACAATAAACGTGCAGGATTCCATTGACGGGCGCGTGAAAAAGCACGAGATGACCCGCGCGGACAAGGAAACCGACAGAATTCGCCACGTGGACACGCTAAACGCGCAAACCGGCCCCATCTTCCTGACATACCGCAAGCGCCCCTTGCTGACCGAAACGCTCAACAACTGGCATTTGCACCACAGCCCCATATATGATTTTGTGAGCGAGCAGGGCGTGCGGCAGACGGTCTGGGTGATTGACGACCCCGCGCGGCTTGCGGAAATACGCAGAGAGCTTGCTCAGACCGAAAGTCTCTACATAGCCGACGGTCATCATCGGCACGCGTCGGCAGTCAGCGTCGCCCAAATGCGGCGTGAGGCACAAGGCGGCCGGACGGGCGACGAGGAGTTCAACTACTACCTTGCCGTTCTCTTTGCTTCGGACGAGCTGAAGCTTATGGACTACAACCGTGTTATCGCTGACCTGAACGGTCTGACCATCCCCGCGCTTTTGGCTAAAATTGAGCACAAGTTCACCGTCAGGAAGGCAGAACCCGGTGAGCGTGTGCGTCCCCGCAGCGCTCATTCGTTCGGTATGTGCGTTCGCGCAGCCGCCAAGCCGCAAGCCTCGTCGGCTGACACCCGCACCGAGTGGTATCATCTGCGCGCAAAGGATGGCAGCTTCGACCCAAACGACCCTGTGGCTTCACTGGACGTTTCCATACTGCAAAACAACCTCATCGCGCCGATTCTGGGCATCAATGACCCGCGCACCGACAGCCGAATCGACTTCGTCGGCGGTATCCGCGGTCTGGGCGAGCTGGAACGCCGCGCTGCAACAGATATGCGCCTTGCGTTCGCGTTCTATCCCGCCTCACTCGACGAGCTTATGACCATTGCCGACGCGGGCGAAATTATGCCGCCCAAATCAACCTGGTTTGAGCCAAAGCTCCTCAGCGGACTATTCATACATGAGCTTTAGGAGCAGCCGTAGGGGCACGTCATGACGTGCCCCTACCACGAACAAGCAACACCTAACCCTAACCATATAAAGGCAGAAGAAAGGACAAAAAAATGAGTAAACCTGTTTTAATTGAAACCTCAGCGCGCCACGTGCATGTCAGCCGGGCGGATCTGGATATCTTGTTTGGCGCGGGGCACGAGTTGAAGAGTAAGAAGGATTTGTCGCAGCCGGGGCAGTATGCGTGTGAAGAGCGCGTGCGCGTGGTTGGACCCAAGGGCGAGTTCCCCTCGGTGAGCATTTTGGGACCGGTCCGCCCTGTAAGTCAGGTTGAGCTGTCCGCAGGGGACGCGCGCAGTATCGGCATAAAGGCGTCCGTGCGTGAGAGCGGCGATACGGCGGATACACCGGGCTGCACGCTGGTGGGACCGAACGGCAGTGTGGAGCTGAAAGAGGGCGTGATAGTCGCAAAGCGGCACATTCACATGACGCCGTCGGACGCGGAGAAATACGCCCTTAACGATAGGCAAACCGTGCAGGTTGCGGCGCGGACAGACGGGCGTGCGCTGACATTCGGCGATGTAGTCGTGCGCGTCCACCCAAATTTTGCCTTGGCGATGCATGTGGATACCGATGAGTCGAACGCGGCAGGGCTGTCGGCGAACTCTGTGGGGGAGATTTTAGGGTGATTTTTTCCATATTGTGGTAACTTTTTCGTGAGTTTGTCTATTTTGGCAAACTTGCGAAAGTTTTTTACGTTTTTTTCGGGAAAAGGGCTTGCATTTTTCCGCAGAGTTTGATACAATAGACAAGAGGTTAATAGCCGCTATAACATATTAGGAGGTAATCCCTGTGAAAAAATCTTTTCGACTGCTCAGCACAATCCTTGCGGCAGTCATCATCCTCACCACCGTTGCCATTGGTTTCAGCGCACTTGCCGATGGTCTGCCCAATTCCGAACGTGACCAGCTCGTTAGCGTAACGATTGATATTACAAGCGGGCACACGATAGAAGACGGTGTCCTCAAGTATACCCCAACAGGCACCGTCAATGGCGGATTCTCGGCCACCGTTACGCTTACTGCCGTTCCTGTAGTACTTGTGGTTGGCGAAAAAGACGCGGCGTGGTCTCCCTACTATGGCTACACGTGGACGGTTAACGGCGTGGTTCAAAGCACCACCGGCAAGTCTATATCATTTACTCTTGAAAGCGATAAGGAGTATAAGGTAGAGCTCATTGGAACAGAACTCAGTAATGCTGGTGTGAAGTTCGATAGCGCTGTTGCAAAAAAAGATTTCACCGCCCCTACCTATTCCCCCGCCGGCAGCACTGAGCGCCTTGAGCTCCAACGTCAGTTTGACTTGGCGCAGGCTCCCAGCCAGTTGGGCTACCTCGACCAATACTGGAAAATATTTGAGCTTGCCAGGACCAACGCTGCTCTGGTTATCAAAAACCCCGCCGCAACCGCAAAGGATGTTAGTGATGCCCAAAAAGCGTTAGAGGAGGCATATGGCGTCCTTAACGACAACCCCGCGCCCCATACCACAGTAGATCCGACAGATGAGTGGGATGGCAATACCGACTACAACCCGGAGCACCCCGTCTCTGTAAAGGTTGACGGCATTGGCAAATTCTTCCTGCTGATTTGGGAATCCATCAAATTCGCTGTTTGGGATTTGTTCTTGGCAAAAATCTTCTACGCGTTTTAAGTTGCCTGTTCGGCACTTTAGCGATTGATTGAAACACGGCATCGTTCCTTGGGGGGCGATGCCGTTGCTTTTTGAATATGGAAGTAAAACTTGACAATTGCCGCGTATCGTGATATTATAGTTTGCGCACTAATATGATAGGAATTTGTTGGTGCGGAAAACTTCCGTAAAATTCAACTTGAGGAGACAGAAATGATTATCGACACATCAAAAATTGGCGGCGTAACCCGTCCGATTGACAACTTGGGGCGCTTTTGTATTCCGCGTGAGTTTCGCACCGCGCTCAATATCACTTCCGGCGACCTGCTGGAAACGATTCTGCTGGCTGACGGCGCCCTGCTGATTGTTCCGACAGGCAAAAAATTCCGCAGCAGCGAGGGCGGCGCGGAGAAATAGCTGCAGCCTTAGTTGAACGCTGCCCAAGCTCTTCGACGGCTCGGGCGGCGGCAGGCAGCATACACCGCGGCAAAAAAATGTTGTGCAGCCGGTGCCGTACGACAATTTGGAGGTTGGCAAAGAAGTGAAAATTCTCGGCTATTTGAAGGAGTGTCTGGGCTCGCTTGTGCTGGTAATCCTGCTGTTTGTGCTGCAGGTTCAGTGCGATTTGGCGATTCCGTCATACACAAGAGATATGGTTGATATCGGAATTTCGCAAAGCGGAATCCCCGATGCCGTGCCGGAACGATTATCGCAGCAAACATTCAGGGACGTGACACTCCTTATGCCGGACGCCGACGTGACGGTTCTCGCCGATTCATACCGACGCGAGGACTCAAACGCTCCCGCGGCGGTACAGGCGCTGCTCCTCTCCTTTCCGCGGAGCGAGGACAAAAAGGGTCAGCGCGCACATCTGAGCGAAATTTTGCGTACGCCAATGGCCCTCCTTGCCATCGGACCGATTGCGGAGCGTTTGCCCGAGGACACGCCCGCCGAAATGCGCGAGCGGGTTGAGGCGATGGCGGCTGAATTCGACATCACAAAAATCCGCGCGGCAGAGGCGGCTAACCCTGCCGCCAAGGACGAAATTCTGAAAAACGTTGACGCGGAATTCGACAAATTGGGCGAATTTGCCGACATGCAGCTGAATACATATTCTACCATGCGCGTGCAGATGGAATATAAAGCCCTTGGCATGGACACCAACAAAATTCAAAAAGATTACCTCTACAAAACCGGCGGCATGATGCTTTTGCTCTCGCTCGCGTCGATTATCTGCGGCATTATTGTGGTGCTGCTGGCGTCGCGCGCGGCGGCGGGAGTTGCGCGGAACCTGCGTGCGCGGCTCTTCTCGCGCGTGCTGTCGTTCTCCCGGGCAGAGACGGATAAATTTTCGCCGGCATCACTTGTCACGCGCTCCACCAACGACATACAGCACATCCAACTGGCGCTTGTTATGCTGATACGCATTGCGATTTACTCGCCGCTGCTGGGCGCGGGCGCGGTGTGGAACGTCCTGCAGACAAAAACCGGCATGAGCTGGATTCTCGGCGCGGCAGTGGGCGTTCTGCTCCTTATGCTGATTGCGGTCAACTTCACCGTGATACCCAAATTCCGCATTATGCAGGATTTGCTCGACAGGCTCAACCTGGTCAGCCGCGAAATTCTGACCGGCATCCCAGTTATCCGTGCCTTTAGCCGCGAAAAGCATGAAGAAAAACGCTTCGACACCGCAAGCCGCAGTCTGCTGAAAAATCAGCTGTTTGTCAATCGGGCAATGTCCACACTCATGCCGCTGTTTTTCTTCTTTATGAACGCGCTGATGGTGACGATCGTCTGGTTCAGCGCAAAGGGCATGGACACCGGCTCCATACGCATGGGCGATATGATGGCGTTTATCACATATTCCATGCAGATTGTGATGAGCTTTATGATGTTGGCGATGATTTTCGTCTTCCTGCCGCGCGCGGAGGTCGCCGCCGGGCGTATCAACGAGGTTCTTGCCACGGAACCGACTGTGCTTGACCCGCCGGAGCCGCTGGACGACGTCAGTGATTGGAAGGGCGAAATTGCCTTCAGCAACGTCTCCTTCCGCTTCCCCGGGGCAGAGGAAAACGTGCTGGAAAACATCAGCTTTACCGCTCAGCAGGGGAAGACCACGGCGATTTTAGGCGGGACGGGCAGCGGCAAATCCACGCTCGTGCAGCTGATTCCGCGGCTTTATGACGTAAGCTCCGGCCGCGTGACGATTGATGGCACAGATGTGCGCGATATCTCTCAAAGAAAGCTGCGCTCGCTTATTGGCTATGTGCCGCAGAAGGCTGTGCTTTTCAGCGGAACGATTGACAGTAACCTGCGTTTTGGCACGGATGAGTTGGCGCAGGAGGAGGTAGTCCGCGCGGCGCGGATTGCTCAGGCGGAGGACTTTATCCTTGAGAAAGATGAGCAATACGGCAGTGAAATATCGCAGGGTGGGACGAATGTTTCCGGCGGACAGCGGCAACGGCTCGCAATCGCGCGGGCAATCGCCAAAAACCCCAAGGTGTTTGTGTTTGACGATAGCTTCTCCGCGCTGGATTTCAAGACCGACGCGGCGCTGCGCCAAGCCCTGCACACCGAAATTTCCAACGCGGCGCTGATAATCGTGGCGCAAAGAATTTCCACAGTGCTCCGCGCCGACCGGATTATCGTGCTGGACGAAGGGCGCATGGTTGGGTGCGGCACGCATGAAGAGCTGATGAAGAGCTGCCCTGCGTACCAAGAAATTGCGCGCAGTCAGCTGAGCGACGAGGAACTTTCCAAAGGGGGTGGGCAGAATGGCTGACAATAAACAAAATGCTCCCCGCCGCCGCATGGGCGGACCCGGCGCGGGCATCGTCCCCGGCGAAAAAGCAAAGAACTTCAAGGGCACGCTGGGCAAGCTTTTGCAACGCTTCGGCAAATACCCTTATCAGGTTGCGTTTGTGCTGCTTGCATCGATTTTGGGCACGGTTTGCTTTGTTATGGGGCCGGAGATTCTGCGTCGGGCAACCAACCTTCTGCAGACGGGTCTTCAGGCAAAGCTCATCGGCACCGGCGAAATTCAGCTCGGAAAAATCGGGGCTATACTTGCCGGTTTGCTTGCGGTTTACGGCGTAAGCGCGCTGATGCACTTGGCTGAGGGGCTAATTGCAACGCAGGTGACGCAAAAGCTCTGCTTCTCGCTGCGGCGGGAAATCAGCGAAAAAATCAGCCGCCTGCCCATGCGCTACTTTGAGAGCCAACCAATCGGCGACATCCTCTCACGCATCACAAATGACGTGGATACGCTCTCGCAGAGTATGCAAAACTGCTTCACGCAGTTTATCTTCAGCGTCACCAGCCTGATTGGCATAACTGTGATGATGTTCGTCACCAGCTGGCAAATGACGCTTATTGCCTTTGCGCTTATTCCCATATCCGGGGGGCTTATCGGCGGGATTATGCGCGTCAGTCAGAAGTACTTCAAGCGTCAGCAAAAGTATTTGGGCGAAATCAACGGTCAGGTGGAGGAAACCTTTGCCGGGCAGACCGTGGTGAAGCTTTTCGGCTATGAAAACACCGCCATGGAGACCTTTAAGGAAACCAATAGCAGCCTCTTTGCCTCCGCATGGAAGAGCCAGTTTCTCTCCGGGCTGATGATGCCGCTGATGAACTTTGTGGGCAATTTGGGTTACGTTGGCGTGGTGGTTTTCGGCGCGGTGCTTACAATGAACGGCACGCTGATGGTGGGCGATATTGTTGCGTTTGTGCAGTATATCCGCAACTTCACCCAGCCGATTCAGCAGCTGGCGCAGGTGGGCAACCAATTCCAGTCCATGGCGGCGGCAGCTGAGCGCGTGTTTGAGTTTTTGGACGAGTCGGAGGAAACGCAGGATGCTCTCAATCTTAAGCAGCCCGATGAGCTCCGCGGCGCGGTGACCTTCGACAACGTGCACTTTGGGTATTTGCCGGAGAAAACCATCATCAACAGCTTTAACTGCGCGGTTCAGCCGGGGCAAACCGTGGCGATAGTCGGTCCCACAGGCGCGGGCAAAACTACGCTCGTCAAGCTGCTTATGCGCTTTTATGACGTGGACAGCGGCGCCGTCCTGGTGGACGGGCACGATATCCGCGAGTTGCCGCGGCACGCGCTGCGCGAGGGCTTCGGCATGGTGCTGCAGGATACCTGGCTGTTCTCCGGCACGATTATGGAGAATATCCGCTACGGCCGCCTGGACGCGACTGACGAGGAGGTCGTCGCCGCCGCAAAGGCCGCGCACGTGCACCACTTCATCAATACGCTCTCCGAGGGCTATGAAACCCACCTCTCCGAGGACGCGGAAAACCTCTCGCAAGGGCAAAAGCAGCTGCTTACCATAGCGCGTTCAATCCTTGCGGATAGGCCAATCCTCATTCTGGACGAGGCGACAAGCAGCGTGGACACGCGCACCGAGGAGCGCATACAAAAAGCAATGCGCAACCTGATGCAAGGGCGCACAAGCTTTGTTATCGCCCACCGCCTGAGCACAATCCGCGATGCGGACATAATCCTTGTTCTGCGTGACGGCGACATTGTGGAGCAGGGGAATCACGCGCAATTGCTGGAGCGGGACGGCTTCTATGCCCGGCTTTATAACGCGCAGTTTGCCGTGGGCTGACAGATTTGTGACTGCGGTCTGTCAGCTAGCAGATTGTTCCGCCGCCAACAACATAATCCCCGTCGTAAATCACCGCCGCCTGACCCGGTGCGATTGCGGTCTGCGGCTCATCAAAAACAATATGCAGCGTGTCCGGTGCGGTCTGAACGACGGTGCCGGGCACTTCTTTTTGCCGATAGCGCGTACGGACGCTAACGCGCAGCGGCTGCTCAATCGAGTCCGCCGCAATCAGGTTAATGTCCGTCAGTGTGCACTCGCGGCGCAGCAGCTCCTCCCGCTTGCCAAGCGTGACGGTGTTTGCCGCCGGGTTCTTTGAGAGTACGTAGCGCGGGCTGTCAAACGCCAGACCAAGCCCCTTGCGCTGCCCAACGGTGTAGTAAAAATGCCCCTTGTGTCTGCCAAGCGCGTTGCCGCTTGAGTCCACAAAATCGCCGGCGGAATTGCCAAGCGCATTTCGCCGCTCAAGGAACGCGCCGTAATCGCCGTCAGGCACAAAGCAAATATCCTGACTATCGGGCTTTTCGGCGTTCCAAAAGCCAAGGCTCGCCGCCAACTCGCGGACCTCGTGCTTGGTCATGCCGCCCAGCGGAAAGCGCAGCGCCGCCAGCTGCTCCTGCGTTAGCATATACAGCACGTAGCTCTGGTCCTTGCCGCTGTCGATTGCCTTGCGCAGCAGATAGCGTCCGCCGGATTGCTCAACGCGTGCGTAATGTCCGCTAGCCAAAAAAGAGCAGCCCATCAGCCGCGCGCGCCGCAGGAGCAAATTAAACTTCATGAAGCGGTTGCAGTCAATGCAGGGGTTGGGCGTGCGTCCGCTCAGATATTCGCCGCAAAAGCGCTTAATGACCTCGCGCTCAAAATCCGCCGTGTAGTTGAAAACATAGAACGGCATACCCAGCCGTGCCGCAACGCTGCGTGCGTCCTGCGCGTCGGCAAGCGAGCAGCAGGTCCGCCCGGGCGGCGCGTTTTCCCCGTCTTCGCCCGCATAGAGCTTCATCATAGCGCCGGCGCAATCGCAGCCCGCCTGCTGCATAAGGTATGCCGCGGCAGAGCTGTCCACTCCGCCGGACATGGCTATCAGGGCTTTGGGTTTTTCTTCAGGCACGTGCAGCTCCTTTTTCTCTTCGTAAGGGAGAGTATACCACGCGGCGGCGGCTGTGCGCAAGCGGCGCGGCAGCGTAGTCAGAAAAGCATGAGATGTTTCGACAGATTTTCGCCTTTATTTATTATTTGTTACTGGCAATTTTGACAGAAATGTGGTAGAATTAATAAGCTATGCAAAATGAAGGAGCAAAAGTGAGACATATTTTTACAAAAATTTCCGCAGCAGTCCTTGCGCTGTTGCTGTTCATAATACCAATCAGCTTTGCAGGCGCGGCTGAAACGGACGGTATTGTTTACACCGTTTCCGGCGGGCGCGCGGTGATTACCGATTACAAAGGCACGGCAGCATACCTTACAATACCCGGCACATTGGGCGGCACGCCTGTGCGGGAGATTGCCCCCGCCGCGTTTGAGGACTGCAATACGCTAATCCGGGTGGCAATCCCGTATTCCGTGCAGAAAATCGGCGCGTATGCTTTCTATTCCTGCGATAATCTTCAGGGCGTTGATATTCCGCCCACGGTGACGGAAATCCAGACGAGCACATTCGAGCGCTGTTACGCCCTTAAGGAAGCCGCGCTCCCGCAAACGATAACAAGAATCGGCTGGTCGGCGTTTGAAAACTGCACCGCGCTGACCAAGGTCACCATCCCAAACACTGTTAAAACCATTGGGTATCGCGCGTTTGAGCTTTCGGGAAAGGTTGTCCTCAACTGCTACAAGGGCGGTCCGGCGGACCAATACGCGGCGGCGAACAAGCTCAAGGTGGCTTACATCGCCGCTAGCACCTCAATGACGATGAAGCCCGCCGCCGCAATCATGTATGTTGGCGCCGTGCTGCAGCTGAGCGCGGTGGTCGCCCCTTCCAACGCCTACAAAAACATGGCCTGGTACAGCTCCGATACCTCAGTGGTCAGCGGGGACGCAACAGGGCGCATGACCGCCCATAAAATCGGCAAAGCAACTATTACCGTGAGAAACTACGACGGGCGCACCGCGTCGTGCGTTATCACCGTCACCACAAAACAGGCGGCCGTTAAGGACGCGGCGGTAAGCTCTATCGCAAAGCCGCTGAACGGTTTGGCGAAGGTTGCGGCGCCCACAAAGGCCGCGTTTTCGTCGGCGAGCGTTAATATCGGCGTTGGGCAAACCTGGCAGAGCACGGTGAAGCTTACGCCCGAAAAAGCGGAGAGCAAGCTCACCTACACCACGGCAAACAAGGCGGTTGCTACGGTGGATTCCGCCGGAAAAATCAAGGGGATTAAGGTTGGTTCGGTTAAGATTACCGCAAAAACGGCAAACGGCAAGAGCGCGGTGATTACCGTAAACGTAAGGGCGGCGCCCTCTTCGGTTAAATTCACAAAGACTGCTGTCACGCTGCAGAAAGGCAAAACCGCCGCCACCGAGGTGACCTTCAACGCGGGCAAGGTTGGCACAGTGCGGACGTATTCCTCCAACAACACGGCGGTAGTTACCGTGACCAAGCAAGGCGTCCTGACCGCAAAGGACTGCGGCGAGGCCGTCATAACAGTGAAGACCTATAACGGAAAAACGGCGTCGATAAAAGTCACGGTGCCGTGGAATTTTGCCAAGCCAATCACAGTCAAGAACGCCGCCTTTCTGGCCGCCACCAACGATAACGGCTGGAGGGGGCAGCACGACATCGCCGCTGCAGTTAACACGCCGGTTTATTCAATCGCCGACGGCACGATTTCTTATTACCAATATTACAAGCTAATCGACGGCAAAAACCAGCTTACAAGCTACGGCAATACGGCGGTTTTCCGCTCTGCGGACGGGCGCGTGGAGACAATCATGGCGCACTTGAACAAGTTTGCCAAGGCGACCGGCGCGCCGGTTGCGGTCACCAAAGCGGTTCCGGGGGTCAGCAACACCAATGTTTTCTTCTGCGGAACGGCGACGGTCAAGCGCGGCGAGCTGATTGGTTATGTGGGCTCAAGCGGCAACGCTTATGGTCCGCACCTGCACATAGAGATAACAATTGACGGTGTGCGCATGGCTCCGTCAGGCTTGCTTGGTTATTAGCAGTGTCCGGAACGATTCTTTGAAATAAGGAGCATTCCGCGTGGGATTTGATGAATATTTTGGGCAAGCGATTGCGGAAAACCAAACGCCGGATTTTTCTCCGGAAGCTTTGGAGTATTTCAGGCTGCCCGGTATTAATGTGCCCGAACCGCTTGAGGAGACCGAGCCGCCGTGTGAAGAGCACAAGCGGCATTGGGCTCGCGGCGGGTCGCCTTTGCTGAAGCTTGCGTGCGTTTTCATTGCTTCCGTGACCGCGCTGTTTATCTCGCTGACGTGCCTGCTCACTGCCGCGCAGCAAACAATCGCGCCGGGTGAGAGCGGCTATTATATTGCCGCGCGCTACGCCATGCCGCAAAACGTGGGCAAGCCGGATGTGGGCGAAGGAAAACCGGTGCCGAGCTCTGCGGCGGAGGCACTTCCGGAGCTGCTGCAGGACGACAGCTACCCTTCAACTGAAATTGAGGCGGAAATTCTTGCGCAGGTTTCGGAGGCCAACGCATTTGGGGAAATGCGCTCAGATTTGGCGTCCCTGCCGGATAACACAGACGGACTCTCTCCCTCCGGCAGCAGTTTTCCCGCCACAGAACCAACCCTTTCGCCGCCCACCGCTAATTTTCCGGTGCCGCCCACTGCACAGGTTCAGCCGCCAACATGGCAGTCCGGCACTTCCGGGGCAGCACCGTCCGCAACGCTTGCGCCTTATTTATCAAGCACAGCGCCGCTGCTTCCAACAACAAAACCCGGCACGGCTAAAAGCACTGCGGGCAGCACAAGCAAACCCGTTACAACCACAAAAGCTGCCACCACCGCCCCAAAAACCACCGCGCCGCAAACCACCGCCCCCCCCGACACAACAATAGCCGCTTCACAGGTCAAGTCGCTGGTGTTCACCACCTACGGCTACGGGCACGGCGTTGGCATGAGCCAGATTGGCGCCATCGCCATGGCACGGAACGGCAGCGCCTACACGGAAATTCTGCTGCATTATTACCCCGGCTGCACCTTCGCTGTGGACACAAACCCGCCGTCCTCAGTGCGGTTCGGCGGAGAAGACTACAGCCTGATAAACTACCTTGCCCGCACAACGGAGGCGGAGATTGGGCGCGGCACAACACCCGAGGCGTTCAAGGCGCAGATTGTGGCGGCGTATACCTTTGCGCGCCAGAGGAATTTTGCAAACCTAAGCACGGCAGTGCAGGCGTTTTCCAACAAGATTCCGGCGGAGCTGTCCCTGCGCTATGTGCGCGCTGTGCTTGGCATGGAGAGCGAGAGCATGGCGCCGCGTCCGCCCGTGCTGACAATAAACGGCAAGGCGGTCTTTGCGCCGTATTTTGCCTCTTGCGCGGGCAAAACTACAGATGTAACCAGCGTTTGGGGCGGCGCCGCGTCCGCTTATCCGCACCTTGCAGGCGGCGTTTCCAGCCCGGGCACGGTGTCGGTTGTAAGCAAAAGCTTCACGCCGGAGGAATTCAAGGCGTATGTTGCGGCGTATAACGCAAAATATCCCTCCAAGGCTATCACCTTGGGGAGCAACCCCCAAAATTGGGTTATCATACTCTCGCACGACAGCGCGGTGAGCAAGGACGTCGGCTACGCAAAAAGCGTCCAAGTCGGCAACCGCGTGATGACAGGTTACGCGTTTCGCTGTGACGTTTTGGGTCTTTCCATCCGCTCGCACTGCTTTACGCTGTCATATACAGCCTAATCATCAAAAACCGCCGGGATATTCTCCCGCAAAATGCGCCGGATTTCAGAGGCCAGCTCGCGGATTTGCGGGTGCGCGGCGGGAGCAAGCCGCATACGCAAAAAGTGCCGCCACTCGCGCAGATTATATGTCACCACAATCTCCGTTTTCAGCGAGTTCGGCAGGACTGAACGCGCCTCCTGCGGGGTTGCGCCGGCGTCCAGCAGGGCAAAGTATGCCCTCTCAGATTCGCGCATTGACTGCCGCCAAAGCTCCAGACGCGGGTCGTCGTCAGCCCAGAAGGTGGGGCGTATGCAGGTAATCTCGCGCCCAAACTTTGCCCCGCCGTAGTTGCAATAGCGCGTGCTTTCTTGGGAATAACTGCCAATTCGGTGCCGCACAATCTCATGCGTCACACCCCTGTCACAGATAAGCCGCAGCGTGACTTTTTCGTGCTCCAACACGGATTCGTGCCCGTGCTTCAGCAGCATCGTCACAAATTGCAGCGCGGAATCGCCGGTAATGCGCTCCTCGCTTTTGTAGCAGGTTCGCCCCGCGCGCTCAAGCCGCCGAAGCATTGCCCCGCCGTCAATTTCCTCCTCCGAAATAACCGCAAACGCTGTTTCGCGCATATTTTTGCCCTCCCCCAAAAAAATTCCGCACTAATTATACCACATCTCCGACGTTTTGTCACCGATAACGGCGAACAAGTCGTCTTCTGCCCGCCGGCAGACGTTCTTAACTCCGCCGAAACGCTAACTGAGCTTCGGCACGGCACTGCTTGTACAGCATAAAAATCATATCTGCGCCCTTTGGCATATTTCACTTGCCTTTTGGGCGAAAAGGTGGTATAATTATTCGGATAAAGTGAATTGAGGAGTCATTGATGACTGACCGCAAACAATTGCTGAATATTGTAATCGCCGCGCTGGACGAATCACTGAAACGCAGCGGCTTTGACGGCGCGAAGGGCGTGAGCGTTCAGGAAGACGGGGACGCGTTTTTTGCGGAGATCAGCGGCGGGAACGCGGCGCTGCGCCTGGAGCATACCGGCGTGAAGCTGATTTTCAGCGCAACGGAGGGCGACGAAACCAAGGAGCTGCTCGTCACGCTGCTCGACCCTGAAACCGCCGAGAAGGCAGACGCGCAATCCGCCGCCCGAGAATGCGCCGAGGCTCTGCGCGAGCGTTACGGCAAAAAGAAGGGAATTCAGGACAAAAAAACCAACAAGACGGTTTCTTCTGCGCAAGCGAAGGCAGGGCTGACCGCGTTTGACCCCAACACCTTGGCGAACCGCCTGTCCGTGCTTTTTCCGGAGCTGCGCCCGTCATATCAAGAAAACCTTGACCGCTACGGAGAGTTTTTCAGCGAGCAGTTCTTCCGCAAGCAAGGCGGCGCAAAGCCTATTCTGGCGGTAATCCGCGCGCGGGACAGCCAGAAGGTCAAGCGGCTGTTTAACCTGTTCAACGATATCTATGAAAACGGCACAAGCGAGGTGCAGTCAGTCATTGTTGTGAGCATCCTCGGTCAGCTTGGCAATAACGAGGAGCTGCTTTCTTATCTGCTGGACTACATGTGCGACGATATGCAGTCGCCTGTGATTCAGGTCAACCGCTATTTGGCGACAGCTAAGGGCAAGCGCGCGCTTAAAAAGATAGAGAATCCGCCGAAATATAAGCCGCCCAAGAAGAAAAAATCCTTCCTGAGCGACCTGATGGCTGCGGGCGCGGCGCAGGGACCGCAAGCGCCGATGCCGTTCTAGGTCTTGCGTGGCAAATTTTGGATATCGGCTTGGGCGTTTGTGAAAAAGCGTCAACTTTTGAATGGGAGCACCAAACATGGATTTAGAAGAAAACATCGTTCAGCAGCGCGAAGAAGCAATGGATACCGCGGTCAGCGAGGCTTATGACGCCAGCCAGATTCAGGTTCTGGAGGGCTTGGAGGCTGTGCGCAAGCGCCCGGGTATGTATATCGGATCAACCGGGCCGCGCGGGCTGCACCACCTTGTCTACGAGATTGTGGATAACTCCATCGATGAAGCGCTGGCGGGCTTTTGCGACTGCATTACGGTGGATATTCTGCCGGGCGACGTGGTCCGTGTGCGCGATAACGGGCGCGGAATCCCCGTGGGAATCAACGAAAAGCTGGGCATTCCCTCCGTCACGGTTGTGCTGACTGTGCTGCACGCGGGCGGCAAGTTCGGCGGCAGCGGCTACAAGGTTTCCGGCGGACTGCACGGCGTTGGGTCGTCGGTGGTGAACGCGCTCTCAAAGTGGCTGGAGGCGGAGGTCTGTCAGGACGGCAAACGCTGGCGGCAGCGCTTTGTTGACGGCGGTCAGGTGGAAACCGATCTGCTGGAAGTGGGCGATACGGACGAGCGCGGTACCACAATCACATTTGCGCCCGACCCCGAAATTTTCCGCGAAACCACGGAATTTGACTTTGAAACCCTTGAGCGTCACCTGCGCGAAAGTGCCTTCCTAAACGCCGGACTTGCCATTGTTTTGACCGATAAGCGCAACCCCGACGAAGAGCACAGCGAAACCTATTGCTACGAGGGCGGGCTTTCCAGCTTTGCCGAGTATCTCACCAAGGTTCGCGGACTCTCTGCGCTGCACGACGCGCCGATTCACATTCGCAGCTCTGCGGACGGAAAAGAGGCGGAGGTTGCGCTGCAATATAACGACAGCTACAACGAGCTTATCCTGTCCTTTGCCAATAATGTTCACACCGTTGACGGCGGGACTCACGAAACCGGCTTCAAGCTTGCCCTCACCCGCGTCTTCAACGATTACGGCAAAAAGTACGGAATCCTTAAGGACGCTGACAAAAAGCTCTCCGGCGAGGACGTGCGCGAGGGACTGACGGCGATTATCTCCGTTAAGCTCACCGACGCTCAGTTTGAGGGGCAGACGAAGGGCAAGTTGGGCAACACCGAAATGACGCAGATGGTCTCGCAGATGCTTTACGACAAGCTGATGACCTTCTTTGAGGAAAATCCTTCCACAGCAAAGGCGATTTTCTCCAAGGCGCTGGACGCCGCGCGTGCACGTGAGGCTGCCCGCAAGGCACGCGATTTGGCTCGCCGCAAGTCCGTATTGGAGAGCAGCTCCCTGCCGGGTAAGCTGGCGGACTGCACGGAGCGCGACCCTGCGCTCACGGAGCTGTATATTGTTGAGGGAGACAGCGCCGGCGGTTCCGCAAAGGCCGGGCGCGACCGCAAATATCAAGCGATTTTGTCGCTCTGGGGCAAGATGCTGAACGTGGAAAAAGCACGGCTCGATAAGGTTATCGGCAACGAGAAGCTTATGCCGGTTGTGACTGCGCTTGGCACTGGCATTGACGAGGATTTCAACCTGCAAAAGCTCCG
>JAITOD010000018.1 GCA_031290105.1 Oscillospiraceae bacterium
AAAACGCAGTATAGCCGTGCGCGTGCAAAAAGCGCAGTAAGGTAATCGCCGCTGTTTCGCCTTCAATAATATCCACGCGTTCAGGCTCTGCCAAATAGCCGCAGCCGATTGTGAACAGCTCCGCGCACCATACTGCCTGCCCAATCACGTCGCCTTTCTCCGCCTTTTGGTAGTTTAGGCGATAGGTTTTGCTTGTGCCGCCCGCCGAAACCACCACAATGTTCGTCCCAAGTTGTGTGAAAATGAGTGTGTAGCTGGTTTTGTCGGTATCGTCCCGGTTTTTGGGGACATCAGCTCCGTTTAGCGTCACCGAGGAGGGGATTTTGTTGCCGCCGTCACGGGCAATCACGTCAAAGGTCTTTTTGCTGCCCTTTTGCACCGCGCCGTCGGTAAGTGTGGCGGTAATGGTGACGGACGCGGCAAACGCAGTCTTTGGCACAGAGGCGGCGGTGAATATGACCGCCGGCAGCAGCAAAATCAGCATGAGCCTGCTCAGCAGCGCCCTAACTTTAATACGCATTGCAAAATCTCCTTTTTCTGTGCTTGCCAAAATGGCAGGACGCGCTCCGCCGGAGATTATCACGGCGGAGCGTTGCGGTAACAATGGTCTAGAACAGGCGGAAAATCCAACCAAAGAGGGAGTTGAAAATGTTTTTAATCAATTGGATGAGCCAATTCAAGAAATCTGAGAATCGGTTGCCGGTTTTGCCGTCGGGTCGGGTGTTTGCGGCCTCTTCGGCGCCCAGCTGCGCATCGGTTTTGATGGAGTCGATGGCCGTTTTGCTGCTCGCCAGCGCCGCATTGACTGCCGCAACATCGCTCGCTGCGTCAATGGCGGCTTTGCCCGCCGCAACGGCGCTTGCCAGGTCGGTTTGCTGTTCGGCGCGGTAATCGGCGGGGGCTTTGTAACTCTCCAGTTCGGCTTTAGCGGTTGTTTTTGCTGCCGCTAGGCTTGCGGCAAGCACCGCCGCGTTCACAGCAGCTTCGCCGCCAAACGCAGTGATTGCGTCCGCAAGCTCCGCGTAGTTGCGGACATAGACTCTATTTGCTTTGTCAAGCGCACGGAAGCCGGCCAGCGCCCGATGCAACGCTTCCGAATAACCGGGTGTTGCATCGGGCGCCAACGCCGCGGCGATGTTTGCCATAACGTTGTCAAGTGCTGCGCGGGCTGTGCTGTCAAAATCGGGGCGGCAGTCATAAAGGCTGCGCATGTTGTTCAGATAGCGCCAATAGGCGACCAATGCGTAGCTTGCTTGGTCGGTCGCCATGGAGTTGTATGCGCCGCCGGAGGCAGTTGGATTATCAGGGTCAAAGCCGTAGCTGTGTGAGAAGCCGCCGTCAGCGCGCTGATATTTCAGAACGCCGTCCAGCAGGGTTTTTCCGGTGCTTGTGATGAAGCGCGGGTCATTGACGGGGTCAACGCCCACCATGCAAAGCGCGGTCAACACCTGCACTGTGCTCTCACAATTTACAGTGCCCCATGAGCTGAAATCACCGTCGGCAAGCTGAATGCCGCCCAGCTTGTCAAGGGCCTCATTGACCGCTTGGCGCGCTGTTTTTTGCAGTGCCTGCCCGGTTTTTGTGTTGGTGTAGCTGTAAACAGTGTCGTCATTGTAATACGGCGCCAGAGCCTGAATTGCCATGCCGCTCATGTCCGGGTCGGAGGCGCTTCCGCTGAGCGCCCAACCGCCGTATGCGCCGTCCGCGCCGTCCTTCAGCTGCACAGAAAGGATATAGCTGATGAAATATTCATCAGAATAAGTCACGGTTTCCGGCTGTTCGTAAGCGGCGGTGTTTTTGGCAATCAACGCCCAAACCGGACCGTTAAAGCCTTGGCGCAGCGGCGATATAACGGCGTTATAGGTGCCGTCCGCAATCAAGTCAATGGGACTGCCGTTGTATGTGCCGGCGTTTGCGGGGTCGCCGCCGATGGATTTCAGAGCAACGGTTGCGCGCGCCCATTCGGTAAGCTTATTATTGTCCAGCTTGCCGTCGTTACTGTTGTATTTGCTTTGCATGTCAGCTTTGATTGCGTCGGCATAGAGGGCATAGCCGTTGCCGTCGTCAAACAGGAATTGCGGCACGCCGTTTGCGTCCACTACGCTGTAACGCCCCATGGCGATTGCAATCCAGTCGGTGCCGGTGGAGCTTGCGCCGTTGATGTAGGCGCTGCTGCCCAAAATGGAGCCGGCGGCTCCGGTGTCGTGGGTTCGGCGGAAGGTGAAGAGGGCTTCAATGCGTTCCGAGAGCATGTCGGCCGGCGCTTGCTGCGGTTCTGCCAGCGCGCCGAACGGTAATGCGCTCAGCAGCAGCAACGCCGCCAGCAGGAACGCCGCCAGCAGGAACGCTGACACCGCTTTTGCAAAGTGACCTCGGAGAGAGTGTGTGAATGTGTTCATGAATTGACCTCCTGATTATAGTTTCGCTTTTATTTCAACGCACACATTGCCCTGTGCGCGAAAAAGCGCCTTCCCGCCAAGCAACGGGAAGACGCGCGGTTAGTTTTTAATCGAAAGCACACATGAAGAGCATTACAACAAAACTCTGTCTGAATGGTTCAACAAAAGACCATTTTCTACCATCGGCGTCACCTCCCATTGCCCGGAAGTGCATTTTGCAAACCGTAATCAAACGGCTTGCGGCCCCGAAATATGGCAGGTTTCCTGGCTTATGGTCAAGGATTCCGCGAATCCGCACGGCAGACGCCTTCTCAAGCTTGCGCTCAATGGTTATTTGTCTGTCGCTGTCACCAATTACAGTAATGGCTGTTGCGCCGGATTTGCACCGGACTTCCGTTCCTCCCC
>JAITOD010000022.1 GCA_031290105.1 Oscillospiraceae bacterium
AAAACGCACGTTTTCTTCCGTCCGCTTTTGGGAAGAAAAATCGCAGATTAACGGCGACTTTTCGCCCTCTCTCCCAATTCCAAATGCGGCCACATTCCGGTTTGAGGATTCGTCTGCGCTCCCGCAGATAACACAGTAGCGTTTCATACAGCCTCCCAATGCAATAAGGTGCAGATTCCTTTCAGTGAGCCGGCGTTGCTTCGGCTTGCATACAGCCATCCGATTCCAACGGCGGCACTATATTCAGCAGGAATACCTCTAAATCTGCTTCAAAATGCTCCAAATGCTTCTAATTAGGTAGTTTTTTGCCGGATTTGGCGTTATGTGCTATTATTTTTATCGCAAGCAGACTTTATCTGGTCCTTATTATAACGAATGAACTTTAGTTTGTCAAGCGCCGTCACGTTAACGACGACAATTTTCGACTGACAAAGTTGTTTATGCGACATATATTTCTAATATGGAAATATGCTCGCGCTTTTAGCCTGCTCGAAAAATTTTTTTGCCGAAAATCGTCTTTTTTCTTATTTGGGGATTGCAATTGCCGAAAGAATGTGTTACAATTCACTAGAGGAGATTCGTGAGGGCAGTTTGCTATAGCTCAATATGCGGCAGATAAACCCAATTCTCCTGCGATTTTATTACTTTTGTGCTCCTTTAGCCGGACGGCATCAAAGAACTTGGGAGTTAATCCTTGAAGCGTTTCGTTGCTTTTATACTCTGTTTGTTGTTGCTTTTCGGAGCGGCGGTCGGTGTTTTGACCGCGTCGGCGCAAACCAAGGTGACTGTCCCGGACCGTTTCCGCATCCTCGCCGGCGAGTTCGGCTCCTCCGGTGAGAGCAATGCGCGCCGCCCCGAAAACGCAAGCTACGCTTGGCTGGAAGAGGTTTTCATTCGCGAGTCTGTAAGCTCACTTGTGTATAGCGAGGTTGTACCGATTGACAGCTACCCGCACAAAAGCACGCTGGCAAGCTTTCAGAGGGACGTGAAGGAATTCATGGACCTGCTGGACGAGGCAAAGGATCCTGTTACAATAGCCAATACCATCGTGAGTTATTTCGACCAAGTGCGCATTGCGCTGTATACCCTTGGCTTGGACGCAAGTGAAGCCGAACAGCGCATTTATCTTGAGGACGAAGAGCAGATTAAGTTCCCGGACGCTGAAAACAGCACACCGTACGACTCCATGATGACCACGCTGCTCTATGCCGTGAAGCGTTATAATTTGGGACAGGCTCTGTTCGGCATTTCGGCAGTCACCCTCCCCGCAGGTGTGTGGCTGGAGGAAGCCGCAGTCCTCACCATGAAGAGCTATTTTAATTCCGAAAACGATTTTTTGGGCAACATAACCACGCTGCGCGGGCTGGCCGTCGCCCTAATGAGGGCATATTTGTATTCCCAAAAGGTCGATGTCCCGGCCGCTGCCACAGAAGAGGAAGTTATAACCACGCTCTTCATCACGATTGTCAGGCAGGCGGGTTACACCAACGCGCCTTCGCCCGATACCATGATTGACGACCAGCTTGACGCCTATGAGCTGGGCGCGGAGATTTTTATGCGCTTCGGCGTGATGTGCGAACCCGGCGCGCTTATGTTGGCGATTAAAGCCGAAAACCCGTCTGAGGCGGTTTCACGGCTGATTTTGGAAACAATGGTGCGTGAAAAGAGCAACCTTGATGTGACAAATATGCCCACGGAGGATCTGTTCACTCAAACGCTTATCCTCGGCTATTTTGAACTCGGCAGTGATTTTTACTCCGACGTTTATGAATACAATGTTCAGCTGTCGTATAAACGCGATAAGTTTTACCTCTCCGCATTCTCTTACGCACCGCTCATGGAGCCGATGGGGCTTTCTGACAATGTGACGATTAAAGTCAACGGAACCGAAGCAAAGCTGCTCAAGCCCATCACCATTGGGCTTGACCTGAACGAGCCGGAGCAGTTGGTTGACCTTGAAATCCATTACCGCGACGACTCCAAGGGCGTTAACCAGACACAGCACTATGTTTTCCATATTTTCCAAGGCACTCAGGACCCGCCGGCGAATGAGGACAACCTTATTTCAAGCTTAATGAAGCTCTTTGATTTAAGCGGGAATCTTGGTCAAGTTTTTGCGGCTGTGCCGAAATCTGCCGATTCCTTGGAACCGACTGTCCCGCTTGGCTGGGTGCCGGTCACCATTACTCCGTATTCAGGTTCTCTGCCGCCATTGCAAACCGACGTTTTCGGCGCAGTGCTTGGCGCAAACACTGCCTTACCCGGGAACGTGAATTCCGCCGGAGCTGCAACAAACACCAATGTAAGCGGACTTGCCGCACTGCTTGAACGCCTGAAGCAGGATAACCTGTGGATATATGTCACCGGCGGCATGGCACTGCTTGCGGCGGCGGTTGTGTTTTTCATCCGCGACCAAAAGAAGCAGGAAGCCGAACACCTTGCGCTGGGATTCAAACCCGGCGGCAAGACCGATAAGTCTGCCAAAACTAAAAAGCCGAAGCCGGATAACCGATTCTGATTTTCGGGCTGAAGCTCAAATAACAGTGTAGGCAGCACACATAATATCCCCGCTATTTTCACACAATGGAAATATTCGCTTGTTAAACTTGTGTCAGCCGATACATCCGTGTCGGCTGATTTGCAAAAAGGACACACTGTCCGGAAAGGCTGAAATTATGGCTCTGGAGAAAATCCTTGTTGTGGACGACGACACCAATATTTGCGAGCTGCTCCGCCTCTATTTGGAGAAAGAGGGTTACACCGTAGCAATCGCCAACGACGGCGAAACTGCGGTATCCACCTGCCGGGAGTTTGCCCCCGCGCTGATTATGCTGGACCTTATGCTGCCTAAGCTGGACGGCTGGGGCGTTTGCCGTGAGGTGCGCAAAACAAACGATGTGCCAATCATTATGCTCACGGCGAAGGGCGAAACGTTTGACAAAGTGCTTGGTTTGGAGCTTGGTGCAGACGACTACATCGTCAAGCCGTTTGACGCAAAGGAAGTCTTGGCGCGGATTAAGGCAGTGCTGCGCCGTTCCACGCCATCGCTTGGCGGCGGCGACGTGAAGGAAGTACGCTACGATAAACTCGTAATCAACCTGACGAACTACGAGCTTCAGGTTGACGGCAAACGCGTGGATACTCCGCCCAAAGAGCTGGAGCTCATCTTCCACCTTGCCAGCAACCCAAACCGCGTCTATACCCGCGACCAGCTGCTCGACGAAGTTTGGGGCTTTGATTATTACGGCGACTCACGCACGGTTGATGTGCACGTTAAGCGCCTGCGGGAAAAGCTTGAGGGCGTAAGCGATAAATGGGATTTAAAAACGGTTTGGAGCGTAGGGTATAAATTTGAAACCAGAGCGTAAAAGCCGCGTGCCCCGGCGCGCGCATTTCTTCAGTTCCGGGCTGTTCCGGCGTTACGCGGTGATTCTCAGCTCTCTGCTGATGGTGAGTTTTATCATCTTGGGTGCGGCGTTCATCGTCACAATCGCGCGGTTCTGGTCGGACGAAAAACTGGCGCAGCTGAGCGAAAACGCGCAGCGCGTTGCGTTGCGTACGCAGCAGGTAATGCTCCCGCGTCCGCGCACTGACGACGTGCGGGAGATGCAGGTGCAGATGGTGCTTTATACCCTCACAGAAACCGCCAACGCGCTCAACACGGGGATTGATGAGGCTGAATCCCCCGGGTTATATGTTCGCACCGATTTGTTTATAATCAATACGGACGGGCAGGTTGTGTATTGCTCCGATATGCTCACCCTTGACGCAAGCGGCTTTATAGCTGTTAATGGCAACTGCCCAATCCACCAGAGCAGTGTTTTGCCGGCGGACATTGTAACACGTGCGCTCACGGATAAAAATGGGTTCAAGGGCGAGGGGACTCTTGGCGGCATGTTCACAGAGCACCGCTATTTTGCCTCAGTGCCGCTTGCTGCGGGTGAGGACGGAGTGGTTAACGGGGCTGTTTTTGCCACAGCGCCGCTCACTCAAGGGCTGCGCCCATATATCCAACAGGTAACGCTGCGCTTTTTTGGCGCGGTGATTTTTTCGCTTCTATTCGGCATTGCAACGATTGCCTTCCTTTCATACCGCCTAACAAAGCCGCTGCTTGATATGCAGCAGGCGGCAAGCCGATACGCTGTAGGCGACTTCAGCACGCGGGTATATTACCGCGCAAAGAAGCTGCGGAAACCCAAGCCCGCTGCCTCCAAACATCCAAAGCGGCGCAGGAAGCACCCGGACGAGTTGGTTGCGCTGGTGGAATCATTCAACAACATGGCGCAGGATTTGTCCGTGCTTGAGCAAACACGGCGCAGCTTTGTGGCCAATGTATCCCACGAGCTGAAGACTCCGATGACTACAATCGGCGGCTTTATCGACGGCATACTCGACGGCACAATCCCGTCCGCGCGGCAGGAGCACTACCTTGGCATTGTGTCCGGCGAAGTGCGCCGCCTATCACGCCTGGTTACGGGTATGCTAAACATGAGCCGGATTGAGGCGGGCGAGCTGCACATGAAGCCCAAGGCGTTCGATATTTCTGAGCTGTTGCTGCAAACCTTACTCAACTTTGAACGCCTGATTGAACAGAAGGACGTCCGCGTGGAGGGTATTGACACGCTGAAGCCGGTCTTTATTTCAGCAGACCGCGACATGATGAGCCAGGTGATTTATAACCTGTGCGATAACGCAGTGAAGTTTGTTGATGGCGGCGGCACTATTGGTGTGCAGGCGTTGGATGAGGACGACCGTGTTGTGGTTACTGTGCACAACAGCGGCGCGGGCATTGGCCAAAAGGATTTGTCCAGCGTTTTTGAGCGCTTCTACAAGCAGGACCAAAGCCGCAGCTATGACACCAAAAGCGCCGGGCTGGGGCTTTACATTGTCAAAACGATTGTGGAACTTCACGGCGGCAAAATCAGTGCATCAAGCTTGGAAAACCAATACGCGAAATTCACCTTCTGGCTGCCGAAATAAGCAGTGTATTTTCGCGATTTCCTCGAATTTTCACACAAGCGATTTGGCTTGCACACACGCCAAGGGTATAGTAACACGCGTAAGTAATACAGGAGGACATGATGGACGAATATTTTAACGGGCAGACACCGGAAACGCCGGGTGACGGCACTCCGCCGCCAATCCCTTTTAGAGGACACGAAGAACCGGCACATGCTCCTGCAGATGAGTTGCCTTCTGCGGACGCGGATTCCGCTGATGGTGAATTTTCGCAGGCAGCTGCGCCGGGTACGCCCGCGGAGTCTCATCTGCGCCCCGGCATAATTCCCGCCGCGCCGCTTGGCTCCTATGCGCCGTTTGGCGTGATTCAAAACCCGCCGCAGTCAGCATATCCGGCATACGCGCCCGCGCAGCCGCAATATCAGGGCGGATACCCGGCATTTGCGCCCGGAGCACCCGGCATCGCGGTCGCACAAGCGCCAAACGCCCCTGCCGCAAAGAAAAAACACCCGGGGCTTGTTGTTTTGGCGGTATTGGTTTCGCTTGTTATCGTTGTGACAGCCGGTCTGCTTGCCATTGGGGCGCTGGGCGGTGGAGACAGCGGCGGTCCGCTTGAGGGCGACAACACCACGCTCAAAATCCAAAGCACGCCGGACGAAAAGGTGCCGGTTCCGCCGGTTGGCACGGTCCTCACCAGCGAGCAGGTTGCCGATAAGCTGCAGCCGTCGGTGGTAGGCATTGTGCTGTTTTCCAGCCGCTCCTCAACGTCCGTCGGCAGCGCGTCCGGCGTAATAATGGGTGAGGACAGCACAAAAAAATACACATATATCATCACCTGCGCCCACGTAATTAACGACACCGGCGGGCTGACCATAAAGGTTCAGTTTGAGGACGGAAGCCAGGTTAATGCGGAGATTGTGGGCTACGATACGCGCACGGATTTGGGCGTAATCCGCATCAAAAAGACCGGGCTGACCGCAGCTGAATTCGGTAACTCGGACGTCCTCAAGGCGGGCGAGCCTGTGTGGGCAATCGGCAACCCGGCGGGCATGGATTTCTACGGCTCCGTTACCACCGGCATTGTTTCCAATATTGGGCGTGACATGAAGAGCGAAAACGAGATGAAGCTCATTCAGCACGACGCGGCAATTAACCCCGGCAACTCAGGCGGCCCGTTAGTCAACAAATACGGGCAGGTCGTTGGGATTATTTCGCTCAAGCTGGTGAGTGACGATATTGAGGGCATGGGCTTTGCGATTCCGTCCACACCCGCCAAGGTCATTATCGATAAGCTCATCACGAACGGGCGTGTGCCCGGGCGAGCGCGGCTTGGCATTTCGTATGTCGAAGCCTCGCAGAGCTACCAATACAGCCCCATACTGCAGCTGAAAAAGCTGCCGGCAGGTTCGCTGATTATCATGGAAATCTCCAAAGACGGTGCGCTTGCGGGCACTGACGCTCAGGTGAATGACCTGATTGTGTCGGTCAACGGTAAGAAGCTGGATAAATCCGACGTGCTCCTTGAGGTCATCCAAAAGAGCAAGCCGGGCGATACGCTGACGCTGAGCCTTGTGCGCGTTTTCAGCGACTACACCACGCAGGAATTAACCGTGAAGGCGACGCTGATTGAGGATACGGGCGAAACCGCTTCGTCCTCCGAGTCAGAAACCCCGGATGTCCTGCCGCCGTTTTGATTGAGCAACAGAAAAAGCGTAGGGGTGCGATAAACGCGCCCCTATATTTTTTCTATTGGAAAGTAAGCTATGCGGGTGCAGCTTTTTTTAAGGAAACAAACAGGGAGCGCAGCAGCTGCGCTCCCTGAAACTGTGTTGTTCGCTTACTTGAAAAGCCCGGCGATTCCGTTGAAGATACCTGCTGTGCCGCCCGTCAGGAAGTACAGCAGCTTGTTCCAGAAGCGCAGAATGTTGCCCCATAAGCTGTTTAGTGCGGCAATCTTCTCGCTGCCCTCGTATATGGGCGTTTGCAGCGGGTAGACGCTATCCGGGTAGTAGTGGTCAGGCATATCGTGCGTCCCGTAGGCATAGAGGTATTGCGGCCAGCGCTCGCTTGTGAATACTGTTGGGTTATCCGTTGAATACCACCAGGCAAACAAGCCGCTCCATTCGCAATTTGGTCCGTGGAACGCGCCCTTGATGAACCAAGTGTTATTGGGCAGGGCGGCGGTAGAGGCGTCTATCTCGTTATCCGGCGAGATGTGGTTGTAACCGTCGTTGACCTTTTGCTTATAAAAGCTGCCCAAAGTCTGTCCAAGCGGGGAGGCTGTTGCGCCGAAGGATGAGTATACAATTTCTCCAACGCCGTCGCCCTGTAAGCCTTGATTTTTGCCGATAGGCCAGAGGGGAAGCCCATAGCCGGTGATGACTCCCATTTTGACCTTTGCGGCGGCCGCTTGCAGGATTTCATGGTCGTTGAGCTGAAGGTCGTTGTAGGTGTCCAGCTTGTAGAAGAAATCCGCATACGCCGGGTCGTTGACCTTTGCACCGAAGGATGCTTTTTTAGCGTCCTTATACATATCCGGCGGAACAAGCGCCCACATGCCCGGCAAGGTGCCGTAGCACGGAATGAACGCGTCGTCATACAAGGCGTCAAGGAAAGCCGGCGGCGCAAATTCAAGCAGTGAGCAAACCGCGTCCAACACACCGGAGAGATAGAGCGTTTGCAGAATTGCATGGGTTTTATCGTCTATGTTTCCTAACGGACTTATGATAGTGGCGTTAGCAAGGGCATTCGCGTCCAGCAGGAGCTTCTTTTGCAGAACGCTGCCAAAAATGCCCAGCCCATTGGCGGTGCTGACGGTGAGCATAATGCCGGAAACGTCGGGTACCGCCTGCCCATTGACGTACTTGTTGATATAGGCAAGCACAACGGAATTGCCCGCGGAGAGTGCCTGGAGCACAACCTTATCGGAGTGTGTGTATG
>JAITOD010000053.1 GCA_031290105.1 Oscillospiraceae bacterium
CGTCACAGTGCCCTTGGCCTTCGCTGTGATTTTTCCTCCGCTGACTGTGGCGATTTTGCTGTTGCTCGTCGTCCAGGTGCGCGCGTAGCTCGCCGTTTTTGCGGGCAGCGCTGCCTTGAACGTCAGCGTTTTGCCTTTCGCGACTGTCGCTTTGGTGTTGTTGAGTGTGATTTTACTTGGCGCTTTTTTCACAGTGACTGTGACGGTACTCGTCTTGCTGTTGTAGGTCTTGACCGTGATTTTTGCCGTGCCGACTGCCTTTGCGGTGATTTTTCCGTTCTTGTCAACGGTTGCGATTTTGGTATTGCTCGACGTGTATGTGCGTGTGCTCAGCGCGGTCGTGGGAGTGATCGTCACGCTTGTGCTGAATTTTTCGCCAACACCCAGCGTCACGGCTTTGCTCAGCACGATTTTTGTCGGCGCGGCTTTGACCGTAATTACAGCGCTTTTGGTCTTGCCGTTGTGGCTTTTGGCGGTGATTGTTGCCGTGCCTGCTTTTTTCGCGGTGACCTTGCCCTTACTGTCCACGGTTGCAACGGCGGTGTTGTTGCTGGACCAAGTAATGGTTTTGTTTGTGGCGTTGGCGGGGGCAACTGTTGCCGTCAGTGTGGTGGTTTGCCCTGCGCCGATTGTGGCGGCGGTTTTGTTGAGGGCAACGCTTGCGGGGAGAATGCCAACGTTGTTTGTTAACGTATAGTTACCTGTGTAGTAAGTGTATCCGCTTCTGTATCCACCATAATATGACCCATCAATGGAAATATAATAGGTTCCCGCATTCAAATCAAAGGAAAACTCATTGCTCGCTTGTTCCTTTAAATAGTTCCACTCATAATTACTTGACCAAAACAAATCTCCATTATCATTATAAACGTTAACGTTAACATAACCAAAATACTGTGTCAATTTGAAATTCATCCGCCCAGATCTCGACATTGTAAAACGATAACAATCAGTATCAACACTATACCACCCATCAGTTATTATACCTTTTACAGTTGAATTGATGGACAAGGGCGAGGCAGTTTTCAAGTCGTTATCGGGTTCAGTATTTGTTGCGCCGGAGGCGGTGAAAGTGTTGATTAACGTATAGTTACCTGTGTAGTAAGTGTATCTGTATCCGCTTCTGTATCCACCATAATATGACCCATCAATGGAAATATAATAGGTTCCCGCTTCTAAATCAATGGTAAACTGATTAGTTGCTGTTTCTTTTAAATAATTCCAATCATATACCCGCACCCCCATTTCCACGCCATCATCATTAAAAATGCGGATGGCAATATAAGCAAAATACTGCGTCAATTTGAATTCAACTCGCCCAGATTTAGATAAATTCATTCTATAATAATCTACATCCGCATCAGATCCTGCCCCAATAATTCCTTTGAGAGTGCTATTCAGCGGCAAAGCCTGTGCCTGCGCGAACGAGTTGTTAGGTTCAACTTCTGCAACTATGGTCCCCGCGCTCACCGCAAACGGCGCAACGCCCAGCAAGCCAACAACCATAACCAATGCCAACAGAACGCTAAGTAACTTCTTCATGTCCATAACCTCCTAATAAATGCGACCTTCCGATCGAATACTACTATTATAGCCCGAATATGGACAATTGTCAATAGGCTGACTTTCTTTTATGATATAAGAATCAAAGAAAAAGGACTTGCGATATGATTGTTTTCGACCCGCTGTGGCAAGTCATGAAAGAAAAAAAGGTCAGCCAATATAAGCTCATCAAGCAATACGGCTTCAGCTCAGGTCAACTGGACCGGCTGCGCAAAAACGTCCCGATAAGCACCTATACGCTCAATATTTTGTGCGAAATTTTGAACTGCGGCTTGTCTGATATTGCGGAATATCGGTCTGATTAATCGTCAAACAAGCGCAAAAGTCTTGTTCCCCTACCCACCAATCACCGCCGCCAAGGCCCGCCCCAGCAAGCGTCCGCTGTAAGCCGCCTCGTCCAGCGTGTTTGCGTCCGTGCCGACCTCAACCAGCAAATTATTCTTCCCCATATCCATATTATACACCCGTTGGCAGAAAAACACCGGCCGTGCCAAGCCCGGGTAGCTATCAACAATTGCCTTTTGCAGGTGCAGCGCAAAGGTCAAATTGCTCTTCCAGTTGGCAAAATTGGTGATTGTTCCCTCCTCCGCGCCTGTAACAATCATCAGCTGAGCCGCCTTTTTGCCGTTTATTTTAGCAACAGGCTTTTGGCGTGAATTCCCCGTGTGTATTGCGTCGCGGTGAATATCAAGGATAACCTGTATTTCGGGATGCTCATCCAGGTGTTTTCGGATGCTGACGGCAGAGCGCGAATATGACCCGTTATAGCTTGTGTCGTGTATCGTCGTGTCGTGTATGACGCCGTAGCCCGCCTGCTCCAGCTGCGCGGCAATCTCGTCCCCAACACGGACCATATTGCGCGCCGGGTCCTTGCTGCGCCCCGTGTCCTCAGCGGTATAAAAATCACGCTCAAACAGCGCATAGCTCTCCGTTGTGTGCGTATGAAAAATCAGCACGGCGGGCTTTTTCTTGTTCTTTACAGCAATATCCGGCTTCTTCGCCAGCTCTGCCTTGATGTCCACCGACTTGGTTTCCGTTGTATTTTTAACGCGCACGCTGCCGAAAACATTCGTCGCGCCCGCCTTGGAGTAATCGCCCTCAATCACCGCGCCGAGTTTGCTGCCCTTGGCGGCTGCCTCAACCTTTGCGGCAAGTGCGGCAATATCTGCCGGAGTGTCAGCAAGATTCGGCGCTTTTGCGCTCACTGCGGAGTCCGGCGCTTTTGCTTGCTCGTTTGCCGTGGGGATGGTCTGCGCAACGCTGCTTTCTTGCGGCGCTTGGGATGGTTCGGGCGCGGACGTGCTGATTTCCGGCGCGGAGACTTCAGCGATATTGTCGGGTTCATTGGGTTCGTCCTCATGCAGCAGCACCGCAATCCCGCCGCCCGGTATCGCAAGTCCTGTGCCCAGCAGTGCCGCACCCTCCAGCCCGTGCCCCCAAAACAGCAGCACTGCAGGCAGCAGCACTGCGGCAATGGCAGCAGGCAAGCTGCCGCGGCGTTTTTTGTTTTGCATAGCACCTGACCCCAATTTTGGACGTTGTGTTATGTCTATGAGCCTGATGACAGGTGTATGCATTAGCTGCGCTGCAATAGTGGCGATTATTCTCCGATGTGATGATTTTTTACTTTAACCTCTCACTAAACCGCTCATGAGACCTTTCATGACATGTTTCGGTGCGTTTTATCTGTTATCTGTTATCTGTTATTGTTATCTTCTAATCGCTTTCAGCGTGAATGCCTGTGTCGCGCCGCGAATTGAACGTCAGTCTTCCCGCAACGGCAAAAATCCGGTATTTATGCGTGTTTTGAAGAGATATACTATGCGCTATATATAAACTATATGCAATAACCCCTAACCGTCCTTGTCAGGAGCTTCACCCTCAGGCTTACGCAAAATCCCGACCGCCGCAGCCGCAATCAATAACGCAAACGCTGCCGCAAAAGCCGCAGTCCGCAAAATGCTGTTCCCGGAGCTGTCGTTTGTCTCCTCAACCGGCAGTGTATTGCCGTCGGTTGGCGCGGAAGAAACGGTTTCTGTATCCGTAAAGCCGCCGGTGCCACTCTGCGGACTGCCGCCGGAGAGCGAATTCGGGGGAGTCGGCGGAATAGTATAAGTACTGTGCGGCACGGCAGTGGGAATGGTCTCGGAGAGGGTACCGGCGTTCTGCGGCGGCGTTGACGGGGGCGGCACGGTAACGCCCCGTCTTGTTGCGGACGACGTATCGGCAGATTTCGGCTTAGCCGCTTTTGTTGTGCTTGTTTTAGGAGCCTTGCTTGTGCTGACAGGAGGATGCGCGCTGCTTAAAACCGGCGGAGAAGTGGCGACGATTGCGCTCTCGTTTTCCACGATAAATGAAAACGGACGGCTGGGTTCACCCGCTCGGTCAAGTATCTGCACCGTCAATGTTAAAATCGCGGGGAAAGCCCGCTTCAAATCCACAATCGCCTCAGCGGTGAAGTCCTCACCCATGCCAACATTGCCCCAAGACTTCATTGCACTGCGCACGTGCAGCAGCTCGCCGCCGTATGTTGGATTATCCGGGGCGGTGAAATCAAACTGCAAAGCGCCGAAGCCTTCAACCTTCAGGCGCACGCCCGCCAAGCTGCCGGGACCGCAGTCCTCGCCGGTTCCCCTGAAAGCAAACGCAAATCTGTCCTTCTCAAAATCAGGAATACAGTAGAAATACCCAAAAGACACGTTGTTTCCGCTCTGCGCCGTGGAAGTGAACAGGAGCGCTTTGCGGGAATCGTCCCATTCCTTGTTTTCGGGGTCGCCGTCAATCACCGGCATGGCGGCGGCGACAGCGGCGAAGCCCGTCACCATCAGCAAGAATACCGACAGCAGCAGCGCAACAAAATGCTGCCCGCGCTTCATCTTTACACGACCTTTGTTAACCGATTCGCCGCCGAAAATCCCGCTGTGAGTGTGTTGTAATAACGGGCGGCAGCTTGCCTCCCATAGATATCTGCGGATTACGCGAGAAAAAACGCGCCAAACGCTTTGTGTGCCATCCAAATATCCGCCTTAGCCGATACCTCAAACGGCGAATGCATGGATAGCACGGGCACGCCCACATCAATCACATCCATGCCCAAATTCGCCAAATATTTCGCTACAGTGCCGCCGCCGCCCTCGTCGACTTTGCCAAGCTCGCCCGTCTGCCGGAGCAAGCCCGCAGCTCGGAAAATCTCCAACACCTTTGCGGTGAATTCCGCGCTCGCGTCGCTGGTGCCGGATTTTCCGCGCGAGCCCGTGTATTTCGTCACAACGACGCCTTTGTTGAGGTATGCCGAGTTATTTTTCTCCATCACGCCGGGCCAAGTGGGGTCAAACGCGGCGTTCACATCGGCGGAGAGACACTCCGTGCGCACAATGCAGTCCCGCGCGGGAACTTCTGCCGCTTCGCATAACGCCTGGACAAAGTGCGTAAAATATGCCGCCTGCAGGCCCGTGTTGCCGTCGGAACCAATTTCTTCCTTATCCGCCAAGATGACTACGCAGGTCTTTTGGGTCGTCGTCAGTGAAAAAAGCGCGGTCAAAGCGGGGTAGGCGCACACGCGGTCGTCCTGCCCGTAGCCGCCGATGAGCGAGCGGTCAAAACCGATATCGCGCACCGGAAACGCCGGCACAAGCTCCAGCTCCGCGCCAAGGAAATCCTCCTCAACAATGCCGTATTTTTCGCTCAGCAGCTGTAAAATCCGCAGCTTAACAAGCTCGCTGCCGCCATCCTCACGGAACGGGCGCGACCCCACCAGCACGTTCAGCTCCTCACCCTTAATGCCCTGTGAGAGCGTGCGTTTGGATTGCTCAGCTGCCAAATGCGGCAGCAAATCCGTGACGCAAAACTGCGGTTCGTCCGCTTCTTCGCCAATGCGGACATCGATTTTGCCGCCGTCCGCGCGGATAATCACGCCGTGCAGCGCAAGCGGAATCGTCGCCCACTGGTATTTTTTGATTCCGCCGTAATAGTGAGTTTTGAGCAGCGCAAGCTCGTTTTCCTCATAGAGCGGATTTTGCTTTAAATCCAGGCGCGGACTGTCGATATGCGCGGCGGCAAGGCGCAGCCCCGCGTCCGGTTTTTCCTTGCCGATGACGGCAAAAATCAACGCCTTGCCGCGGTTGTTGACATATATTTTGCTGCCGGGTTTATATTTTTTATCGGCTTGATATTCCGTAAAGCCCTGCTCCGCCGCCATTTTCAGGGCGTACTCAACTACCTCGCGCTCAGTTTTTCCCGCCTGCAAAAAGGTTTTATAGCCCTCGCAGTAGCTTGCCGCTTCGTCCCACTGCGCGTCAGTGAGAACCTGCCCGGCGTGGGGGCGTTTGCTGAATAATTTATCCTTGAGCTTCTGCGATTCGGTAGCTTTTGGCATAACGTTCTCCTTAAAAAGTCACATGATTCCGACACAAAACGACACCTTGTGATAGAAAATATACTAATGCTTAGTATGCCACAGCCGGGGGGTAAAAGTCAAGCCCCAACCAACATTGTTTGTTTTATCGGAGAGTGCTGCGCATAATTATTAATTAGGTTAACCTAATTAATATGAGCATACACTAGCTAAGCCGAAGCGTCTTGTTTGCTTTATATCGTCACAGACTTGACCTGCACGGCAAAATTTGCTATCATTAAGGAGCGCATAATGCCGCGTGCATTGCCGGCACAAAAGCAGCAGCCCCGCCGCAGGCGCAGATTTTGGGAATTTCTGGGCGTATTGTGTGTCGCTGCTGCTGCGGCCGTGTTTGTTTTGCTTATGCTTCTGCGCGCGGACGAACGCTTCCCCTGGTACACCACCGCGCGCGAGCTGCTGGCGCAGGCCAACAACCTTGTGCGTGCCCTGCGCCCAAAACCCGTGTTTGCGCTTGCCGTGCTTGCGCTCTATGCTCTGGGTACGTTCGTGCCGGTGTTTGCGCTCTCGTCGCTGTGCCTAATCAGCGCGGCGGTGCTGCCGCCGCCTTGGGCGCTTGCCCTCAACGCTGCGGGTGTGACGCTCCTTTGCACGCTGTGCTATTATCGCGGCAAAAAGCGCGGCGGCGGCAGGGCGTGGCGTTTTGTGCTGGCCAACCGCCCTCTGCGCAGTCTGTTGGAGCGAGACGGCGCGGGCAACCCTTGGGTGCTGTGCGTGCTGAGGTTAACGCCTGTTTTCCCCATGGGGGCGGTGAGCCGCCTTTACGGCGCGATGGAGTACCGTCTCGGCGACTTCCTTTGGGTGACGCTTGCCGGGCTTGCTCCGCGCATGGTGGCGTATATCTTCATTGGTTCCAGCGTGTTCGACCCGCTCTCGCCGGCGTTCCTTACCCCGCTGGTTTTGATCCTGCTGGTCTCCGGCTGTTCACTGCTGTTTTGGGATACACTGATGTCATTTGCGTCACGCCGAACGGCTCGGTTTGGTAATCAAGCATGAACACAGACAAAAATACACACACAAAGGAAGAAAAAACCATGTTAAAAAAGCAGGAGTATCAACTGCGCGCAAAGCCCTACTCTGTGCCAATCCGCGCGGGCAAAAGGGATGTGAAGCTCCGCCGGCTTTATGGAGAGGAGCAGCTTCCCATTCAGCGCAAGCGTTATGCTGAGCGCGTGGAACGCCTGTTTGCCCATTACGGCGAAATGCTGCCGCCGAACGCAGAGCTGCGCTATTTCAGTGCGCCGGGACGCACGGAAATCATCGGCAACCACACGGACCACAACCTTGGCAAGGTGCTTGGCGCGGGTGTTAATCTGGATGTAATCGCCGTTGCGGCGCCCGTAACCGCGCCCGAGGTGCGGATTAAATCCAAGGGGCACCCGGAGATTGTAATACGGCTTGATGACAGGGGAGCGCTCAAGCCCGGGGGCGAAAACGGAAATTCACAGGCGCTGGTGCGCGGGATTCTCGCGGGCTTCCAGAAGCGCGGGTTCAAAATACTGGAGCACAGCGGCTTTGTTGCCGCAACAGATTCAGACGTGCCGCCCGGCTCGGGGCTGTCGTCCTCAGCGGCGTTTGAGGTGCTTGTGGCAACAATCGTCTCCAAAATAATGCTGGGCAAGGAAATCCCGCCGACGATAATCGCGCAGATTGCGCAGGAGGCAGAGGAGCTGTTTTACGGCAAGCCCTGCGGCCTGCTGGACCAGACGACAAGCGCGGTGGGCGGCTGCGTGGCGATTGACTTCATGAACCCGCGCGCGCCGCAAATCAAGAAAATCAATATGGATTTATCTAAATACGGCAAAAGCGGCTATTCTCTGTGCATAGTCAACACCGGCGGCGACCACAAGGACTTGACGGACGAATACGCCGCAATCCGCGCGGAAATGGTGCAGGTGGCGGCAGAGCAAATCCGTCGGGGACTGACCACACCGGAATATATCGCCGTCAAAAAGAAGGGCGCGTTTGACCCTGACGTGCTGCGTTACATGAGCGAGCAGGGCTTCAAAAAATCAATCCCCGCCCTGCACGAAAAGGGTCTGGTTGGCGACAGAGCTATTCTGCGCGCAATGCACTTTTATGAGGAGAACCGCCGTGTGGAGCGGCTCATCCGCGCAATCCGCGAGGGTGCCGACGGCTTTGAGGAATTTTTGGCGACAATCATCGAGAGCGGGCAATCCAGCTATATGTATAACCAGAACATCTTCCCGCTTGTCCGCCCGGATAGGCAGCCGGTTGCGCTGGGGCTTGCGCTAAGCGAGGAAATGCTGCACGGCTGCGGCGCGTGGCGGGTTCATGGCGGCGGCTTTGCGGGCACGATTCAGGCGTTTGTGCCCAACGAAAAGGTCGTCCGCTTTAAGAGCCGCATGAACAAGACCTTCGGCAACGGCGCAACCTATGTTTTGCGTATTCGTCCCTTTGGCGGCGTTGAAGTGCTGTGAGCACAACCGATAATGCGCAATTACATGGCGTATGACTCTACTGCTCTCCCGCCGACTCCCCCGCCGCTTAGGCAGGAAAAATAATAAGCAAGAGAGAATATTAATGGCCGACACATCCGCAAAAGCCCTCCTGCAAGCCCTCTGCGCCCTCCCGCCGGACGGGCGCGGCGCGGAGAAGCTTCTCACGCCATACCTCGGCGAGCGCGACACTCTGCGCACGGACGCGCTGGCCTCCGTCGTCTGGTCGCGCGCAGGTGTGGGCAAGCCAATATTGCTGGAAGCTCATCTGGACACCATCGCCATGGTTGTGACTGCGGTTTTGCCCGGTGGTTTTCTGCGCGTCCAGCCGGTCGGCGGCGTTGACAGGCGTCCATTGCCGGCTGCCGCTGTAACAGTTTGGGGCAAAGAGACTTTCCGCGGCGTGATTGCCGCCGTGCCGCCCCACCTAAAGGACAAAAACGCGCCTGAGGTCCCTGAATGGACTGACATTTTGGTGGATACAGGCGATTGCGGCACCGTTGTTTACCCCGGCGACTTAATGAGTCTTGACGCGCCGCTGCTCACGCTGATGAACGGGACACTCACAGCAGCGGGCTTGGATAACCGCGCGGGATGTGCCGCTGTGCTCCGTGCGTTGAATGCAACGCGTGGCTGTCCGTGCCCGGTGACGGCGGTGTTTGCTGTGCACGAGGAAACGAGCGGCGCGGGTGCACTGACCGCCGCGTACGCCGCTGACGCCCTCTGCGCAATTGCGGTGGACGTGAGCTTTGCCGCCTGCCCCGGTGTGGAAGAAACGGAATCCGGAAAGTTATCCGGCGGAGTGATGTTGGGAGTCTCGCCCGTACTGGACGGCGCGTTGACCGAGCGTCTGCGCTCCTTGGCAGAGTGTGAGGGGATTCCTCTGCAAACGGAGGTTATGGGTTCGCGCACGGGCACGGACGCGGACAAAATCCAAACGGCGCGCGCGGGAATCCCCACAGGATTGCTGTCAATCCCCCTGCGCAACATGCATACAGCGGCGGAAATTGTGTCGCCGGGCGATATTGAAAACACGGCACGCCTTCTGGCTGCTTTTATAATTAACAATTAACAAGAAAGGTTAATGATGAGCAATGTGCTTATTGAACACCTGCGGGAACTGTGCGCACTGCGCGGTGTTTCCGGGCGTGAGGACGCTGTGCGGGATTATATAAACAAGCAGCTGTGCGGAGCAGGGCAAACCGACGCGTTGGGGAATTTGCTTGTGCGCCGCAAGCCCAAAATCGCTTTTTTTGCACACATGGACGAGGTTGGCTTTTTGGTGCGCTATGTTACGCTGGAGGGCTTCCTTATGGTTGCGCCCGTTGGAGGTGTGGAGGTTTCGGCGGCAATGGGCGCACGGGTCCGAGTCGGCGAGCAGGCTATTCCTGGGGTGTTTGGAGCAAAGCCCGTGCACCTGCTCTCTGCGGACGAAAAAAGCAAGCTTCCCGCCATGGATTCACTTTATATCGACGTTGGCGCGGCGAGCCGCGAGGAAACGGAAAAGTGTATCCGTTTGGGCGACAGCGTCACGTTTGAGCGGCGGTATACGCACACGGACGGCGGCTGCATCCTCTCACCCGCGCTGGACGACAGGGCGGGCTGTGCGGTCCTGCTGGATATTCTGCTGAACACGGAACTGCCCATTTCGGCAGCGTTCACCGTGCAGGAGGAGGTCGGTACACGCGGTGCGCAGACGGCTGCATATGCCATGAAGCTGGAAATCGCCATAGTACTTGAGGCGACGACTGCGGCAGATTTGCCAAATACCGCCGACGGTAAATGCGTCTGTGAGGTCGGCAAGGGCGCAGTGCTCTCGTTCATGGATAACGGCACGGTTTATGACCGCGAGCTGTTCAATTTGGCGCTGCGCATTGCGGAGGAGAGGGGCATTCCCGCGCAGGTGAAGAGCATGGTTGCGGGCGGCAACGACGCGGCGGCAATACACAAAAGCCGTGCGGGTGTGCGTACGCTGGCAATCAGTGTGCCGTGCAGATATTTGCACTCGCCCTGCGCTGTGATTGCGGAACGCGATTTGATCGCCGTGCGGGATTTATGCGCGGCTGTTGCGGAGAATTTGTGCGCGTAATTTGCGGCTGCGCTAACGGCAATCCGCCAACTGCGGAAACACCCTCTCCTTTGTGGGGGAACACACCTCATAATGAGGGGGATTTGCCCGCCGCCAGCTGCCACACGCGTTAACAGATTTTTGCGATGAAGACGAAAGGCGCGGCATGATTACCACAGAATTTACGCAAGATGAATTTGCCGCCGCGTGCGGGCACGATATTCTGGGCACACAGCTGTTCACTGGCTGGCGCCTGAGCAGGCTCTATCCCGCGCAAATCGGCACATCATCGCCGGAAAACGCGGTTTATACGGGCGGCGTGTTTTGGGTTCAGCGCGGAGAACGTCCGCAGGAAGACGGCAATTGCAATTCAAGTGCGGACGACGCTGGGCTTAGCGGCAAAACCGTGCGGCGCGAAGTCACCGCCGCATTGGGCTTTACGCAAATGTCTGTTACACTGACGGCGGACGAGCACGCGGATTTTGACGAGCTGCGCGCGTTTCTGCACAGTATAGGGTGCAATCATCTGGAGTGCGGCGCGCGTACAGCCGCAGGTCTTGACGTTGACGTTGTGAAAACAATGTACATACAACACCGTGCGGCAGACGACACACAGGCGCACACTCTCTCGGCAGGGCGGGTGCTTGCGGAGCTCTCGGCGCTTAACGCCCACTTCACCATGCGTCAGGCATATGATTTGTGGCAGGCGGCGGGTTTTGGCGAATATATGAGCGATTACCCGGACTGGCTGGCGATTATGTCGCGCAAGCAAAAGCACGCGCTGGGCGAGATTTACGGGCTGCTTGAGGGCGAGACCTTGCTTGCTGCTGCTGCGGTTTTCGGTCGGACGGAAAGGGCGGCTTATCTTGGCGGAGTAGCTGTGCGGGAGGAACTGCGGGGTCAAGGCTTGGGCGCGGCTGTTGCAGATTATGCCGCGCGGCACACGGGCTCTTCCGAATTCGGTAACGCTTTTGCCGCCGCGGAGCTGCTCTGCGAGGAACACAACCGCGGGTTCTATCGCAAGTGCGGGTTTGCGGAGGCGGGCAGGGTTGTTTTTGCGGCGATTAGGTGAGGAAACACACCATTACAGATGCACCGCCGTGCTATCCCTCCCCTCCAAGCCCTTGACAATCCCTGCCCAAGTCCTTATAATCATAGTATATCTATATGCATACAGTATTTTTAGAAGGAGCAAAGCATGGCTTGGGAGCTTTTTATGCCAACGCGGGTATTATTCGGACAAGGCACGGCGGCGCGTCTGCCGGAGCTTTTGGAAGAATACGGAATCCGCAAGCCGGCGCTGGTGTGCGGCAAAAGTGCGCTGGGGACCAAAACAGCGCGGCAGTTCACTCGGGTGTTCAGCGGAATCCGCGCCAACCCAACCGCGCAAAATGTCCGCGATTTCGCGGCTTTTTTGCTGGAGGCAGAGGCGGACGGCGTAGTGGCTCTGGGCGGCGGCAGTGTGCTGGACTGCGCAAAAGCGGCGGCGGGTGAGGTCCGAAAGAAGCGGCTTAACAACTCACAGGGCGCGGGAAATGTTCCGCTTGGCGAAAGTATATTTGCCGGGGCTAAGCTGCCGCTGTTTGCGCTCCCAACTACGGCGGGCACAGGCAGCGAGGTCACAAGCATTGCCGTAATCAGCGACGGCAATACAAAGCAACCTCATGCCGCACCGGAATTCTACCCTGCCGTTGCGCTTGTTGACCCTGCATTCACCGTTTCCTGCCCGCCCAACGTGACGGCGGAGAGCGGCATTGACGCGCTCTCCCACGCGCTGGAGGCACTCTGGAGCATCAACCACCGACCGCCCTGCGATGAGTTGGCTTTACATGCAACGCGCCTGATACTGCATAATCTTGAAGCCGCATACAATGAACCGGAAAATCTTTCCGCGCGCGGCGCCATGAGCGAGGGCTCGCTGCTGGCGGGGCTGGCATTCAGCCAAACCAAGACTGCGGGGGTTCACGCTTGTTCCTTCCCGCTGACGGTGCGCTATGGGCTTAGCCACGGCGCGGCTTGCGGATTCACGCTTGCGGCATTTACGCGAGTCAATGCCACTGCGGAGAATCATCGTCTGGATACGCTTTCGCAATCATTGGGATTTGCGGGCGCGTTTGCTCTTGCTGACGAGATTGACCGATTAAAGTCCGCATTGGCTTTGCCGCTGACCTTGGCGCAGGCGGGGATTCCCGATGATGAGTTGCCGCAGTTGGCGCGGGAGAGTCTGCACCCGAACATAAAAAACAACCCCGTTCCAATGGATGAGGGAGCGGTTTTGGCGCTGCTGGAGAGTTTGCGGCAGCGCTGATATTTTGCGGCGCGTTGACTTGCCGGGCAATGCAGCGGCTTGACACTGATGCCGAATATCAGGTGTGTAAAATTTTCAGCTTTTAATACAATTTGTTTAGATTTTCCTGTTTACTGTTTTCTAAAATTGTTGTATACTTATCCTCAGCATAAAAGTGTGCACGCAAAACTATCATTGTAAGGGAACCATAATATGTCAAAGCAAAAGCCGTTCTTGCGTATCCTCGCCGCATTGCTGGCGGTGTGCGTCTTTGTTGCGCTTCCAGGCGCGAATGTAAGCGCGTCAGAGCAAGCGGATTCCTCTCTGGCGTTCTTCATTGATTACATTGTGCCGATTATTTCGCAGCTGCAAAAAATCCTGTCCGCAATGGGCCTGTCAACAAACTTAAGTCTGCCGCGCGTTGGTATTTCGGCCGGGCACGGGGGCAATACGGGCGCTTATTCCGGCGGCGTTTACGAGGACGTTAAAACGCTGGCGATTGCGCTGGCGGTCAACAAAGAATTCACTTCACGCGGGTACGAAACTCTGATGAACCGCACGGACAACTCCAAGTGCGATAAGGAAACCAAGCTTGCGCTGTATCAGCCTTGGAGACCGGATATACTGCTGGAATTCCATTATAACATCGGCGGCGGCACTGCCGAGGGACTTGAGGTTTGGTACGACAGCGGCAACGCCGAAGGTAAACGCTTGGCGGAGTTGCTTGCGCCGAGACTTTCTGCGGCGGCGGGACTGAAAAACCGCGGCGCAAAGGGCGACGACTATGCGCCGGGCGGCAACTTTTATGTTTGCAGTTCATTTCCAATCGGCATTTTGGTGGAGTGCGCGTTTTTGGACAACCCAAACGATGTCAAAAAACTCGACAGCACTGCGTCTAAGGAAAAGTTTGCCAAGGCAGTCGCAGAGGTTGCGGCGGAGTTCTGGGGCGGCTGACATTGCCGCGTTGCTGTAATTTTCACTCCTGCGGAAAGAGGACGCTGACGGCATACTGATTGCCATGTCGGCGTGTGTTTTTGTGTGATTTTGGCATAAATTAATTATGAGCGCTATGTTTTAGTGCGAAATTTACATGCTATGAGTACATATTATCAGCTCTGAGCTGATAGTATGTTTATTTAGCGGCATTTCGCCCCTCCCCCCCCCCTAAAAGCCCCCTACCTCCCCAAAAAATCACCCCGCAAAACCTCGTCTTTTTCTGCCCCCTATAATTCCCCCGCAAAATGTGCTATAATATTCAGTATTGGCACATCAGCGGTAAATGGTTATGGAGGGACAGCATGTCTGTACAGCGCATTTTTTCGGAGAAGAAGCCGGGGTTTGATGTTGAGGCAGCAGGTCTGGAGCGCGATTTGCGCGGCACACTGGGGATAAACACAATCACGGCTTTACGCCTGTTCCATCGCTATGACGTGCAGGGGCCGGACGCGGCGCAGCTCCAACAAGCCGCGCATACAGTCTTCAGCGAACCCAATGCCGATAATATCTGCTCTGATTTGCCGGAGCTGGACGCTTTCATATTTGCGGCGGAATATCTGCCCGGTCAGTTTGACCAGCGGGCGGACAGCGCGGCTCAATGCATTGCCCTCATGACAGGCGGCGAGCGTCCGATCGTCCGCACAGCACGGGTTTATGCAATATTTGGGGATTTATCAAACGCGGAGCGCGAGAAAATCAAGGCGTACCTCATCAATCCCGTGGAATCCCGCGAGGCATCCCCCAAACTGCCGGAAACACTGGAAATCCCAGCGCCGGAGCCGCAGGATGTGCCGATTGTGACGGGCTTTATCGTTTGGGACGACGCAGCGGTTTCCGCATACCATGCGGCGGGCGGCTTTGCAATGACGGCGGCCGATTTATGCTTTTGCCGCGATTATTTTGCCTCCGAGAAGCGCGACCCAAGCGAAACCGAGCTGCGCGTAATTGATACATATTGGTCCGACCACTGCCGCCACACAACCTTTTCTACCCGGCTTGCCAAGGTGAATTTTGCCCGGAGTAAGCTCACTCCTGCGTTGGAGAAAGCGTGGCTGCAATACCTTGCCCTGCGCGAGGAGGTCTATGGTCAGCGCCAAAAGGATGTTACGCTGATGGACATTG
>JAITOD010000073.1 GCA_031290105.1 Oscillospiraceae bacterium
CGCATGATTTCCGCTCCTTATCCGTGTGAAAATGTGTTTTCAGCATTAATTGTCCGCGCATAAATTTGCCGTGAGATATCCGTGCCGCCCAACATTCCCGCCGCGTCTGCACGGCAGCGCTGGCAGTGACGGAAGACGGGGATATACTGCTCTGCAGCGGCGCGCGCAGCATTGATTTCCGCACAGCCCGGGGCACTGCACCACGCAAGCTCTTTTTGAGGAATCAGTGGGATGATGTTATAGATTTTCGCGCCCGCCTTGCTGATTTTTTTGGCGATTGCCGCAATGTGGTCCGCGTTGATTTCGGGGATCAGCACAGTGTTGACCTTAACTGTCACACCGGCGGCCGTTACCGCGCGAATACCTGCAAGCTGATTGCGAATTAGCACGTCCGGGTCAGCACCATCCACAATCTGCGCAAGAATTTCGGGGGCAACCGCATTGACCGTAACCGTGAGTGTATCCACCTTGGCGGCGATGATTTCGTCGGCATATTGCGGCAGCAGCAGCCCATTTGTGCTCATGCACTTGATTATATCGGGGAATTCCCGCTCTATCAGCCGAAAGGTTTCGAGCGCGTATGGTGTAGCAAGGCTCTCGCCGGAACCCGCAATGCCGGCCACGGTGATTTCGGGGCAGAGCTCCAGAGCGCGGCGCAGAGCGCCAACCGCCTCCTCCGGCGTAACGATTGACGACGACACTCCCGGAGCTTGAGTCACATCGTCGCGCTTTCGGTCGCAAAAGCGGCAGGAGATGTTGCAGCCCGGACTGACAGGCAGGTGAATCCTCCCCTTGTTGGGCTTGCTCCCTTTGGCAAAGCAGGGGTGCGCATTGGTCAATTCCGTGAATGTCCTGCGGGCCATGCCCGAGGGCGACCGCGCAGCGGCGTCTGACGAAAACTCAGGTTTGCTGTCCTGCGCCCTAACTTGCATTTTGTTCATATAACAACCTCGGCAGAAATTTCATCCGCCGTGAGAGGCTTGGCTATCCACAGCTTTTCGTAGGGTAAACCTGTCAGCTCACTGAAGACCGCCTGTTCGTCAAGGCTCACTTCCGCAGAGCCGTGCTCGCGCTTTTCACGGATTTTTGCCTGCACAAGCGCGTGGCGCTCCGGCGTTAGCGGATAGTTCCGTGACGAGAGCCACATAAACACGCCGCAAATTGCGGGGATCAGCCCATAAATCAGCTTTACCGCCATTAACGGTGCACCCGCGGCAAGCTCCGGCGTAGCGGTTTCCTCACTCAAGCCAAAGCCGGAAAGCACCGCCCCGCACAGCAAAAACGCCAACCCCTGCATGATTTGCTTGCTCATGTTGACCAAGCCCGCGCTTGTGCCCTCGCGCTGCATACCGGTTACCAGCTCGTCTACGTCGGGCAAATCCGGCAAAAGCGTAGTCGGTATAAACTGAATGCACGACGCGCCGTATCCGGACACCGCCAACGCCAGAAAAAACACCCAAAGCGGTGTATCCGCGCCGATGAATAACAGCAGAAGCGACCCGGCGACATGCAGCGGGAAATTAAGCCGCAGCGGCGAAAACTTTGACTTAGTCTTCTTCATAAGCACAATGCTTGTCAGGAAGCTAAGCACCTCCCATGCGCCCTCCCAATTTATGGCAAAGAACGTCAGCGACATATTGATACCAAGCAGGTTAATCTGCCGGTTGCTATAGACCAGCAGCACGAATATAACCATAACCGCCGTGGAGCAATAGGACACAAACACGCCCAACAAATTCAAAAACAGCGTGCGGCGGTATAGCCTGCACCTCATTAGGCTTGCGTATTGCCCAAACAGCTCCCGCGCGTTCCATTTTATGGGAGTGTAAACCTTTGCCCTCTCCTTGGAGCCCAAAAAGGTAATCACGGGCGCGATGGCAAACACCAGCCCCAGGACGAAGCCCATGCGCTGAAAATTGGGACCAAGGTTTGCGTAGTCGGCTGCTTCCTTTGCCGGGACAAGCGCCTCAAAGAGCCAGATTGACCCCGCGCTTGCCATGCCGGCGAACAGTGATCTCAGGACGGAATAATCTGTGCGCTGCCCGTAGCTCTCCACCATGCGCGGCAAGAGAGCTTCATACGGCACCGTACCCAACGATGAGGCGGTGCTGAAAAACAGGCAGGCAAACAGATAATAGGCGACCTTGAGGACCCCACTTTGGATGCCGAAGCCGTTCCAGAGCATGTAATAGGAAATCAGCACAGGCACGGCGCAGGCAAGCAGCCACGGGCGGCAGCTGCCCCAGCGGGTCTTTGTGCGGTCCACCAAGAGCCCCAAGAACGGGTCGATAATGCCGTCCCAAAGCTTTGATATCCCCGAAACAATCCCCGCAATCATCGGCGAGAGCCCCGCCCCGAAAATCAGAAAGTTCAGGTAATACATGGACGTGATTTGCTGACCGCCGCCGCCCAGCATATATCCCGTTGAATAGGCGACCATGCGCCCGGCGGTCTTCAGCTTTTCGGATTTTGAGTCCGATACGCTCTCAAGGCTATCCAGGCTGTCGCGCATAAGTCCACCTCACTGCGTTGTAATAATTGTTATATCCACAACCACGAATTTAAGCGTGTTGGGCGTGCCGAATAACAGCGTTTTAAAGCCCGCATCGGCCAGTCCGTAGGTCGTCTGCTCCAAGCGAACAAAAGCCCCGCGCGCGTCGTACTCCAGCACAGCCGTACAGTCGTAATATGTAATGTCGTAGTACGGGTCGTTAATGGGCAGGGAGGCAAGCGTCTCGTCAAAGTCCTCCTTGCGGGCAAGGTCAAACACCCCGCCGACGCTGTCGCCCTTTTTTGCGGACCAATACGGCTGGGCGTTTTTCTCGTCCTTCAGCGTGATTTTAAGCTGCGTATTGCCGTTTGCAAGCTTTTTTGCCGACGCGCTTTTAATCAGCCCAACATCCGTCAGATAACAGCCCTTTGCGGCATTCACAACGGGAAAGTCGTTCATATCGCCGCCCTTTGCGCCAATGGCGGGATTCTTCTCCGCCTTAGCCTTGCCGGTAAAGAGCTGATCGATAAAGCTGCCGAGAATACCTGTAACGGCGCCGCTTGCCTCACGTTTATCCTGCGGAACCTCTTGGTACTGGACTTTTTTAAAAGCGATTTTTTCCGCCTTGGCTTTGTCCATAACGGCGCTGTATTTTGCCAAAATCTCCGCCTTGGTGCTTGGCAGTTTGGGTGCGGCGGTGCTTGTAATGCTTGCCGCCTGTGTGACGCTCGCCGCGGGCGCACTCGTTACCGTAGGCGCGGCTGTACGGGGTTGCGTTTGCTCCGCGCTTGTGTGTTGTGACGTGATATCGCTTGTGGGCGCAGCGGTGAGTTCGCTTGTTTGAGGCTCCGTTGAAGGGTCGGTTTCGGGCAGCGTTGTGACAGCGCCGGTTGCTGAAGTCTCCTCCGGCGCGGCTGCAGGTTTATCTTCTCCGCATGCGGCCAATACTGCCGGAATCAGCAATAAAATCAGCAAGACAAAGATTTTTCTCATAGATAGTTTCCCAAAAATCTCACGGCAAGGTCGGCATATTCCTGAATCATATCAACATTCAGGTAGTTATCCTTGTTGGAGTGGGTGTCGCCGAGCTTCTCAAAGCCGGGCCACTTGTGCTTTTTGACGGAGATGAACGAAATTGCGGGGAAAGACTTGAACGAGCTGGAATCGGACGGGAAGTGGTTCGTTTCGTGAATCACAAAGTCCTCGCGGTCTGAATGCCTGCGGATTTGCTTGGCGATTTCTATGCCCTTACCCGGGCGGGAATACAGGCGGAACACCGGGTCGCGCCCGCCGACGCAATCAAAGTTAAGCAGCAGCTTTTTTGATAGCTCCTCCTGCGAAAGGCTGCCCTGCAGGGTTTGGTTAAACTTTTTGGAGCCGATAAGACCGCTTTCCTCTTTGTCAAAAAACACAATGGCAATGTCGTCGCGGAGCTCCGGGTGCTCCTTGGCAATGGCATCGGCGATTGTCAGCAGGGCAATGCAGCCGCTGGTGTTGTCGTTGAAGTTAAACTTGTTATCCACCGTAAAGCTGGCCCATGTGTATGCCGCCATAAGCCCAAGCCAGCCTGCCGCCCAGGGAGCGCCCTTTTTGCCGAAGTGCTTCGCCGCCTTGTAGGCAACGGTTGCGCCGCCGAAAACAGTCGTCAAAATCCCCGCGCCGATTACCCAGTCCGCCGCATAGCCGCGGTTGTTGGTGATGAAAAAATTCGGAGCGGTGTAGCCTGTTTTGGGCGTATCGAAGTGCGCGCCGAGAATCACCTTTGCCTTGCGCTCGTCGCCGAAAATAAGGTTACCGGTTTTTTTGAAGTCGCCGTCAGTGCGCCCTTGCCAGCCGCGCTCGTTAAGGAAGGCGCTGACGTAGGCATAAAACGCTCGTTTGACCTCGGGGCTGCGGCGCACGCGGAAGCGTTCCTCCAGGCAAAGGTCTTGCTCCAGGGTTTGAATGATTTCAGACATAATCTTTGGCTCCTCTCAATGTATACTATTCATATATGCATTGAGTATATCAGATTATAACCCGCTTGTCAAGACTTGCGCGGGCAAAACGTGAAAAAATATTCAAGAAAAGCTGTTTATCGGCTCTTGGATACAGAAATTCGCGAAAAAACTGACCAAAAACAGACCGAACGCACCAAAAAGTGTGTCAGCGCGGCTGCTTTTGTTGGCTTGTTTAAGAATTTTCAGGTCAATTTATCACGCAGGAGGGCGATTTTCATCACGGCCACCTGGGTTTTGCCGTCCGCAATCTCGTTTGCCAGCACCATGCGCAGCGCCTCGTCAAGGGGTATGCGCACGATTTCCAAATACTCGTCCTCGTCCGGCTGAGGCGTGCCCTCGGTTAAGTTCAGCGCGGCAAACATGTGAATAACCTCGCTGCAATACCCGGGCGTTGGATAAAACTGCCCCAGCGAAACCGTGCGCCCGGCGGCGGCTCCGGTTTCCTCGCGCAGCTCACGCAAACCCGCCGCCAGCGGTTCCTCCCCCGGCTCCAGCTTGCCCGCCGGCAACTCCGGCAGCACCTTGCCATACGGGTAGCGAAACTGCCGAACAAATATCAACTCGCCGGAATCGGTCAACGGCGCAATCATCACCCCGCCCGAATGCTCAACCACCTCACGCCGCGCGGTTTTTCCGTCCGGCAAACGAATCGCGTCCACGTGTACGCTGAAAACTCGCCCCGCAAAATGCTCCTCACGCGCAAGTGTTTCCTCAAAAAGCTCCATTTTATAAGCCTCCACAGCATATATTTTTTTACTACAACATATAATCACCCCCGCGCAGCATATGCTGTAACTCCCGCAAAAGGAGTGACGCCTGTGCCCGAGAACGTGCCTATTATACCATATGATGACGCCGCAGTGCAAACTGTTGCCGGTGATTTGTTGCGGCGGTACCCATTTTTGCGCGCACGGATTTTTGGGCGCAGCGTTTGCGGGCGGCATTTGCGGGCGTATACGCTGGGTCGCGGAACAGATTGCATGATTTTTGCGGCGGCGTTTCATGGCCAAGAGTGGATAACTTCGTATATCGCTCTAAGGTTTTTGTCAGGAATGTGTAAATTGTGGGAAACGGATGCAGATTGGCAGGGCAAATCGCTGCGTAAAATTTTGCAGTCGCGGCGAATAGTGGTTATTCCCGGCGTCAACCCGGACGGCGTGGAAATCGCGTTGCATGGCGCGGCGGCGGCGTATGAATTTGCGCAGAGCGTGGAGCAGATAAGCGGCGGAGATCTGCAGGACTGGAACGCAAATGCCCGCGGTGTTGATATAAACCACAATTTTGACGCAGGATGGCGCATTTTGCAGGGCTTGGAGCAGGCGGCGGGGATTAGCTCGCCCGCGCCAAGGCGATATGGCGGTCCGTACCCAAACAGTGAGCCGGAAACGCGTGCGCTGGTCCGACTGACGCGGCGCGAAAATCCAGCCCGCGTGTTCGCGCTGCACAGCCAGGGTGAGGAAATTTTTTGGGAATACGGTGGTGTGTATCTGGAGGGCGCGGAGAAATTGGCGCACGCCCTCGCGAATACAAGCGGCTATGAGCTGATTAAAAATGACGGGCTTGCGTCACACGGCGGCTACAAAGACTGGTTTATCAAGGCTTTTCGGCGACCGGGGTTCACGTTTGAGTTTGGCAAAGGGAGAAATCCGCTGCCGCTGGATGAGTTTGCGGACATCTACAACAAGGCGGAGAATATGC